>CAKUIK010000024.1 GCA_934661005.1 uncultured Slackia sp.
GTTGGGTTGCCGGCCCTACCGTTACGCTT
Source organism: uncultured Slackia sp. (assembly GCA_934661005.1). Taxonomy (GTDB): domain Bacteria; phylum Actinomycetota; class Coriobacteriia; order Coriobacteriales; family Eggerthellaceae; genus Slackia. The sequence continues at coordinate 30 of CAKUIK010000024.1, forward strand.
TTCAAGGTCGACTTGCCCTCTGGCGTGCGCGTGAGCCGAATCATGAGCTTGACCGACGATATCGCCCTGGCGCTCGCCGCGCCCGGCGTTCGCATTTTCGCGCCTATTCCCGGCACAAATCACGTTGGCATCGAAGTGCCAAACCGCACGCGACAGAACGTCCTTCTGGGCGATGTGCTTAAAGACGCCCACGGCGCGCCGCTCGAGATGGCCATCGGAAAAGACGTCGAGGGTCATTCCATTGTGGTTGACCTCGCGAAAATGCCGCACCTGCTTATCGGCGGTACCACCGGTTCGGGTAAATCGGTCGCCATCAACGCGATGATCATGTCGATTCTCATGCGCGCTACGCCCGATGAGGTTCGTTTTATCATGATCGACCCGAAGCGCGTCGAGTTTACGCCCTATAACGGCATTCCTCATTTGTATGTGCCCGTCGTTACCGAGAACAAGGAAGCGGCGAGCGCACTCTCGTGGGGCGTCGCCGAAATGGAGCGCCGCTTGAAGGTGATGTCGAAGGCGGGCGTGCGCAATATCTCGCAATACAACAAAAAGGTCGAAAGCGGACAGCTCGACAACGAAGAGCAGCCCGAAGATGAATGGCCGAAAAAAATGCCCTATATCGTCATCATCATCGACGAGCTTGCTGACCTCATGATGAATGTCGGCAAGGAAGTCGAGCTTTCGATCAGCCGCATCGCTCAGCTTGCGCGAGCTGCGGGCATCCATATGATTGTCGCCACGCAGCGCCCTTCGACCAATGTCGTGACGGGCCTCATTAAGGCGAATATCACGAACCGTATCGCATTCAACGTGGCATCGGGCATCGATTCTCGCGTTATCCTCGACACGCCGGGCGCTGAAAACCTCATCGGTTTGGGCGATATGCTTTTCAGCAAGCCTGAATGGCCAAAGCCACAGCGTTTGCAGGGCTGCTTCGTCTCGGAAGAGGAAATCGAGGCGGTAGTGAGCCATCTGAAATCCCAGGGCGAGCCCGAATACCATAGCGAAATCCTTCAGACGAACGTGATTAGCCTAGGTTCGTCGATGCCCGACGGTTCCGGCGGATCCTCGAGCGCCGATGATCCGCTTTTGTGGGACGCAGCCGATATCGTTGTCGCAAGCGGCCTTGGGTCAACTTCGAACATTCAGCGCAAATTAAGCGTAGGGTATTCCCGCGCAGGGCGCATCATGGATATGCTAGAAGAGAAGGGCGTTGTGGGCCCGCCGAATGGCAGCAAACCCCGCGATGTGCTTGTCGATGAAATGGAACTTGAATCTTTGAAGGCTTTTGAGGCGCGCGACGCCGCGGAAGATGGATTCTAGGAGTAAGAGTGAACGAATCGAATTTCGGCGATATTCTGCGTGAAGCGCGCGAGCGTTCGGGCGAAGACCTCATGTCTGTCGCTCGCAAGCTCCGCATTCGCCCCGATATTTTGGAGTGCATTGAGGCGGGGGACCTTTCCAATATGCCGCCGCGTGGTTATTCACGCAACATGATTAACGCGTATGCGCGCTATTTGGGCTTGAATGCTACGAAGCTCGTTGACCAGTACTTGTCGCAGCAATACCAGGAACAGGTCGAACGCGCGCGCAAGAATATTCGTCCGACCGGTTTCGATATGCCGTCTGGCAGGCGCCACCATGGGTTGCGCGAGGAAATCCATGCCGACGAACGCTCGCGGGCGCGCGCCGCAGCGGCTGATCGCGTCTCCAAAGACGATGCGCTTTCAAACGAATATGCCGCGATTGAGGCCGAGAGCTCTCGCAATCGCGCTCGTCGACTAGGGCTCGATTCCCAGCGTTCGAGCAGGTCGTCTCGTTCGGGCGGTGCCTCGTCGCGGCCTTCGCAATCGCGTTCGTTCGGTGGTTCGTCGTTTGACACGGGCCTTTTCGACGACATCGATCGCGGCTCGGCAGAATCGCGCGAGCTGTCTTCCGCCGAGCGGGCTATCGCGCAGCGGCCCCCTTCAACATCGCATAATCGTCGTGCTGGCGCCGTGCACGTTGGCTCCTATAATGCCTACGGCCAGGGCCTTTATAACCATACGCGCCAACAAGTTGCAGGCGAGAGCGCCGAGCGCACGCGCCGCCTCGACGATGCTCCTGCGCGTCCGTCTTCCCGCCGTTCGAACCCGGCTGCGGCTGGTTCTACTCGCAGGCTTCGACGCTCCGAGGAAGAAGAGAAAGATACGTACATGCCCCGCCAATCAAGGCGTTCAGCGCTCCCCGAAGAGCACTCCATCAGCGTGTATGCTGCTCCGAGCAACCTTGGTACCAATAAATCGGGCCTGAGCGACAAGCTTCCGTTCCTGATCGCCGGCATCATTATCCTGCTCCTTGTCGTCGTCATTGCGTTTTTGGCGAATGGCGTTGGTTCGAAGGCGGCCTCGAGTGCGCAGCAAAGCACGCCCATGAACATCACGGGGCTCCCTGAAACCTCTTCGTCGTCGAATTCCTCGTCGAGCTCCTCTTCGGGCTCTGAATCTTCCGAAACGCAGGCGGCCAAGGAGACCACGTCCAAGAAAACCGAGACCGCCCCTACGAAGGCGGTCGTGGCCTACTCGGTTGCGAAAGGCGAAACGCCGTATGTCGAAATCTATGAGGGGGATACCTGCCTGGTTGCCGAGAATCTGTCGGGCGGCTCGTCCGATAGCTACGACGTAACCGACTCACTCACCATTGTTGCGAGCCCCTATGACGGCCTTACGGTGACGGTCGATGGCCAGGCTGTCGATTTGTCGCAATACGTTACGAACGGCATTCTTCGCTACGAGGTGAATTTCAACGACATCCTCGCGGCATGGAATGAAGCCCATCCCGATGCGGCTGCGCAGTCGTCGAGCGCATCAAGTGCAGCATCATCGACCAATGACACTTCCTCAACCAGCTCATCCCAGGGTTAACAGCGAACTCCTGCATCAGAAAGGACCTATCATGGCTAAAGAATCGAGCTTCGACGTCGTTTCCACCGTCGATATGCAAGAAGTTGACAATGCGTATGGCCAGGCGAAGCGCGAAATCGCCCAGCGCTACGATCTTAAAGATTCCGGAGCGGAAATCACTCTCGACAAGGGCGGACGCAAACTGACCGTGGCTGCGCCTGCCGAATTCGTCGCAAAGCAAGTGATTGACGTCATTGGCAGCAAACTCATCAAGCGCGGCGTTGACCTTACGGCCGTGAAATGGGGCGATATCGTTCCCGCCGCCGGTCAGAGCGTTCGTCGCACCGCTGAAATCATCGAGGGCATCGACAAGGAAACTGCCAGCAAAATCTCGAAGGACATTCGCGGCACGAAGCTCAAGTGCAAGGTGACCATCGAGGGCGACAAGCTGCGTGTCTCCTCCGCATCGCGTGATACGCTTCAGGAAGTCATCGCGTTTCTGAAGGGCCAAGATTACGGTCAGCCTCTGCAGTACGTGAACTATCGATAAGGCTAAGGTAACTTACATGTCCAATATTGATGTGAACGTTTTGGCTCACGAAGCGCCGCGCGTGTGCTTCGTGACGCTTGGCTGCGCCAAAAACGAAGTCGACACGGCTGAAATGACGAAGCGACTCAATGCCGCTGGCTATAACGTATGCAGCGACGCTTCTTCGGCCGATGTCGTGGTCGTGAATACGTGCTCATTTATTCAGGCGGCTACCGAAGAGAGTCTCGAGGCTATTTTCGAGGTATGCGACCTGCCGAATTTCGTTGAGGGCACCGCAAAACTTGTCGTGGCGGGTTGCATGCCTGCGCGTTACGGCGACGACTTGGCAAGCGAGCTTGGCGAGGCCCAGGCTTTTGTGCCGTGCAGCAAGGAAGACGACATCGTTGAAGTACTTGCGGACGTTTTGGGGGATGCGGCTCCAAAGCAAGCGAGCTCCCTTGAAGCGCAATCGCCATGGAGCGGCTCGCCTGCCTCGTATGTGAAAATCTCCGATGGCTGCGATCGCTTCTGCTCCTTCTGCGCTATTCCGTATATTCGCGGCCGCTATCACAGCTTTACGCTCGATGCCGTTCGCGCTTCTGTCGCAGAACGTGTTGCGGCAGGTGTTCGCGAGATTACCCTTATCGCTCAAGATACTGGACGCTGGGGCGACGATTTCGACGAACCTTCGAGCACGGCCAAGCTTCTCGCCGCGCTTGCAGACGAGTTTCCGCAGACGTGGTTCCGTCTTATGTATATCGAGCCGCAAGGCATCAGCGACGAGCTGCTCGACGTTATTGCTTCGAGGCAGAACGTATGCAAATACCTTGACGTGCCTCTTCAGCATGCAAGCAAACCAGTGCTTCGCGCCATGAATCGTCGCGGCGACGAAGAGGCCCATCGCGATCTTGTGGAGCGCATTCGCGAGCGCGTTCCCGGCATTACACTGCGCACGACGCTGATCGCTGGCTTTCCGGGCGAGACCGATATGGATTTCGACGTGCTTCAGAATTTCCTCGAGGAAGTTGAATTCGATTATGTCGGCGTGTTCCCGTACTCGCAAGAAGAGGGAACACGCGCCGCTGAGATGGATGGCCAAATCGACGAGGCCATTAAGATTGAGCGTGCGCAATGCCTGCGCGATATTTCCGATGCGATTGGCGAGTCGCACGTTTCGGCCCGCATTGGGCAAGAGATGGATGTGCTCGTGCTTGGTCGCGAGGAAGATGGGCAGCTCTACGGCCGCGCCATGTGCCAAGCACCCGAGGTTGACGGCGTCGTATATCTGGAGGAAGGCGAAATCGGCGATATCGTTCGCGTTCGCATAACCGATACGCTTGTTTACGAGATGGAAGGCGATGTCATTCATGGCTAAAGACTCGAAAGAATCCTACGCCTCTGGCAAGCCGACGCCAGCTGGGCAGGGCACGGTCGATAAGATCCTCACCCCCGCGAACGTCGTGACCATGATTCGCATATGCTTGGTGCCCGTCTTCGTTGTGGCGCTCATTAGCCCATGGCCCGATGCGATTGGGCTCGCGTTCCTCAATCCCTGGAAGGCCTGGATCGCCGCCCTTATTTTCGTTGCGATTTCGTGCACCGATTGGCTTGACGGCTATCTCGCTCGCTCCCGCGGCGAAGTTACCGATTTCGGCAAATTCATGGACCCCCTTGCCGACAAGGTGCTCGTTGTTGCCGCTCTGCTCGTCTTGATCGAGCTTGGCTCGTTGCCAAGCTGGCCTGTGCTCATCATCGTCGCTCGTGAGTTCATCGTGAGCGGCGTGCGCATGGTTGCTGCAAGCAAGGGCGAAGTTATTGCCGCATCGTGGTATGGCAAATTCAAAACCGTGTTCCAAATGATTGCCATCGTGTTGTTCGTCGTAAAAGAAAGCCCCGCAATCACGGGCATGCTCCCGCATGGCCTCAACGTTGCTTTGTATGTTTTGAGCTGGCTTGTCATGATCGCCGCCCTTATTTTGACGATCATTTCGATGGCGGACTATATTTGGAAGGCGCGCCACCTTATTGGTTTTAAGCCTAAGGGTGGACGAGTGCGCGTTGTCGACAATGCCGATCTTGCCGCGCAGGCTGAAGACGGCTTTGAAAATGAGATTCGTATCGAAGTTGCTCGTTCTGTCGTTCAGAAGGCACAACGGGCTGGATTGACCGTCGCAACCGCGGAAAGCTGCACGGGCGGCCTTATCGCCGCGTCGCTTACCGAAGTGCCCGGTTCATCTGCCGTGGTGCGTGGTGGCATCGTGAGCTACGTCAACGACGTGAAGATGAAGAGCTTGAACGTTCCTGACGAGGCATTCGTCGAAGGAAGCGCGGTATGCGAAAGCGTCGCCGTCGCTATGGCTCGTGGGGCTGCTTCGGAGCTTGGCGCCGATGTGGCATGCTCCGTTACGGGCATTGCCGGCCCTGGCGGCGCCGAACCCGGCAAGCCTGTGGGAACGGTATGGATTGGCATCGCGTCTGGCGACACGGCGTTTGCAACGGAGTTCCATTTTGAGGGCAACCGCGAAGGCGTGCGTGCGCAAGCAACCCAAAAGGCGCTCGAAATGATTCTCGAAACCCTGTAGCGCGCGCAACGAGGAAGGTGCATGGCTCGTCTTCATGCGGAAAAGTGCGGCAGAATCCCAGGGAAAGCGAAGGATTTGCCGAGGAAACCGAGCGATAATCGCGTGAAAACGCCGCGGAAAACAGCAGTGGATGGGCAAGGTTTCGGCAAGGATGCTGTGCTTGAATGAGCCTGTCGGTATTCTTCGCCAGCGGCACGAATTAATTGTGCGATACGCTTGACGTAAGAACATCTGTTCGTAATAATGAGCACGGTACACAAACCGGCTACGCCGGCGGCAAGGAGATGCAATGGCTCAAACGCAAAATAAAGATAAAATGCTCGAGCTCACGACCGAGCAAATTGAAAAGAAGTTTGGCAAGGGCGCCATCATGAAGCTCGGAAGCAACGCCGAGCATCTCGAGGTCGCCGCAATTCCTACGGGTGCTTTGCCGCTCGATGCGGCGCTTGGCATCGGCGGCGTTCCTCGTGGCCGCATCGTTGAGATTTATGGCCCTGAGTCAAGCGGCAAAACAACGCTTGCATTGCAGATTCTTGCCGAGGCGCAGGCTCTTGGCGGCGTGGTCGCCTTCATCGATGCCGAGCATGCGCTCGATCCGACCTACGCTGCCCGTTTGGGCGTCGATATCGACGAAGTGCTCATCTCGCAGCCCGATACCGGCGAGCAAGGCCTCGAAATTTGCGATATGCTCGTTCGCTCCAACGCTATCGATTGCATCGTTATCGACTCCGTTGCCGCTTTGGTTCCTAAGGCCGAAATTGAAGGCGAAATCGGCGACTCGAGCGTTGGCCTGCAGGCGCGTCTCATGTCTCAGGCGCTTCGCAAGCTTGCCGGTTCGCTTTCGAAGTCGAACACCACGTGCATCTTCATTAATCAATTGCGTGAGAAAATTGGCGTGATGTTTGGCAATCCGGAGACCACCACTGGCGGCCGTGCCCTGAAGTTCTTCTCGAGCGTTCGCATCGACATCCGCCGCATTGAAACGCTTAAGAACAAAACGAATGATCCCGTGGGCAACCGCGTTCGCGCCAAGGTCGTGAAGAATAAAGTCGCCCCTCCGTTCAGGCAAGCCGAATTCGATATCATGTATGGTCAGGGCATTTCGCGCGAAGGCTGCATTGTCGACATGGGCGTTGAAGCCGGAGTCGTAAAGAAGAGCGGCGCGTGGTACACCTATGGGGAAGACCGTTTGGGGCAAGGCCGCGAAGCTGCGAAAGAAATGCTGCGTACGCATCCCGATGTTCGCGACGAAATCGAGCAAAAAGTGCGAGATCATTTTGAAATTCCCACGGTAAAGCCTTTCAGCGAGACTGAGGAATAGCGGTAGTCGCGCCCATTTTGGCACAGTCCGAAATGGGCGCGTTCTTTATGACGTGATTGGGGCCCGCATGCCGTACATCGATAAGCGTTACGCTGAAGAACTTTTACGAAAATCGCAATCACAAGCAAATGCAAACCACTTGAAGGCTGAATGCGACACCCCTCGCAAGGCGGAGGGCCGCAATGCGCGCTGCGACTCCGTGTCCCACATTGCTCCGAAGGCTAGTCAGAAACCACCCTCGCATGCTTTCGCGCGTTTCAAGGACGCCCCGTTTGTTCTTGAGCCCATCATGGACGCTCGCTCCGAAGACGAAGAGAGGGCGTTTGAAAAGGTCAAGCGTCTTGCCTGCGCGAGGGAACGCGGTTCGCGTGAGCTTGTCGAGCGTCTTATGCGCGATGGCTTTCCCCGCGATGTCGCCGAGTCGTCTGTGCAGCGCGCCCTTGATTGCGGTTTGGTCGACGATGTTCGTTATGGAACCGTTCTTGTTCGAACGCGTGTCTCTCAGGGAAGGGGTCGCAAGGGCATAGAGGATGAACTTGATCGTGCCGGTATTGTCGCGGGCGATATTCCCGGGTGGCCCGAAGAATTTTTCGCACCCGAAAGCTTCGATCCATTCCGTCTTGATGGCGATACCCAAGATGGGCTTATGTGCGGTGGGTACGGTTGTGGTTCAAGCGACGAGTCCGAGGTGGAACGTGCGCTTGCTCTTTTACGGCGAAAGCCGCCGCGATCCAAGAACGTTCGCGCATCCGCATATCGCAAGCTTGTCGCAAAAGGCTATTCCTCGTCGGTCGCAAGTGCCGCTACTCGCCGCTTTATGCAAGAGAATTAAGGCCATGCGCGATTAATTTCAAAACAGCCGAATGAAAATACTCCAGCTCGGTGTATCATAGAAGTGCTTGAGTGCAGTAGTGCCCATAAGGGCGCTTTCTCGATATATAACAACCGCATAGCCGAACACATTCTCGGCGTTAGCTTTACTGTTGTGTATTCACTCATGCCAGGCATTTGCCCGGCATTTTCTTTGCCGGCTGCCTGTCTTCGTATATGAAATTAGAAGAAAGGGGAGGCCGATGGAAATCGTTCTTTTGATCCTCGGCTTGGCCGTTGGCATCGCTGGCGGCTACTTGATCACCCGCTACGTCGCAAATTCGTCCACCAAACGTGCCCATGAAGAGGCGGAACAGGTGGTAACTGAGGCGAAGCGCCAGGCAGAAACCATGCGCCGCGAGGCTGTAGTCGAAGCCAAAGACGAAGTGTTCAAAATGAAGCAAGAGGCTCAGGCTGAGCATAAAGAACGCATGAAAGAAGTTCGTGCTGCCGAAAATCGCGTGTCTCAGCGTGAGGAATCCGTTGATCGTCGTGTCGAAAGCCTCGACGCCCGCGAGCATCAGCTTTCTTCCATGCAGGGCCAGGTCGAACGTCGTGAGCGCGACCTGAACAATGCTCTTCAGGAAGTGAACGTTCGTCTCGAACATGTCGCAGGCATGACGCCCGAGGAAGCGAAGAAGGAATTGCTCGACAACCTTCGCGACGAGGTGACGCATGAGAGCGCCGCGATTATTCGTGAGGCTGAGCAGCGCACCAAGGCTGAGGCCGACAAGAAGTCTCGCGAGATTCTAAGCCTCGCTATCCAGCGCGTTGCCGCCGACCACACGGCCGAAACTACCGTGAAAACCATTCATATTCCGTCTGACGACCTGAAGGGCCGCATTATTGGTCGCGAGGGCCGCAATATTCGCAGCTTTGAGCAGCTTACTGGCGTTAATCTTCTCATTGACGACACACCCGAATGCGTCACCATTTCATGCTTCGATCCGGTTCGTCGCGAAATCGGCCGCGTCACCATGGAAAACCTCATCGCCGATGGCCGCATTCATCCTGCTCGCATTGAGGAGATGTACGCGAAAGCTGAAAAGCTTGTGGGCCAGCAGGTTCAGGAGGCCGGTGAGCAGGCAACGTTCGACGTGGGCATCCACGACCTGCACCCCGAGCTTGTTCGCACGCTCGGCCGCCTTCGTTTCCGCACGTCATTCGGCCAAAGCGTCCTGAATCATTCGCTCGAGGTTGCCTACCTCTGCGGTGTCATGGCTTCTGAGCTTGGTCTCGATCCCGTTCCCGCAAAGCGCGCTGGCCTTCTGCACGACCTCGGCAAGGCCGTTGATCACGAGGTTGAAGGCCCTCATGCCGTTATCGGTGCCGATCTTGCGCGCCGCTTCGGCGAGAAGCCTGAGATCGTGCACGCTATCGAAGCCCATCATGCCGATGTCGAGCCGAACAGCGTGCTGGATGTTTTGGTGCAGGCCGCTGACGCCGTATCGGCCGCACGCCCTGGCGCTCGCAAGGAAAGCCTCGAGAGCTACGTGAAGCGTCTCGAGAAATTCGAGGAAATCGCGAATGCGCACAAGGGCGTCGAGCGTACGTACGCCATGCAGGCGGGTCGTGAAATTCGCGTTATGGTCGTTCCCGAGATGGTCGACGAGGCTGCCGCCGTTGTTTTGGCGCATGATATCGCGAAGCAGATCGAGGACGAGATGCAGTATCCCGGCCAGGTTAAAGTGGTTGTCATCCGCGAAAGCCGCGCCGTAGACTATGCGAAATAATTTCGAACGTTTGAGAGGCGCCGCACCGGCGCCTCTTTTGTATTCCGGGCGAGTAGGGTGATCACACGACTCTTGTTTGAAGGACAAAAGAATGTCTAATTCTGAAACGCTTGCCGCATTTCTCGATTCGATGCCAGCCGGCACGAGGCTGCGCGTTGAAGACGATCTTGGAGATGGCTTCGTTCGGCTTCGCGTGTCCGAGGCGGAACGGCGTCAGGCTAAGCAGGATATTCGCTGCGTTGAAGATGCCGTGATCGAAATGCTTCGCAACGCCCGCGATGCCCATGCGCGCACCATCATTATGGGAACGTCCCGTTCGGGGAACATACGTCGCATTGTCATGGCCGACGATGGCGACGGCGTTCCTGAGCGCCTGCGCGATTGCATCTTCGAGTCGCGCGTAACCTCGAAGCTCGACTCCATGACGACGGACGAATGGGGCGTGCATGGCCGCGGCATGGCATTGTACTCGATTCGCGAAAACGCCGTTCGCGCCGAGTGCATCGCTTCGCTTGAAGGCAAGGGAAGCGTATTCCTCGTGGAGTTCGATTGCTCGCGCACGCCTGAAAAAAGCGACCAAAGCACGCCGTCGCCTCTTGTGAAGAGAAGCGACGGAACATGGTACGTAGGTGCGGGCCCCCATAATATTATGAAGACAGCCTCAGAATTTGCTCTTGCCAATCGCGAATCATGCACGGTATACCTGGGCAGTCTCATTGATTGCGCGGCAACGATGCATGCATTCGGAAGGCAATTCCTTTCAGTATCTGAATCATTCGCTGAGACGGCTCCTATCAAGCGCCTCGGATTGATACGCGATGCCGCATCGCTCGTTGATGCTGCAAGGCAATTCGGCATTGATATGTCCACGCGAAGCGCGCACCGAATTCTTGCGGCGCAAATAGCGCCACTTGCGCCCTTCCTCGAGACGCTCAATCGCATGCGCGATGGCGAAGATGAATCTACCAAGAAACCTTCGAGGCAAAACGTCTCCCTCAATCGTGATTTTAGGGGCCTGAAGGTGGCCGATTGCGATTTGGAAGCGTTCTCGACTTCTCTGAAAAAAGCGTACTCGGAACTCGCGGAATCATATTATTTGGAACCCGATGTCGAGCCTTCGATTCGCATTGCCGCAGATGGTGTACATGTCGTTTTCCCACTTTCAAAACTTTAAATTCTACGGAGAAGGGCTTCGCGCGAAAGCAAGGCGTTCTGCGTGTGTGTAATGTGGCTCGAATGTGCTTGCGCGCAGTTCAGCCACTATATGAGGTACAATTGCTCAGATAAAAAGATGCTTGAGCCCCTAAGGCATATACACAACATAACGCACTCTAAACATCGTAGAAGGACGCACATGCCAGAGCATTTTGAAAACGGGCAGCATGCAAGCTGCCTGAAGGTATCGTCGAAATCGTCACCAGCATCAGTCGCCGGCGCAATTGCTGGCATGATTAAAGACGGTTCGTGCGTAGAAATCCAATCGGTCGGCGCCGGTGCCGTGAATCAGGCCGTGAAGGCCATCGCGATTTCGCGCGGCTTTTTGTCGCCCATCGGTATTGAAATCGTATGTGCTCCCTCGTTCGCCGATATCGTCATAGATGGCGAATATCGCACTGCTATTCGTTTCAACGTCGAACGTCGATCGTAGTTCTGCCATCATAATAGCCTCTCTAGAAAGTGGTAGCTCGCTGTATGCTGTCTGCAATTTCCGATAAGACCTTTTTCCTGCAAGTTTTTGGTTGTCAAATGAACGAGCACGACTCAGAGCGAATCGCTGGTATGCTCGAATCGCTCGGTGCAGTCCAAGTGCCCGAGCTCGAAGAATCCGAAATCGTCGTGTTCGTTACATGCTGCGTGCGCGAAGCAGCCGACACGAGGCTTATGGGACAAGTCGCCTCGATGAAGAATATTCCGCTTCCTGAAGGCAGCAAGCTCGACAAGCGCATCGTGTGCGTTGGTGGCTGCATCGGCCAACGAGATGGCGCGAAGCTCATGGAAAAACTTACGCATGTCGATGTGGTTTTCGGCACGCAAAACATCGATCGCCTCCCTCGCCTTATCGAATCGGTATTGGTAGGCAAGGGTCATCAGGCCGAAGTCTATGAAGCGAGCGAGAAGTTCGCGACCGACCTGCCCAGCAAGCGCGTGCATACGTGGGCCGCATGGTTGCCCATCACTTCAGGTTGCAATAATTTCTGCACCTATTGCATCGTCCCTTATGTTCGAGGCCGTGAAAAATCACGCACCATCGAAGACGTCGCGGCGGAAGCTCAAGCGCTCGTCAACGACGGCGTGAAAGAGATTACGCTTCTGGGCCAAAACGTGAACTCCTACGGTCGCGACCTGTATGGCGAGCCTCGTTTCGCCGATGTGCTGCGCGCCGTGTCCGCAACGGGCGTCGAACACATTCGTTTTGCCACGTCGCATCCGAAAGACCTCACCGACGAGGTTATCGCTCTGTTTGGGGAACTGTCCAACCTCATGCCCGCGTTACACTTGCCCGTCCAATCGGGCAGCAATCGCGTTTTGAAGGAAATGAATCGCCGTTATACCGCCGAGCATTATCTTGAACTCGTAAGAAAGGTGCGCGAAGCGAATCCCGATGTCGCGTTGTCGACCGATATCATTGTTGGGTTCCCCGGCGAAACGGAAGAAGATTTCCAAGCAACCGCCCAGCTCGTGCGTGAAGTGGGCTACGGGCAGGTGTTCACTTTTATCTATTCGAAGCGAGAGGGAACGCCTGCTGCAAAAATGGACGATCCTACTCCGCGTGAGACTATTCAGCGCCGTTTCGACGAGCTCGTCGACATCGTTCAAGAAGGCGCCCATGAGCAAAACCAACGCTTCACGGGCCGCGTTCTTGATGTGCTCGTCGAAGGCACCTCGAAGCGTGATGAGGATATTCTTGCCGGCCGCAGCCCGCACAATGTCACGGTGCATGCGCCTATCCCTTCGGGAAAAACCATAGAAGAGCTCGAGGGCACAATCGTAAAGGTTCGCATCGACGAATCGCTTACCTGGTATTTGTCGGGCGAGGTCGTTGATGGCGAATAGCAAGCTCGAGCGCCGTTTGGAGCTTGCGAACCCCGTTATCGTAATTGTTGGCCCTACCGCCTCGGGAAAAACCGATGTTGCCCAAGAAATCGCTCGCCGCATCGATGGGGAAGTGGTTTCTGCCGACTCTATGCAAATCTATGAAGGAATGGATATCGGTACGGGCAAGTTGCCCATATCGGAACGCATGGTGCCTCACTGGGGCTTTGACATTCGCAAGCCTGGCGAAGCATATTCGGCGTCGCTTTTCCAAGATTACGCTCGAGGCTGTTTTGCCGATATCGATTCGCGTGGGAAGCGCAGCGTACTTGCGGGAGGAACAGGCTTCTATGTTCGGGCGGCAATCGACGATTATGATTTCGCTTCCGGCGAGCAGGTGAATAACCCCGTGCGTGAGAAGTGGTCGGCATTTTTGACCGAACGAGGCAGCGATGCTCTTTGGCAAGAGCTCCAACAGCGCGACGCCGAAAGCGCAGCCATCATTCATCCCAATAACTCGAAGCGCGTGCTGCGTGCTTTGGAGATGCTCGAACTTGATGGTCCTTCATACGCGTCGCAGCATGCGGGTCTGGCAACGCTTGGGCAAGCGGTGCCAGCACTGTTCTTCGGCCTTTCGGTAGACCCCGAGCTTTTGAAGAAACGCATTAACGCCCGCGTCAACAGCATGTTTGAAGCGGGGCTTGTCGACGAAGTGCGCGCGCTTTGCGATAAAGGTTTTACCGATGCGCTCACTGCTCGCGAAGCCATTGGCTACAAGGAAGTCGTCGAAGCGCTTGAGGGTCGTTGCTCGATGAATGAAGCATCCGAGGCGATTAAGCTCGCTACACGGAGATATGCAAAACGGCAGCGTTCGTGGTGGCGCCACGACGAGCGTGTGCGCTGGATTACTGCAGATGATGGCGATGTAGCGCGCATGGCAGACGAGATTCAACGGTTGCTCTAGGAGGCATGAGTGTCTTTCGCCGATTCACTTTCAACGATGGACGAGGGTTGCGAGTGTGCGATTCTCGTTGGAATCCAGCTCAAGGGGGACGACCCTGCAACGCTGCTTTCGTCGCTTGAGGAGCTCGCTCGTTTGACCGACACCGCTGGCGCTGAAGTCGTTGCGACCACTTATCAAAAACTTGACGCCATCAACCCTCGTACATTCGTTGGATCGGGCAAAGCGGAAGAAATTGCTGAGATGTGCCATGCCTATGCGGCGGATGTCGTGATCTTCGACGATGAACTCACGCCTTCGCAGCAAAGCAACCTTGAAAAGGCCGTGCCGAAAGACGTAAAGGTCATTGACCGCACGGCACTTATCTTGGATATCTTTGCGCTTCATGCCACCACAAAAGAAGGCCGTTTGCAGGTGAGGCTCGCACAAAACCAGTATCTGTTGCCACGGTTGCGCGGCATGTGGGCACACTTGGCGAGCAACCGCATGGGCGGCGGCGTAGGTTCGCGTTTCGGCGAAGGTGAAAGCCAGCTCGAAGTCGACCGCCGCATGGTGCGAAAGCGCATTACGTCGATTCGCCGTGAGCTCGAGCAGGTTTCTCGCATGCGAGAAACGCAACGCTCGGCCCGATATGCGTCGGGCGTCTTCAAGATTGCTGAAGCAGGCTATACCAATGCCGGTAAGTCAAGTTTGATTAACCGACTTGCAGGTGCCGACGTGCTTTCTTATGACAAGCTTTTCGCCACCCTCGACTCCACTACGCGCAAGCTCGTGCTTCCGGAAGGACGCGAGGTTACGCTCACCGATACGGTTGGATTCATTCAAAAGCTGCCGACCACGCTCGTTGAGGCGTTTAAAAGCACGCTTGATGAGATTCGTGGTGCCGATTTGGTGCTCCATGTAATCGATGCGTCTTCCCAAGAACGAGAGATGCAGATGCGCGCCGTGGAAGATACGCTGCAGCAAATCGATGCCCAGAACATTCCGCGCATTACCGTGTTCAATAAGGTCGACCTTTTGGACGAAACCGAAGCCCTTGCGCTTTCGCGTTTGCATCCTGGAGCAGTGCTGGTGTCGGCGGAAACAGGGCAGGGGTGCGATGAGCTTCTTGAAGCCATCGCCAGGGCCGCTACGGCGACCGAGCATACGATGGAAGTCGCCATTCCTTTTTCTCGTGGCGATATCGTTTCCATCGCGCATGCGAAATGCACCGTTATTGCCGAAACCTTTGACGAAAACGGAACGAACCTCACTGTTCGCGTTCCTCGTGATTTAGCAAGGCAGTTCGACCCATTTAAAGTGTCTTAGATGTTAAAGCCCCTGGTGATTCGTTTTTCGACGAAGCACCAGGGGCCTGCGTAGTTTTGGCTACGAATGCGATCAGCTCGCTCGCGAATTACAGCCGACGAAAAACCGCAACGACCTTGCCGGCGATGGAAACGTTTTCGGTAACGATGATCGGCTCCATGGAGGAGTTTTCGGGCTGAAGACGAACGTGACCCTTTTCTTTATAGAAGCGCTTCACCGTTGCGCCATCTTCGACGATAGCGACTACGATATCGCCGTTATTGCAGGTAGGCTGTTCTTTTACGGCTACGAAATCGCCATCGTTGATGCCGATTTCAATCATGGAATCGCCGCGCACCTTCAGCAAGAACGAGCTGGAATCACCCACGATCTCGACGGGCAGCGGAATGGTCTCGGTCACGTTCTGCTCCGCGAGAATAGGAATTCCTGCCGCCACGTTACCAACCACAGGCAAGGAGACAACATCGGAAAACGCGCCCGTGCCAACCGGCTCAAGCTCAGGTTCTTTGGCCTTTTGTTCGCGCCCGACGATAGTAATGCATCGTGATTTCAGCGGATCGCGATGGATATAGCCCTTTTCTTCGAGCGTTTTCAAATGCACATGCACGGTTGAAGGCGAAGAGAGGCCCAGGCCGTCGCAAATATCGCGAACGGTAGGAGCGATGCCCGTTTCGTCGATTCGCTGCTCGATGAAATCAAGCACAGCCTTCTGCTTCTTCGTTATTTTCTTAGTGTTCTTGACCTCATCGGCGCCCATACGAACTCCTGTCGAACAAATGTTTGAAAAATCATTGACACGAACTTTTGTGCGATTTATTATAACCACGAACAAAGGTTCGTTGCAAGCTATATTCGAAGGAGTTGCTATGAAAGCGGTTGTCAATGGCGCAAAGTCGGTTCGTCCTCTGGCTCTTCAGGCCGATTTCTTCGATGGAACAGCTGCGCGAAAAATCGAACAGGGTGCACGCATTATCCCAATCGATCGCCGCCTTGAACGCGACTCCTATCATGGTACTGAAGAAGCGAAGCATCGCAACATAGGGGTCGGCTCCGACCGCTTTACCGCTCAGAATCAACCTGAATCCGCTGCAACGCTTTGCGACGACCTTGCTTTTTCGATGCGCGCCTTTGGCGCATCGGAATTGTTCGCTCCATGTGAGACCGAGTCTGCAGGTGCTTTCGCTCACGATGTTGTCTCCATACCTAAGCTGGCAGCCGCGGCTATTGTGTCTTTCTTCGTTGGCGTTCTCATCGTTATGCTCTAGCTTCTTCTGAGCCCACCGTCGCTTTTGCCGCATTGAGCGACGGTGGCGCTGCGATTGGCTGCAGTTGATGGAAGCCCATTCGTCGCACCTTTCGTTCTTTGCTGCAATGCATCGAAGAACGTAGCCGCACGCGTCCTTCTTATCGTGTATATTCTTTTTCATTTCGGTGGCTCTTGTCGCAACCGTGTATCATGAATGGCATATTGTCGACTCGTACGCTTACTTCGCCTCGCGCGAGGTGGGTATGATTGGAGGGCATATGCGCTGCCCCGTTTGTGGCCACCCCGAATCTAAAGTCGTTGACTCTCGTCCCTCCGATGAGTTCAACTCAATTCGCCGTCGTCGCGAATGCCTGAAATGCGGAAACCGCTTCACGACGTACGAACGCCTTGGAGACAACCCGATTATCGTTGTGAAATCCGACGGAACGACTCAGGTTTTCGATCGCGAGAAGCTCTACCGCGGCATCAGCATCGCCTGCGCGAAACGCCCTAATATCCCAAACGAGAAAAAAGCCGAGATCATTGACGACATCGAAGCAGAACTTCGTGCTGCTGGTCGTCTTGAAATCAAATCGAAAGACCTTGGCGATATCGTTCTTGAACACCTCCGAGGCCTCGACGATGTAGCCTACATTCGCTTCGCGAGCGTGTACAAAGATTTTCAAACCGTTCAGGAGTTCCGCGAAGCGCTTGAAGGCCTCGAATAACCGCGAAACTTGAGCTGTTGCATTATTGAGAAAGTTGCATCTATGTCCTGTTTGAACATTCCCATAACAAAGCTCCGTGACGATGCCGTTATTCCCGTATATGCTTATCCGGGTGATGCTGGCGTTGATCTTCGCGCAGTCGAATCGGTGTCGCTTGCGCCTTTCGAACGCGCGTTGGTTTCCACGGGCCTTGCAATCGCTATTCCTGAAGGGTATGCGGGCTTCGTTCAGCCTCGTAGCGGCCTTGCTATTAAACAAGGCGTTACCGTGCTTAATACGCCGGGACTCATCGATAGCCATTATCGAGGCGAGCTCAAAGTCGCCCTTATCAACCTCGACGCGCATTCCTCTTTCGAAGTAGCGCCAGGTGACCGAATCGCCCAGCTTGTGATTCAGAAGGTTGAAAATGTTGAATGGAGCATTGTCGACCAGCTTGACGATACTGAACGCGGATGCGGCGGCTTTGGCAGCTCTGGCGTTCAATAGCAACAGAATCCGTCACTTGTGGAGCCCTCGGCGTTCGATGCTCGAGGGCTCCACTCGGTATCGGCGGCTTCACAGCGAAGGTAAGCGGTCGTTTCGACGATTATTTTCACCGGGCTCGTAACTTTCTCGCAATGCGTAACATTCATGAAACACGAGCCACGTATGCTAAACCACATCAGAAGGGGAGGCGCAGGTATGCGCCCTGCGGCTTTGGCCGACCCGCATTAACATTGCGTGAAGGAGAATCGCATGTCCTACGCCGAACGAATTCTTGAGGAGCTGAAGGTAAAGAACGCCGACCAGCCCGAATTCATCCAAGCCGCCACTGAAATTCTGAGCACGCTTGGCCCTGCGCTTGACGCACATCCCGAATATGAAGAGAACGCGCTGCTCGAGCGCTTCGTGGAGCCCGAGCGCATTGTGATGTTCCGCGTTCCTTGGGTTGATGACTCTGGCAAGGTCCAGGTCAATCGCGGCTATCGCGTCGAATTCAACTCGGCTATTGGCCCCTACAAGGGCGGTCTGCGCTTCAACCCCACGGTCACTCTCGGCATGCTGAAGTTCTTGGGTCTGGAGCAGATTCTTAAAAATAGCCTTACCACCCTTCCCATGGGCGGAGGCAAAGGCGGTTCCGATTTTGACCCCAAGGGCAAGTCCAACAACGAAATCATGCATTTCTGCCAGTCTTTCATGACTGAGCTCTGCCGCCATATTGGCCCCAACACCGATGTGCCTGCGGGCGATTTGGGCGTTGGCGGCCGCGAGGTTGCCTATATGTTTGGCCAGTACAAGCGCATCCGCAATGAGTGGACTGGCGTTCTTACCGGCAAGGGCCTTTCCTTCGGCGGCTCTCTCGCACGTACCGAAGCGACCGGCTATGGCCTCGTGTATTTCGTCGATGAGTATCTGAAGTCGAACGGCGATTCTTTCGAGGGCAAGAACGTTGTCGTGCATGGCTCTGGTAATGTTGCGATTTACGCCGTTCAGAAAGTTTCCCAGCTTGGCGGCAAAGTGCTCGCGTGCTCCGATACCCATGGCTGGGTTGAAGATCCCGAAGGCATTGACTATAAGGTTCTCGAAAACGTCTACAACAAGAAGCGTTCCGGCCACGATAAGGGCGTTACGCTTGCCATGTACCTCAACGAGCGCCCGAATGCTATTTGGCACGAAGAAAACGGTCGTGGCGTATGGCAGGTTCCTTGCGACATCGCCCTGCCGTGCGCTCGCGAGAATACGCTGCTTCTCGAAGACGCCCAGGCTCTTGTCGCCAATGGTTGCAAGGTCGTAGGCGAGGGCGCAAATATGCCGTCCACGATTGAGGCGACGAACTACTTCCTCGAGAATGGTGTCGCTTTCATGCCCGGCAAAGCAGCAAATGCGGGCGGCGTGCTTGTTTCGGGTCTTGAGATGAGCCAAAACGCTGAGCATCTTTCCTGGACCTTCGAAGAGGTTGACGGCAAACTCGAGCAGCTCATGCGCGGTATGTTCCATAACGTTGACGATACCGCCAAAAAGTACGGCCACGAGGGCAACTTCGTGATGGGTGCTAACATTGCTGGTTTCGAAAAGGTCGCCGATGCCATGATCGCTCAGGGCGTTTGCTAAAAGCGAATTCAAAATGCAATTGAAAAACGCAGGTCAAATGACCTGCGTTTTTTGTTTCGAATCATTTTTAAAAAGGCTCAAGGCCGCCTGGGGCCAACGAGAATCAGCGAACGCGAAAAAGCGGGCAGCACGGCTTTTATTCGGCCTTGGTTTCCTCCGCGTCAGCTTGCGCTTCCGGCTTAACGGAATTCACATTCTGGGGCGGCATTGTCACCGCATCCGCCTCACTTTGGGGCGCACCTTCCGCCGCGCCGGCCTCATTGCCGCATTCTGTCTTAGGGGCGCCGGTTGCGGCAGGTTCTGGCTGTACGTCAATAGGCAGCGGGTAGCCGCAATGCATGCAGAACTTTGCATCGGTCGCTACCGTTCCACCGCATTCGGGACAGGTTTTGGGTTTCGCCGTATTACGGGCGGCCTCTGCCTCTGCTGCGATACGCTGCAATTCATCTGCAATATTGGCTCTCTCTTGAGCGATAGCGTCAAGATCGGCAATGAGCTGCTCGCGGCCAGCGAGAAGGGAGGCATCTGCCTTAACCGCCTCAATCATGCTTTCGCCGAGAGCGGCACATGCATCTTTCCAGCGGCGATCGATTTCCCCCTGTTTAAAACGCAAGTTTGCGCTATCGGCCATACGGCCCGCAGCAGAAGCACCCTTGTTGAGCATATCGCCTGCCGCCGCGGCGCTTTTGTTGAACATGTCGTTCAAATCGTCCATAAAACCCATGATCAGTCCTCCTTAGTCGGCGTTGCACCCATCATAGCAACATAGGCTGAAAAGGCGGCGCTTCGTGTCGAAACCGTAATGGATCGCTTCGCGCCGTCTTCGAATGTCCTCTCGAATGTCACCTTATTCGGCAGAAGCGAAACACAGAGCCCCGCACCAAACATGTAGCCCATACTTGTGACGATTCCATATATGAGCAGGGTAGATTCACGCGAAAACGAAAGCGATGCAATCGCCGCAACGACTTCCCATACGATAAGCGCGCAAACAACAGCCGCAACCAGTGCGTACACATACGTCCAGAACGTTCGTGCATCTTCGGGAGCGCGCAGCGTTGCTTCAGCCGCGATAATTAGGGCGACGATTCCAGTTGAAGAAAGCGTCTCAAGAAACTCGTTGTTTGTGCGCCCAAAAAGCGAGAAATCAAATACGTAGAGCGCAACGCTCACGACAATAATCGCAAATGAAGAAAGAAGCGGCATTGATTGCCTGATGCGAGTCGAGAAAGGCCTTTCTTCAGACATTTCGGATGTCGCCCTAACGCTAACGAGCTTTCCGTGCGGATGTCGCATACCGCCAATCTTCACATTGCGGCCCATTCCGGACATCTCATCATTTTTCACAACCACCCATCCAATGAGGGCAATAATCAGCACTGCGGCTACGATAATCTCCATAGCGTTCCTTTCAACAACCAGACGATTGTAACCGTACAAGAAAGCAAGATGCGCTCTTGTTGCCTTTTCGATAGCGTCGAGTGCTTGGCAAATATACGTGATACCATCGACTGACCAAAAAACCGATTGTGGTTAATCGCGGTTAAAGAAGAAAGGCCGATCATGCATGTCACTATCTATTCCGACGGCTCGTCGCGCGGAAATCCTGGTCCGGGGGGCTATGGATCGGTCCTGCACTACACCGATCCCGCTGGGCAGCTCCACGTAAAAGAGCTTTCTCAGGGCTATGATTGCACCACAAATAACCGCATGGAGCTTCTGGGGGTTATCGTTGCCCTCGAGGCGCTCAAGCGCCCTTGCGAGATCGATGTCGTGTCCGACTCCCAATATGTCGTGAATGCCTTTAACGAGCATTGGATAGAAGGCTGGCTTAAGCGCGGCTGGAAGAACGCAAAGAAAGAACCTGTGAAGAACGCTGACCTGTGGAAGCGTCTCCTGAAAGCAAAAGAGCTCCACAATGTAACCTTCCATTGGGTAAAAGGGCATGCCGGCCATCCCGAAAACGAACGCTGCGATGAACTCGCGACCGCAGCAGCGGATGGGGAAGGAAGAATCGTCGACGAGGGTTTTCGAGCATAGCGACATTAATATGTTTGAGTGCCATCCGACGATATCGCATTCACAATCGAGCAATAAGAAAGAGGAGGCAAGTGCCTCCTCTTTCTTATGCGTCATTCTTTTTCGATTGAGAACGCTTTTTAGGTTTTGTTCCCTCATCGCCCACGACAACGAATTGAGGCGAATCGAGTAGAAATTCTTTCAAAAAAGCCGCTTCATCTGCCGTAAGCCTGTGACCCGTCTCATGCGAATGCATGCTTCGCGGCTCCTCTGCGGTTGTGCCCATGTTTGCTCCTTCTCCCCTGGGTGCGCGCAAACATTCCCCTTTAATGCGCACCTCATCGCGTTTTCTACGCGTTTCATCTGCGAAATCGTCTTTTCTTCAATACCTACTATAGTTGTCTCATTTCCATTCCAGACTCCACGATGCGGGTTTCGCGGGAGACGGCACTATTTAACGGGCAGCGGTCATGCAAGCTCTTTCATCGCGCCATAGATGTTTGAATATGGGTAAAAGAACTGTACACGCATAGCCGAGGCGCAGCAGCGTCGAGAGTATAATTACGAATAGACGAAACAATGGCCGATACTGCGGCCCATAGCAAAGAGGTACACAAACATGGAATCCCCCGTAAAGCTCGGCTTTTTCGCAAAACGCGAGTTGCTTCAAATTGTCCCTTTGATGCCTTCGGGATCGACCTACGGCTTCATTTCAAGCGGCCTCGCCATGCCAAAGGGAGGCGCTTGCTACGTGGCGCGTTTCGACAATCCGCTCAATCCTCGAGTAGCGCATATCGTGGCGTACATCGACTGGTTTGGTCGAGCGTATTCGTGTAATGAGCCAATCGATAGAGAGCCGCTGCGTGATCCCGATTTAGCCCTCTATACCATTGGCGACAACAACGCTTCGTCGAACGCCGACAACGCGAACGACATCGTTATTTCCGAAGGGGGACAGGCCACAGCCCCTGCGCGATTGGATGTGTTTTCATCGGACGGCTCGCGTCGAACGCTCGCCGAAGTTCAAGTTGAAGATGTCGAGAGCACAAGGAAAGCCAGGGTGAGCTACGTCTCGGTCGACTCCTCGTTCCCTGCGAAATTCAACGTCGTAAACCCCTCGAGTTATCTCGAGTTCATGTCAACAGCCTTCCTCGCGTTTATCGAATTCGGCCATTGTGACGAAATAGAACCCAGCTGCTCGGAAAACGACGCTTCCGCCAGCGCAGCGGCATCATCCAGGGCGTTTGATTTAGGCGCGGTATTTTCTCGCCTGCAACAACCGAATTTCTTCGACGCCATCAATAGGGAAGTTCTTGAAGCGGAAACATCGTGGGCCGAAAATTCGGCTTGCGCGCGTGGCATCGAGAAGCATCTCGTGAATGCCCTTCGCGAAACTGAACTCATTGGGGCTTCGTCCGAAGAGCTCGAAGTCGAAGGAGCCGCCGAAGGACCGAATGCGCGCCTTATCCGCACGGCACGTTATTCGAACCTGTTTTACCTCGACTTTGTCTACAACACGCAAAACGAATGCCTCGAAGATGGCGGATTCACGTCAAGCGACGCTACTCGCGCGATAAGGCATAAGCTTTTACGCGCCGAAGGAGCCCTTAACCGATTCCTTCTTGTGTCAGATTTCCTGGAAAGCGAGGGCGATGCTGCATTCGAGCAGACAGAGGCAGACATCGCAAGGCTCGCCGACTCTTTCGTTGACTACATTTGCGTGCCAGCGCCCGATCCGAATTCGCCGCTTGAATCAACGGGACGGTGGAATGCCCACCTCGCAATAGCCCAAGCGGCAGAGCTCTGGCGCACGCCCTATCGAATTCCCTATGAATTCTGTCTGAATGAAGCCTGCACCGAAGTCGGCTTCAATTTGGCCGTGCCTTGCAAATCGGCCATGGCGCAAACCCATTGGGACGAAAGCGTCAACGGTTATCAGCCGTATACCTCATTCGAATTGAGCGCGATTGAAGCGCGCTATGCCGCCCATGCCGCACTCCTGGCGGCATCCTGCGCATTCCATGCCTCTGAGTCAATCGATAAGGTCTGCGTGAATTGCCTGCGCGATGGCTATGCGAACGACATCGTCATATCGGTCGAATTCGATCGGAGCACACTCTGCGACGCATATTCCGCAAGCAAGGCAAACGCATTCGAAGAGCCCTTTGAAACACTTTCTCGCTTCAATGCCCGTTATAAGCTCGAAGGCGATAGCGGGCTTACGGGAATTGAAAAGCTCTTTTCGCTTGGCAAAGGGAGTTTTAAATCGAGCTTCGAGCCCTTGGTGGCCAACGACGAAACGCCGTTCAACGACCGAGCGCGCGAACTTCTCCATGTCGACTGCCCTAAGCGCATGACTATTTTCGAAGACGGGCATCGGCGTGAGTATGCCGAAGAAGTCTCTGTCGCGCTCGATGACGGCATCGAAAACGCCGAGCTCGCTTTGAAACACATACATGACCGCACCGAAGACTTGCTCGTGCGTGATATTTGCAACCGGCTTTTGGCTGCGTTTTCGCAAGGCGTCTTAGGAGAGACTTCATTTCTTGAGGTCAAAGAAGCATTCTTGGACGCATATGACCTTAAGCCCGCGATGATGCGTGCTGCATCGCTCATGCGCGACGATGACCCCGCTGCCATCGGCCTGCTTGAAGAATTGGCAGCGAAGGGCGATTCGATCGAAGTATTTAATGACACTTCACGAGTATGCTACCGCTATTTTGACAACTATGAGACCCGAGCGATTTACGCCAAACGGTGCCTTGACGACGCTCGGGGTCGTATCGTGAATCCGCTTGCCGATGAAGTATTCCTCGCTCACGATTCGCTCGCACAGGAGCTCACGACAACGATTACCGGAGCCGACGAAGCACTCAAGCATGCTCAACGCTGCATCGAACTTTCCCCGGCTCGCTCCTATTCGTATTTGCGCGCAGCGCGAGCGTACTTCATGAAAGACGATTACGAGAACGAAGCGAACATGTGCTGTAAAGCACTCGAGATGGCATGGCGGCCAGATGACGCGGGCCTCGCGTTTTATTGGCTCGCGTATTCGTTCTGGAAACTCGAGAAATATGAGGCAGCGGTTGCCTGCTACAGGCGATGCACCCTGCTCAATTCTTATATGGCTGAAGAGGCAAAATCGGAACTCGATGAATTGCTTTCATCGGTCAAGGGGTTGAAGCGCCACACAATCGAAGAGGATGAGGCCATACTCGAAGCACTTGGCGTTCCCGTAAACGCGTTAACCGAAAACTCGTCATTCCTTCTCGACGCGGCTCACGAGGCCATCGACTCGTCGGCCGTCTCGCTCGGTTGCATTTTTGCCGTTTCGGGCGTTCGAGTTAATCGCGACGATGCCATTGTTCCTATAGTTCGCGCACTGAATGCAACCATGTAGCGCAGAAGACCGCAATACCTCATTCAATAAGAAAATCCCCAGGTCCCGAAAGACATCTGGGGATTTATCTTCGTGTAAACGCGCGGGAAATAGCTACTGGAGTTTCTTCACATTCATGCAGCGCATCGCGTTGAGAATGGCCAGAATCGCTACGCCTACATCGGCGAATACGGCCATCCACATGTTGGCAATGCCGAAGGCGGCAAGAATCAGCACGGCGAGCTTAATGCCAAGGGCGAACACGATGTTCTGCCACACAATACCCATGGTTTTGCGCGACAGTCGTATGACCTTCGCAATATTGGAGGGCTTATCGTCCATGAGCACGATATCGGCAGCCTCGATGGCGGCGTCGGAGCCCATCGCGCCCATCGCGATGCCAACATCGGCGCGCGTCAGCACCGGAGCGTCGTTAATTCCGTCGCCAACGAACGCAAGCTTGCCTTTCTTGCCCTCTTCGCCTAACAACCGCTCGACTTCGGCAACCTTGTCCTGCGGCAGCAGCTTGGCGTGGAATTCGTCAAGGCCAAGCGTCGAGGCGACCGATTGGGCCACCTCTTCGGCGTCGCCGGTCAGCATCACGGTTTTAGATACGCCCGCCGCATGCAAATCGGAAATGGTTTTCGCGGCATCGTCTTTCACCATGTCGGCAATGACGATATGCCCCAGGTACGTGCCGTTCTCGGCAATATGGAGAATCGTTCCCACAAGCTCGCAATTGTCCGCATCAATATCGAGGCTCGCCATAAGCTTGTCGTTGCCGACATGCACATGAGCGCCATCGATTTCGGCATGCACTCCGCGGCCGCTTATCTCGCCCGCGTTCGACACGCGAGACTCGTCGATGCGTGTTCCGTATGCCCGCTTCACCGACAAGGCGATGGGGTGGTCGGAATAGGCTTCGGCATGAGCCGCCAATTCCAAAAGACGATCGGAATCGGTGCCATTTTCAGGATGAACCGCTACTACGCCGAAGGTACCGCTTGTAAGCGTGCCGGTTTTATCGAACACGACCGTATCGACCGAAGCAAGCGCCTCCAGATAGTTGCTCCCCTTGATGAGAATTCCGAGTTTGCTTGCACCGCCGATGCCGCCGAAAAACGACAATGGAACGCTAATCACAAGGGCGCAGGGGCAGCTTACGACCAAGAAGGTGAGCCCGCGGAACACCCAGTCGCTCCAAGCGCCCAAGCCGAGCAGGGGAGGGAGCACGGCCAAAACAAGGGCCACCCCGCATACCGCAGGCGTGTAATAGCGAGCAAAACGCGTGATGAAATTCTCGGTACGGGCCTTCTTCTCGGCAGCATTTTCAACAAGCTCAAGAATGCGGCTTACGGTCGATTCTCCAAAGGGCTTCGTGGTTCGAATGGTCAGCAGGCCCGTAAGGTTAACGCAGCCGGAAATCACATCGTCGCCAACCTCAACGCCGCGAGGCACGCTTTCGCCCGTAAGGGCCGCCGTGTCGAGTTGGGAGGCACCTTCAATAATTTCGCCGTCAATTGGAACGCGCTCTCCGGGCTTCACGACGATTTCGCTGCCAACGGAAACGCAATCGGGGTCAACCTGCTCTAATTCGCCATTCGCATTGCGAATATTGGCGAAATCGGGCGCGATATCCATCATTGCCGCGATTGATTTACGGCTTTTGCCGACCGCGTATTGCTGGAACAGCTCGCCCACCTGGTAGAAGAGCATAACGGCTGCGCCTTCCGCCATATGGGGGCCCGAATCGGGGAAGAACACGAGCGAAAAAGCACCGATAGTCGCAACTGCCATGAGGAAATTCTCGTCGAACACCTGGCCATTTTTAATATTGCGCACCGCTTTGAGCAGCACGTCGTAGCCCGCAATCGCATACGGAATAAGGAACAGCACGAATTCGGCGTACACAGCATTACGTTCGCCACCGAGCCATTCGGAAAGCGGCAAAAGCTCCGTTGCAGCGAAGATGATTGCAAAAAGCACGAGCGCAATAACGATGCGTTTTCGCCAACGCTTCAATTTCTTATTCATGGCGACTGTCCTGTCTGGATTTAACGCACGATTTCGCAATCGGGCTCGATTTTTCTGCAAATCGCCTGAGCTTCATCCATAATTTCGTCGAAACGTGCGTCATCGGCCTCAACGACGAGCTTTTGGGTCATGAACGTCACTTTCGCATCGACAACGCCGTCGATCTTCTTAATGGCGGCTTCCATTTTCGCGCCGCAATTTGCACAATCGAGTTCGTCGAGCTTGAACGTCTTACGCATGGTTGGTCCTTTCTCTCATGCTGTTAGATGGTTATTCGCAAATATGGGTCATGCCCTGCGCGATCATCGTGTATACATGGTCATCGGAAAGCGAATAAATCACATTTTTGCCGTCACGTTGGAATTTCACGAGGTGAGCTTGCTTCAGAGTACGAAGCTGGTGGGAAACGGCGCTTTGCGTGGCGCCAATCACTTCAGCCAAATCGCCTACGGAAAGTTCGCGACCCATGAGCGCATACAAGATTTTGATGCGCGTTGTGTCGGCAAATACTTTGAATAGATCAGCCAGGTCGTACAGAAGCTCTTCATCGGGCATATCGAGGGCCATGCCGCGCGAAACGCCCTCGCAGCCACATGCGCAAAGGGGTTCCTCCTGACCGACAGGGAGCTCTTCCGAAATATCGTGTGTCATGCTTGCTCCTTCGCGAGACTAAACAAACATATGAACAACTGTTCATAAGTATAGATATAAGAATGGCGCTGTCAACAAAGGCAGCGCCATAAATTGCATTATTTATTGGAATCAACCGCAGCGAGCGCGCAAAAAAGAGATAGAGCACGTAGCCTAAACTCTTGTGGATGTGCGAGCATGCCCATCAAAGGCAAACCCAGACTCAAATCGACCACCGCATCGACGATCCGAGCCTCGGCATTCCGAAGAAGGACAAATGAGGCGGCAGCACCCTGCGTCCTTTCCCTGCGAACGGCACCGGCTATTCTCCAATGCCAGCCAACGCCTTATCCATCGCGTAGCGAATAACGTCAGATCGGCTCAGCATTCCGACTATTGCGCCATGGCTCATTACGGGCACCTTCTTTAGTTTATGCTGAGCCAGAAGCGTGCACGCATCTTGAAGCGTTGCATCTGCGAGAATGCTCACGACGCGCTCTGTCGCAATATGCGAAACGGGTAGGGAAACAAGCTCTTTGAGCTTTTCGTCGAACGTTTGATTGTTCGCAGCTTCCATAAACGAATACGAGCTCGTAATCGCCGGATGACATTCCGAAAGATATCGCATGATATCGCCGTCGGAAACGAAGCCGATGGGCATCCCCTTGTCATCCACGACCGGCATTCCGCTTACCTTGCGGTTAATCAGTTCGTGCATAACTTCCCCAACAGGCATTTCGCCCCGTACCACAAAGGGCGTGGATTCCATAAGGCCAGCGATTTCGATGGACTGTGGGGTTTGAGCACTCTCGCGGGCGGTCCTGCCGCGCTTCACCGCCGCACGACAGAACGCCGTGGCGCCAATCGCCGAGACGAGCGCCAAGGCAGCGGCAAAACACACGGCAACGGAAAAGCCTCGCGCAACTGCGGCCGTTTCGCCAGCGCCCGAGCTTAGCGCGGCATTCTGGAAAGAGGACATGAGTCCGATATAAAGCGATGGCCCCGCGCATGCCGCGATTTGCGTGAACGTCGTCATGAGAGCAACGCCGAAGGGGTTTTCCCGCGGGGGAAGGGTGCGCAATCCCGCCGTTTGAGAAGGCGAGAGCGTCATGCCAACGCCCACAAACACGAGCGTCGACGCGCAGAACATTGCGGCGATGGAATACGTAGGAGCGAAAACGGCCATGAGCGCAAAACCCGCCACGATGAAGGTGAAGCCCAACGGGATGAGGGGCCATGCGCCCCGTTTGTCCATAATGCGGCCGCTCGCCAAGGTCGATGCCGCATTACAAAGCACAGGCACAAGCATAACCACGCCCGCCATGAATGCGGTTATGCCGCATGCGCCCTCGAGATACAGCGGAAGCAGCACGCTCATGGAAAAGGTCGACATGAGCGAAACGAGGGCAAAAAGCGCCGCGGGCCAAAACGTGGCACGGCGCAGAGGGGCGAGCTCGATAAGGGGATGCTCGCATGCGAGCTGCCGTGCGACGAAAGCCGCAGCTGCGGCGATTGCACAGATAAGCGAAATCGCGCCTATCAGGGTATCGATCGCAATTTCAGCCAAGCCGAAAGAAAGCGCAAACAACGTGATGCCCGAAAGCGCCGCCGAAGGAGCATCGAGGTGCGCTTCGCTGTTTGCGAGGTCTTTGATATACAGAGCGCCTAACACCGCAAGAAGCACCATGGCTACGATGGGCGCAAGAAATATCGAGCGCCATCCGAGGTTTGTGACCAACGCGCCGCATACGACAGGAGCGAAGGCGGGGCCAAACGTGATGGTACACCCGCCGAGCGAGAGGTACGCACCGAGCTTGTTTTTCGGGGTAACGGCCAAAATCGTGTTCATCATAAGAGGAATGAACACGCCCGAACCCGCCGCTTGAATAATGCGGGCAACCAACAGCATCGCAAAGCTCGTCGAAAAGAATCCTAAAACCGAACCAGCCAGAGTGAGGGCGCTTGCGGCGAAAAACAGCACGCGCAGCTTAATGCGGCGATACAGAAACGCCATGCACATGACCACGAGCGTGGACACAATCATGAAACCCGTCACGAGCCACTGCGCCGTGACCGAGTCGATGGAGAACTCGTCCATAATGGCAATAAGGCCCATATTCATGAGGTTCTCGTTGAAACCCGTCAAAAACGCGCCGCCATACAAAACCACCAAAAACATGGTCAGTTGTTTTCCCTGCATGTCAGAAACTCCTTTTTGGGCGCACGAAATGCGCCGCCTTGCTGCGGATAGATGCGAGCCCGAAGGCCCAGCAGCTGGACTTACGTTATGAAATGCGAGGGCGCGACATGCGCCAGAATGCATAGTGAACTGCTCACTGCGCGATAGATTGTAGCGAATTTCAAGCCGACGAAGCGCCCACGTTCTTGAATCTCCACGTGCAGAAAACGTCAGCCGTTTTCCAAAAGCTCAATCAATTCCGCACGGCTGTGCACGTCGAGCTTTTCATAGATATGGCGAATATGGGTACGCACGGTGGCCGATGAGAGCACGAGTTTTTCCTCAATCGATTTCGCTCCATGTCCCGTTGCCCACAGCATGAAAACTTCCGTCTCTCGAGCAGTGAGACCAAATTTTTCGGCAACCGCGGCGATGCGTTCGTCCATGGTCGACGTGTTTTTCTCGGCGCTTTCCTCGCTCGGCTCGACATCAAGCTCGCCTTCTTCAACAGGCTCAAATACGAGGGCATTGTCGCGATCGGAAAACATGAATCCCGCGATTATGACGAGAATCACTATGGAGCTTACGCAAAATGCCACCATCATGGAAGGGAATGCGAGCGCCGCGATTTCACCAAGCGCCATGCCAGCGTGGATCGCGCAGCGACCAACAGCAAAAATCAGAAGCGCGGAAAGCCTCGACGATCGCGCGATTTCGATAAGCAAAACCCACGTGAGCATATCAATGAACATTGAACCTGCGGACGCGGCGAAATACGCCGTAGCGGAGTCGGGCTCGTTGAACACGGTGAGCGCAGCAACGCCAAGGGCGAAAAGCGGCGCGGCCGTGCGATACAGCGGCCCAAGCTTGAGGCTCGTATGCGGCAAGAACAAGCTATAAATAAGGAAGATAGCGGCAATCGCGAATGTCGACGCCGCAACGATAAAGGGGTCATGGTACACGGCAGGAGCCTCGGCACCCGTATACGTACGAAGGCCGCCGCTTACCACCATGGTAAGAAGAATGCCCGCAAGCGCACGGGACGAAAACGGCCCGCACACCAAGTCTTTCAAATCGCGGAGAGCATTGCCGCCATCGGCATTTTTCGCCGCATGCGAGCGAAGCGTGAATGGATGAGGCCCGCGATTGGGACACATAGCCATCATGCAGACAGAAAGCAAGGGAAGGAATGCTACGATCACGCCCGATAAAGGAGCCGGAATAAGGGAAATCAAGCCATACAGCACGCCGGATAGCATGAAGGATCCCGCCGTAAGGCTCGCGGCAGCGCGCGCATCGAGCGTGCAGAACAGCACGCCCCAGCCGAGCGCGAGCAGGGGAGTGGAAAGGCCGGGCAGAACGGCGCCGAGCAAAAGTGAGGCGACAGCGCTTTCGATGACCTCCGTCGCATAGAACATTGACCCAAATGCAGAAACCATGGCGGCTGCCCACAGGATATTAATCGAACGGCCAGCGCGCTCGAGTCTGTCATGGTTGAATATCGCAATTGCGAACGTGACGCAGCCTGCGAGCCCCGAGACAATATGGAGCAACGTAATCGCGGCTTCGTCTCCATTCGAAAACGAGACCACCGTCGCCGAATTGAACGACAAGTAAACCCACGTCCAATAAAGGCCGAAGCCCAAAAACCACGCCCTATTCGCGCGCGTATGATTCGATGAATGCGCCAAGGCCGCCCTCCCAAGCGTCGGCTTTTCGTGAACCGTACTTTATCACGATGAAGCACGCATTATTTCCGCATTGAAAAGATGCACATCGGCCACCCCTTGCCCATCAGGCATTTCACGAATTCTGACGATAAAATCAACAGTATTTGATGATACAAAAAGCGACCTATTTCGCCAGAAATGAACAATTCGCATCGATGGAAGGCGGACGCGATAATGCCAAGATGCAATCAGTCGACGGGCGAGGGACTCGTCAGCCATGACATCAGGGAGGATGCATCATGAGTATCGAAACTAAGGGAATGTCGCGTCGTTCGTTCCTCGGCGCAGGCGCCGTCGTCGCCGCTGGCGCTGCCTTTGCGGGCCTTACGGGATGCTCGCCTTCGGGCGAAGCAAAGACATCCGAGTCCTCCAGCGCTGCCGCTACCGGCGAGACGCGCGATTTGGGCACGGCATCGTTTGAACTGACCGCTGACAGCAAGCAGGCCGATGAGACCAAAGAGGTTGACATCGTTGTCGTCGGTTCCGGCATGGGCGGCTTCTCTGCCGCGCTGACCGCCGTTGAAGAAGGCGCGAAGAGCGTTGTGCTGCTCGAGAAGAATAATTCGCTCGGCGGATCCACCAACATGGCCGAGTGCCCGGCAGGCGCGCGCCCGTTCGAATACACCGAGGAAGAAGCCCGCGCTGCCGCCGCTGGCGCCCAGGCCGATAGCTACGGCGTGAGCGACCCGATGCTTCTGTACAGCATGTTCCGCGATGCCAAGGAAAACTTCGGCTGGCTGTTCGACACGCACGGCATCGGCTGGACGAAGCAGGGCGAGGCTCCCGCGTTCTACGAGGGCGGCAATGGCAAAATCGCCATTGAAAAGCTCGCTGCTGCAGCCGAGAAGGAAGACGGCCTCGAGGTTCTTACCGAAACCCCCGCAACGCAATTGCTGCTGTCCGATGAATATACTGTAACGGGCGTGCGCGCTAAAACTAAAGATGGCAAATACGTCGATTACAAGGCCAAGGCCGTCGTGCTCGCAACGGGCGGCATGTCCACCAACAAGACCCTGCTTGCTGGCTACACGAGCCAGGACCTCGACAAGACCATCGGCTGGGGCCAGGGCCAAGACGGTGACGGCCACCTTATGGCAGAGCAAACCGCTCACGGCCGCGCGAACCATCTCACGGTCGACTCCCTGTTCAACAACGTGAAAGATTTCAGCTACGACAGCGCCTTGGGCGTATGCGTCGCAATGCAGCCGAGCAATTTCTGGGTTAACCAAGATGGCCTGCGTTTCATGAACGAGAACATTTCCTCGACCGCCGTTTCCGGCAAGGTCGTTGAAACCCAGGGCAGCGTATGGTCCATCGTCGATGCTGATGGCATTCAGAAATACGCCGAAGGCGGCTGCCAGCGCCATTACTCGGGCTTCGCTGACAAGCTGGTCGGCAACGCCATCGACGGCCTGCAGGACGAAGTCGACAAGGCCGTTTCCGGCAATGACGAATGCTTTAAGGCTGACACCATCGCAGACCTCGCCAAGCAAATCGGCGTTGACGCTGACAATCTTGCCGACGAGATTGAAAAGTACAACACCGGCACCGATGCAGAATGGGGCAAGGAAGCCGAGAACATGTGGCCTATCGCGACCGCGCCGTTTTACGCCTTCCGCATTTCCTCGGGCATGCTGAACACTTCGGGCGGCATTCGCATTAACACGAACGCTCAGGTCGTCGACGATCGCTACAAGCCCATCGAAGGCCTCTACGCTGCTGGAGTGTGCACGAGCGGCTGGGACGGCGAAGTGTACGGCAACGGCACCTGCCAGGCCAATGCCCTGTTCTGTGGCCGCACCGCCGCGAAGCATATCGTGAAGAACCTGCTGTAGAGGATCAACAATCGCTTGGAGTGCTCGAGCGTTCCAACGAGCACAACTCAACCTCCCGTCATGGCCGACCTTTTGGGCGGCCATGATTCGTCTTGGGACTTGTGTCGTTTGCTCAAAAACGCCCTCGAATGTGGCATTTATTTCGCTATAGTCTCATTGTTCGAATAAAGCAATAAGAAAAAGCCCAGGTCAGGTTCTTGGCTTTGATACGATGCAGAATAGAGGGATTCGGAAATTACCACATTCGACCCCTCTTTTCGACAAGGTTGCCCATACGACATAATCGACCCAGAAGAATGAGTTGCGCTATAGATAGGAGCCCCCATGACCGCTTGGTCCCTTTACGACGAACTGATCGACGCCATTCCCGCCGGCATTACCGTGCACGACTACTGCCTTGGCGCGCATTGGACTTATATCGTCGCAGATTGCGGCATGGGTCTCGCCAAAACAGTACGAGGCGGCGGCAGGGAGCGTTTTCACCAGAGCCCCGTCGATGTCGACCTCAAATCACTTGCGGCGCTTGCGAAATCATGGAATTGGCTTGAAGCGAGTCTTGGAGTAGCCGCGATTAACGCTTTCTACGCAACTCCGGAGAAAATCGAATCCCTCGGCGGAATAATTGACGATAACGCTGAAGGGAAGGGCGATTCGAGCAACCCCTTCCATCGTTTGAAAGGACGCTACGCCGGGCGCAAGGTGGCTGTCGTGGGCCATTTCCCCAACGTCGATGAAATGCGCAAGGTTGCCCAAGTAACGGTGCTTGAACGCAATTGCACATCACCCACCGATACGCCCGACCCCGCTTGCGAATACGTCTTACCTGAACAGGACTACGTGTTTGTGACGGGAACGACGCTTACGAACAAGACGATGCCGCGCCTTCTTGAGCTTTCGCGCGAATCCAAGGTATACGTTTTGGGCCCGAGCGTCGTGCCCGCCCGAGCCTTCCTCGAGCGAGGCGTCAACGGCCTCGCAGGCAGCGTCGTAGTTGACGCCAAGGCGGCCCGCGCGGCGGTCAAAGGCGGCAGCAAAGCGCAATGGCGCGCGGGTATTAAGAAATTCATGATTGAACCCTAGAGTCCCAGTACGAAAGAAGACGCAGGGGTTTCTGCATGGCAAGGGCTTGAGGCCTTCAGCATGGTGAGAACATGTAATCCCAGTACAACCGGATGATGAGACCCCAACGCTGCAAGGGACATGAAGTGCGTCAATACGGCCCCATGGCAACGAAGAGCACATAACGCAGAAATGCCGCTCCAATGAGCGGCATTTCTTGTCAGTGCTCCTTATTGCCCTAAGGAGTGTGGCGAGATGACATGCCAAGGGGGTGGAGCAGAGGCCATTCGCCTTCCGAATAAACAACATCGGGGTAACATCCGGGGAATCGGCGGGGCGGCAGCGCGCCAAGGGGG
>CAKUIK010000025.1 GCA_934661005.1 uncultured Slackia sp.
CGGCTGAGTTCGAGAACGAAACCAAAGTGTTCGGATGAACTTACAAATCAACTAAGCTGACGGGCTTTTCGCATTTCGGCAAAGAGAGCCTCTCGCCGTCCTTTTCGTGCCATGGGTAGGATACAATTCTGGTATCAGTCAACAAAGCGGCAACAGTCGCCCATTCGGCCTTACTGATGCCCGCCGAAATGCCCTCCTCGAAAGGAAGCCATCATGAACTGTCCGAACTGCGGAAAAGAATCTGTCGAAGGCGCGAAATTCTGCGAATCTTGCGGCGCGCCCTTGGTTTCCGAAGTGAGCGCGCCCGCCGCCGCGAGCGCCGCCGTTCCCCCCGCGCCCGCATCGCCCTTCGACGCCCCGGAACCGACCGCGCCTCAGCCCACCGCGCAGACGCAATCTGGCTACGCGCCGTACGAACCGCCCGCGCAACCCTATGCCCAAAACGGCTACGCTGCCCCCAACGCACAAACGCAACAGGGCTACTACGCCCAGCCCAATCCCTCGCAGCAAAACCCCTATCAGCAGCCCTACCAGGCGCCATATGGGCAACCCGTCTACCAGGGAGGCTACGATGGCGCGCTATATCCCATGTCTGACACCGACCGCACGCTGCGCCTCATCAACTTCATCCTGTGCCTCGTCTCGACCGTCGTCGGCGGCTTCTTGATTATCCCGCTTGCATGGATGATTCCCATGACGGTTATCAGCTGGGGAATCTATAAAGGCAAGAAGCGCAATACCATCGCGTTCGGCGTGTGCGTGCTTTTGTTCGTGAACCTTATTGGCGGCGCGCTGCTTTTGTGCTCGCACAAAGACCAATAGCTAGCGCACCACAAAACCCAATCGACTCAGAGTTCAACCTCGCGAAAAATGGCCCGTATGGGCCATTTTTTGCGCACATATGCAGTTGTCACGCCCGCGCGGCGATTGGCGCCTCTTCTCGAAGAGCTCCTGGAAGCATTCGGCAGCCTGGTGCCTAGCGCTTCCGCAATACAACATAGCGATTCATCACGCCACTTTTGCCGTCTGCGGAAAAACGCGCAACTTCTCGCGCCTCGCCTCCTTCGCACGCGGCGGCAACGAGCGCATCAATTTCGCCTTCTTCGAAGCTATGGCAATAACGCCACAACCCAGGCTCGCTCTGCCACCCAAGGAAATAATCGCCCGCCTCAAGCTGCGCAGCATCAAGGCCAGCGGCGCAGAGTTCTTCCACAGCCGCTGCATTCCACGCTTGCGCCTTTTTTCCAAACTTCTCGTCGCGCATAAATTGCCAAAACGACAGGCACACCACGCCGCCCATCACCACCTTCTGCAGAAGCGCATCGATGAGACGTGCGCGCAGCTCAAACGATGGAACGTGGTGCAAAAAGCCAAAGCAGCCCACGAAATCGCGCGCCTCGCACGCAATCACGTCGGCCAAGTTCGCGCCCGCCTCAAGTTCACCAATGATGTCGACGCTTTGGAAGCGCGTTGAAAACGCTTTGCCGGAAGGCAATTCAGGAACAAGGCCATCGCAATCATCGACGGCATAATAGTCTACGCTTCGGTCAGGCAATGTCTCGCGAAGGAACGCGGCGAATCGCATGTTTCCGCACGCCGCGTCGAGCACGCGAACACAAGCGCTTTCCCGATTCGTCAAAGGCTGCGCAGTAGCGCCGTCGCATGAGCGTGCATCCGAGCCATCGCACGGCTGCACAAGTGCGCCGTCGTATGACTGCCTTCCTGCGTCATCGCGCGTATGCAGACTCGCATCATCGCGTGAACACCCGTTCGCGCTGTCCGACGAACGCAAAGCCCCGCAGTCTTGCGCGACATCCGAGCACGTGCGCCAGCCAACCCAAGCGGCATTGCGCGTTGCGGAAAATGAAGCCGCGCATCGCGCGTAGAAGTCATTGTTCACTTGTCGCAGAAAATCAATCGTCGTCGCGTCCAATGCGGCTCCCCCGAAAACGCGAAGCCTAAAGCCCCGCTTCGTTGCGTACAAACAAAAGCGACGCTTCTTTCAAAGCGCCGCTTTCTTACACCCCTCATGAACAAGGCGCGATTCGCTCATAACGCGAATAAAACCGCCTCGTACGATAAACTCGATTTGACTTACTCGACGGCGTTGGCCACGGCAGCAGCCACAACTTCAACCGCGCGAGGATCGAACGGCTCTGGCATGATGAAGTCTTCGCAGAGTTCCTCGTCGCTCACGAGCGCGGCGAGCGCTTCGGCGGCGGCGAGCTTCATGTCCTTCGTAATACGGGTGGCGCGAGCCTCGAGAGCGCCCTTGAAAATACCAGGGAACGCGACCACGTTGTTGATTTGGTTCGGGAAGTCGGAACGACCCGTGCCCACCACGCGAGCGCCGGCGGCACGCGCGACGTCGGGGAAAATCTCAGGCGTAGGGTTGGCCATGGCGAACAGAATCGCATCGTCGTTCATCGACTGCACCATTTCGGCGCTCACGATGCCCGGAGCGGAAACGCCGACGAAAATGTCGGCTCCGCGCATGGCGTCGGCAAGGCCGCCCTTTTCGTCGTTGAGGTTCGTGGTGGCAAGCATCGCACGCTGAGCCTCGTTAATGCCCTCGCTGGTGGAGGAAATAATGCCACACCTATCGCACAGAAGCAGATTGCGGAAACCGTAATTCAAAAGTAGCTTCGCAATGGCGATGCCCGCCGAGCCCGCGCCGTTAACGACCACGCGGCATTCTTCCTTTTTCTTGCCCGTCAAACGCAGCGCATTGATCACGCCGGAAAGCACGACGATGGCCGTGCCGTGTTGGTCGTCGTGGAATACAGGAATATCGAGCTCGTCAATCAGACGGCGCTCAATTTCGAAACAACGCGGCGCGGAAATGTCTTCCAGGTTAATGCCACCGAAGCTCGGGGCCAAGCGCTTCACGGTTTCGACGATTTCGTCGACGTCCTGCGTGTCGAGGCACAAAGGCACAGCGTTCACGCCGCCGAACGCCTTGAACAGGGCGCACTTGCCTTCCATGACGGGCATCGCGGCCAAGGGGCCGATGTTGCCCAGGCCAAGCACGGCCGAGCCATCGGAAACCACGGCAACCGTATTGGCTTTCATGGTGTATTTGTAAGCGTCGGCGGGGTTGTCGGCAATTTTACGGCACGGCTCAGCAACGCCCGGCGTATACGCCAATGCCAGATCTTCACGCGTTTTAATGTCCATCTTCGGAACGGTATTGAGCTTGCCCTGCCACTGCTCGTGCAAACGCAGCGATTCTGCAGCGATATCCATGAAGAATTTCCTTTCAACCCGCGGCGCCATGCCGCAAACGATGCCGACGGCCCCCGGCCGTCAAAGCTAGCTTCGGCGATTATACCCGTTGCGGCACTTGCCCCGCACCCCATAACGACAAGCGGCGCAACATCTGCGAAAACGGCTCATACAAAAGGCCCCGCATAATGCAGGGCCCCTATGGAGAAGAACGTACGTTTCCGTCTAGAGCGCCATTGCTGAACTTCGCTTACAAAAAAGCGAGCAGTAAAAATCACGCAAGTCATCCCGTACTACCAGCGTTGAAGCAATAGGGGCGACGAGCGTCTACCTACTTTAGTTCGTTCCTCGCATCGTCTGACCGCCATTGGGGTGGCACTGCCCGCAGGTATCAACCTGCTGGGCATGGCCCTTGTGGCACTCATTGCAATTCAGCTGGCCATGAGGAGAATCGTGCGGATTATACGGTTCCAGGTCGGCAGTCTGCTCAGCAAGCGCCTCATAGCTATCACCGTGACACGACAGGCACGTATCGTTGTCAACATAATAGCGATTGGCCAAACCCAGATTGTCAGTATCGCCCGACAGCTGACTTCCAAGCTCAGCAATCTGCGTGTTAATGTCGGCTTTATGGCAGTCAAGGCATGTTGTGCCCTCGTTCACGCCATGCCAATGGGCAAGGCCCGCTCCATTCGTATCGTCGGTGCCATAGTAATTATCAACATGCTCGCTCATGGAGCTATGACATACTGTGCCGCAAAAACTCGGCGTATTATGCCATGCGAAACCACCGATACCAGCAACAACGAACACGGCAACGACAACGCCCACAACAACGGGCCAACGTTTTTTGCCGACCTTTTCCGTCTTCACCGCTTCGACCTGAGCGGCTTCTTTCATTTCATCAGTCATTTAATTCACCCCCTGCGCGGCGGTCTGGCCCGAAACATAACCAAAGGTCACGCAGCGTCCAACCGACGGGCCGAAAATATGTCTCGGATAGTTACCCGAGAAAAAGCCTCCTGACGCACCGCCCGCAGCAAACAAGCCCTCAATGGGCTCGTTATCGTAATCGAGAACGCGACAGTGGTAGTCCACGACCAAACCCGACACGGTCGCCAAAATAGACGACTGGTGCTTGATTGCGTAGTATTTTTCGCCTTCGACCTTCGTCGCCTTGGCCATGGGACGATTGAACATCTCATCTTTCTTATTGTCGACAAAGGTATTAAACTGCGCGACTTCGGCCTTCAGCGTATCAGCAGGCACACCCATCCATTCAGCGAGCTCATCGAGGGTCGATGCTTCATGCGCCCAATCCTTCTCGATATAAGGCTGCAGCTTCTCGAGAATGGCGTCAGCATTTTCGCCAAGCTGCGTGGTAGAAGCCACGCGGAAAGTTTTCGTGCCGTAATGAGCCTGCGCCGTAATGGCGTTGGAACGAGCCTGGAAAGGCAGGCCCTCGCTGCAGAAGCGACGGCCCTGCTCGTTGACCATAATGCCCTGCGAAACAAGCGCAGTAATGCCCAAGTTGCTCGCATAGAACGACTCTGGGCTACCAAAATCGAAGTTCATGATGGCCGCCGGCAGCGGATCCATCTGACCGCCCACAGCCAATCCCATCAGCTGGCCATCGCCCGTCGTACCCTCATTGGGACACCAGCTCGCACATGCTGCGATATCTTCAGCACGACACCACGCTTTAAGCATGGCAGGATTCGCATCGAAGCCGCCCGTTGCCAACACAACGCCCTTCGAAGCGCTCACGCGGAAATAGCCATCGGAGTCTTTACAGATAGCACCCGTTACACGACCCTCATCGTTGCGTTCAAGCTGCACAGCCGCGGTATTGTAACGTAGGTCGGCATTTTCACGCTTACCCAGCGTATTGGCCAGGTCTGCGACAATGTAAATGCCGGCACCACCAGCATTTTTCGTCGTCGTCTCGCTCCATTGGTCACACTTGAATTCGATTTCCGTCTGCGGAACATCGAAATTATGTGCGTTCGGATTGTTGGCTTTGTAGAACTCAACGATGCCCGCTTCGCCCTCGTCGAATTTCTCCTGCAGCCAATCAGCGGCCTCGCCAGAACGATCAGCCCACAATTTAATGGGGTCGATCGGGACACGATAATACGCAGCATGGCGCATGCGGTCCATCATCTCGGCCTTGTCAACCACGTTGCCGGCAGCCTCCATCACGCTACCGCCAACAACGCCCATGCCCTCAAACATGCCGCGACCCTTAGACATCTTCTCAATGCAGAGTACGCGAGTCTTACCGTCGTCGCTCGCGGCCAACGCAGCGACCGACCCCGTAAGACCGCAACCGCACACCAAGACGTCGGTTTCCTCGGTGCGAACAATTTCGTTTTCCGCGATGGCGCGCATCTCGAACGCAACATTGCCCTGACGCACGATGCCGCTTTCAACATCAATCACGGGCACGTTGCGCGTTTTTACTGGAAACGCGTCGGTATACAGACTTTCATTGAAGTCGCCGCAACCGCCCTTGTTTTCAACGGCAATGCCACTCTGGGCATTGTCGCTCGAACAACCAGCGAGGCCCAATGCCCCACCAGCAGCCGCAGCGCCAATAAGGCTCAGTCCGGCTGTGCGCACAAAACCGCGGCGGGAAAGCCCTTCAGTCCCTTCTGCCAATGTTCCTCCCTTAATCAACTCAGCGTCGCGCGGCTCCATTCCGCAACGACGTCCCTTCCTTCACACGCAAAGCACGCACCGACAACCCTGACGAATCTTCAATACAAGGTCGTACATAGTACGGCTTTACGACATGCCTATCTTAGTACGCTGTACGGAGTATTTCAAGACTGCTGTTTGAAGACGTTTCAAACGGATCAATTGGCGCGTCACGTATTGACGCAACTTATGGGGAGAATGGGCGTGAACACTTCGGCCCGCAAACAACGCGCTAGAATTCAGACGAGACAAAGACAGCTCGTTGAAAGCGAGCGAGCGCAAAGGCCTCTCTATAGCATCCGAGGAGTGTCTGTGGCTAAGAAAACCACCGCTGAACAAATTGAGAACCGTGCAGGTAAATCAAAGCCTGGCATGGAACGATCGCTTTCGCAGGAGCAGGTGGTCGATGCAGCGTTTCGCATGATCGACGAACGCGGCTACGGAAAGTTTTCTATGAGAGCCTTGGCCGATAATCTTGGCATGGGAACCATGAGCATCTACACCTACGTTCCATCCAAGCAACAACTTCTCTTTCTTGTAATTCAAAAAATGATGGACGAATACGACAATGCCCCCATTCCGGGAGAGTTTTGGGAAGACACACTGCATCGCACCTGCGAATCGATTCTCGCGGTAAACCTTCGCCACTCCAACATTCGCATTATGCAGCTTCAAACGCAGCTCAACCCGCCGCAACAGCATCAACGAAGCGTCTACTACCTGCATGCCGATCAAGGCATGCCGCTCAAGGTATATGAGGTCATGTATGGCGTACTACGCTCGTTCCTTACTGGATTCATCGACGTCGCGGCGAAACGCCAGCTCGAACTCGAGGAACAGGGCGACGATTCCAATATAGGCGGCGAATGGTCGCGCATCTCCGCGAGCGACACAGAACTCGAACGATTCCGCCAAGGTATCGACTTCATCATCGCCGGCACGCGGACATTCGCCACGCCCGACCCATGCGACTGGCGCACTCCGAACGACCCGTTAAGCTGGACATGGGGTCGAGGGGAATAGCTACCCATCTATCGGAACCGCTCGATGCAACAAAATGCTCGATTTTCCGCAGGCTTTAGAATCACCGGCGCAAGGCGAGCGAAAAGTTAGACGCGAATCTCAGTTCCAAGTCTTGAGTATTTATGAGCTCCGAGCGGCAGTTTGAAAACCTGCGCAAATCGCAACTTTTTGGGAACGACGTCGGCGCGAATCGCAATCGCATCGCGCCTTCCATTACAATTCGCGTATGGAAGATTTCATTTTGGACATACTCACGCGCGTTCGCGAACTTGAACGCGCGCTCACGGCAAACGAGCTCGAAGATATCGTGCGCGCCCACAATCAGGGCATTCACGACAACACGTCGCACATCTCAAAGCGACGCGCCCTGCCATATTTCTTGAAGGTGCGCGAAAGCAATCCCGAACGCTGGGCGGCATGGGGCGTCTCCCTCGACGAAGATGCGCTTCTGCTTCAAACGTTGCGCATGAAGCCCCGTCGCACAGCCTCGGGCGTCGCGACTATCACGGTTATCACCAAGCCATGGCTCTGCTCGGGAACTTGCATCTATTGCCCCAACGACGTGCGCATGCCGAAAAGCTACCTGCATAACGAACCCGCATGCCAGCGCGCAGAACGGAACTGCTTCGACCCCTACCTGCAGGTGTCATCGCGCCTGCGCGCCCTTGCGAGCATGGGACATGTGACCGACAAAATCGAACTCATCGTATTGGGCGGCACATGGAACGACTATCCCGAAGGCTACCGCATCTGGTTCGTACGCGAGCTGTTCCGCGCCCTTAACGACGCGGGGGAACGCGATACGGAGCAAGCCAGCAACGCATGTGAGAAGGCCGCAGCGGCCACTCCGCACGAGGGCTTTCTTGCGCAAGAGGGCGAAGTCGGCGGCGAAAACGACCGCGGCGAAATCGCCGATGCCGCCGATTCGGCCAACCAGCCCATTACGGCGCATGGGTTCGCGCGCCAAAACGAAACCGAGCGACGCGCGTTCTACGGCGAGGTTGGCATTTCGCACCATCCCGAAACGCTCGCAAAGGCATGCACCGCCGCCCAACAGCGCGTATACAACGGCGAAGAAACCCACGCCCAGGCAATACGCGAACTCTATGGCGAAAACGACGCCTGGAAGCAAGCGTCGCGCATGCAAACCGCCACGCTCGATGACGTTTTTCGCGAGCACGAGCGCAATGTCAACGCGGCGCATCGCAACGTCGGCTTCGTCATCGAAACAAGGCCCGACTCCATCAACTGCGAGTCGCTCGCACTTATGCGAGCGCTCGGATGCACAAAAATTCAAATGGGCGTGCAAAGCCTCGACGAGCACGTACTCAAGGCGAACAAGCGCCACACCTCGCCCGAACAGATCGCTCGTGCTTTCGCGCTCTGCCGACTTTTCGGATTCAAATCGCACGCGCATTTCATGGCGAACCTGCTTGGCGCCACGCCAAGCGGCGACGTACGCGACTTCCGCACGCTCGTAGGCGACAAGCGGTTCCTGCCCGACGAAGTGAAAATGTACCCCTGTGCGCTCATCGACGGCACGCAGCTCATGCCGCACTATGCCGACGGAACGTGGCGGCCCTATAGCGAACCCGAGCTCGTGGGCGTACTTGCCGACAACGTGCTCGCGAC
Organism: uncultured Slackia sp.; assembly: GCA_934661005.1. Taxonomy (GTDB): domain Bacteria; phylum Actinomycetota; class Coriobacteriia; order Coriobacteriales; family Eggerthellaceae; genus Slackia. The sequence continues at coordinate 8,581 of CAKUIK010000025.1, forward strand.
CCCGCCCTACACGCGCATCTCACGCATGATTCGCGATTTCTCGTCGGGCGACATCGTCGACGGAAACAAGAAGGTCAACCTGAGAGAGGTCGTTGAAGCGAAAGCCGACCGCCTCGCAGCGCAGAGCGGCACACCGATTCAAGAAATTCGCCATCGGGAGCTCGCGGGAGCGCACACGGAAATCGGCGAACTTTCGCTCATCGATTACGAATACGAGACTTCAAACACAAGCGAGCATTTCCTGCAGTGGGTAACGCCCGAAAACCAAATCGCTGGCTTTTTGCGCCTCTCGCTCCCCTGCCAGCGCAAGGTCGAAAACCTACGAGAAACTGAAGACGCTTTTCCTATCGAGCCTGGTGAGGCCATGATTCGCGAAGTGCATGTCTATGGAAAAGTAGCGCAGCTTCACGGCGAGGGCCAAAACGCCCAACATCGAGGCCTTGGAAAAGCGCTCGTTGAACGCGCATGCAAAATCGCGGCAGAAGCGGGCTATCGAAGCATCAACGTCATTAGTGCAATCGGCACGCGCGGCTACTACGCTCGCCTCGGATTCGAATCGGCCGGGCTTTACCAAAAACGTCCTCTGAACAAGTAGCGCCTCGCCACTTCAAACAGCCTTGCGCAATCGACACGCGCGGCGCAACATGCCGAAGGCACGTACACCCCAACGAAGCCTTCGCAAACCACTCGCGAAACTCCAATCGAGACTACAAAAAACGGGCCGTTCCATCAGGAACGGCCCGCACTGCATTCAGGCAATATGATGCGCTTAGGCGAAGTAGCTCACGCCGCCCTCGAAGAGCGGCTGATACTTATCGCCTGGCACATTCTTGTACAATCCGGCACCACTGCGCTCGGAGTGACCCATCTTGCCGAAGACGCGGCCATCAGGGCTCGTAATGCCCTCAATAGCAAGCACAGAACCATTCGGATTCGCGCCAAGCGCCATGCTCGGCTCGCCCGAGGCGTCGACATACTGCGTGGCGATTTGGCCCGCAGCCTTCATCTGGGCAATAACTTCGTCGCTAGCCACGAAACGACCCTCACCGTGCGAAATCGCCACCGTGTGAATGTCGCCTACTTCGCAGCGGGAAAGCCACGGCGAAAGATTCGAAGCGACACGCGTGCGCACAAGCCCGCTCTGGTGACGGCCGATTTCATTGAACGTCAGCGTCGGCGCAGCAGCCGTCGCGTCAACGATGTCGCCGTAAGGCACCAAGCCCAATTTCACGAGCGCCTGGAAGCCGTTGCAAATGCCCAACATAAGGCCATCGCGATTCTGCAGCAAATCGCGCACGGCCTCGGTTACCTGCGGCGCGCGGAAGAACGCCGTGATGAACTTCGCAGAGCCATCGGGCTCGTCGCCGCCCGAGAAGCCGCCCGGCAGCATCACGATTTGGCTGCGACGAATGGCCTCGGACAACGCTGCGGTGCTTTCGGCGACCTTCGCGGGCGTGAGGTTGTTGATCACGAACACCTCGGCCTCGGCGCCGGCGCGCTCGAAGGCATGGGCGGTATCGTATTCGCAGTTCGTGCCCGGGAACACGGGAATCACGACATGCGGACGCGCGATGGAGCCGGCGAACGTAAGCGGCTTCGCTTCGGTGAAGCTCACTTTTTCGACCTTGGCATGGGCAGCAGCGTCATCGGCGGCGCTGCGATACGGGAACACGCCCTCGATACCATGTTCCCAGGCTTCCTGCAGTTCCGCCATGTCGAGCGTCTCGTCAAGTGTGCCGAAAACATATGCCTCGCTGGTCTCGCCCACATGCTCGATGAGCACGCCGTCGGTCGCCGGAATTTCGACACCGTCAGCAAGCTCGATGAAGAAGCTGCCATACGCGAGCTCGAACAGCTCGTCGGCGGAGAGCACGTCGTTGAGCACCACGCCAATCTTATTGCCCAGGCACATCTTGAAGAGCGTCTCGGCCGAGCAGCCATAGCCCGGCGTTGCGGCGGCGAGTACCGAACCGTCGCCGATGAGCTTCTCGACAAGCGCGAACGTGGCGTTCAAGGAATCGGCCGCAGGAACCAGGCCCGCCTCATCGTAGGCATTGGGAGCGAGGCGAACCACCTTGTGGCCAGCGCCCTTGAACTCAGGCGAGGTCACGCGATCGACCTTGCCCGTGGAAACGGCAAACGAAATGAGCGTCGGCGGCACATTGATTTCCGTATCCCCCTCTTCAAAAGAACCCGACATGGAATCTTTGCCGCCAATGGCGCCAATGCCAAGATCGATCTGCGCTTCCAGGGCGCCGAGCACGGCAGCCATGGGCTTGCCCCAACGCTCGGGAACGTCGCGCAGGCGCTCGAAGTATTCCTGGAAGGAAAGATAGGCAGCATCGCGCGTGAAACCAGCGGCAACGAGACGCGCAACGCTTTCGACGACCGAGATATATGCGCCCTTGAACTGGTCTTTCTCCATAATGAAGGGGTTGAAGCCCCACGCCATGGCGCTCGCAGTGTTCGTTTCGCCGTCGACGGGGAACTTCGCGACCATCGCCTGCGCCGGCGTGAGCTGGCGCTCGCCACCAAACGGCATGAGCACGGTAGCCGCACCGATGGTGGAGTCGAAGCGTTCGCCGAGACCCTTGTTCGAGCACACGTTCAAATCGGTCACGAGATTATGCATGCGCTCGCCGACCGTGGCGCCTTCCCAATGCGGCATGTAGGGTTCAGCAGCCACCACATGAGCGACCTGATGTTTCGGAGCGCCATTCGAATTCAGGAACTCGCGCGAAATGTCGACGATGGCATCGCCGCGCCACGTCATGAGCAAGCGCGGGTCTTCGGTAACCGTAGCAACCACGACGGCTTCGAGGTTTTCCTCATGAGCATAGCCAATGAATTCATCGACGTCTTCGGCAGCCAAAGCCACCGACATGCGCTCCTGGCTTTCAGAAATCGCCAACTCGGTGCCATCGAGGCCGTCATATTTCTTGGGAACCATGTCCAGATCGATGGACAGGCCGTCGCACAACTCGCCGATGGAGACGGACACGCCGCCGGCGCCGAAGTCGTTGCAGCGCTTGATCAGGCGACACGCATCGCCACGGCGGAACAGGCGCTGAATTTTACGCTCGACGGGGGCGTTGCCCTTCTGCACCTCGGCGCCCGAGGTCTCGATGCTGTCGACGTTCTGGGTTTTCGAGGAACCCGTCGCACCGCCAATGCCGTCGCGACCCGTGCGGCCGCCAAGCAACACGACCTTATCGCCCGGAGCGGGGCACTCGCGACGCACATGATTTGCCGGAGTCGCGCCCACAACGGCGCCAACTTCCATGCGCTTGGCTACATAGCCGGGGTGATAGAGCTCGTGAACCTGGCCGGTCGCAAGGCCGATCTGGTTGCCATAGCTCGAATAGCCCGCGGCAGCGGTGGTCACGAGCTTGCGCTGCGGGAGCTTGCCCGACAGCGTTTCGGAAACCGGGCGCGTGGGGTCTGCCGCGCCGGTCACGCGCATAGCCTGGTACACGTAGCTGCGGCCCGAAAGGGGGTCGCGAATCGCGCCGCCCACGCACGTTGCCGCGCCGCCGAACGGCTCGATTTCAGTGGGATGGTTATGGGTTTCGTTCTTGAAGAGGAACAGCCAGTCCTCGTCTTCGCCATTCACATCGACGGTCACCTTCACGGTGCAGGCGTTGATTTCGTCGGACTCATCGACGTTTTTCATGATGCCCTTGGCTTTCAGGTACCTCGCGCCAATGGTGCCCATGTCCATGAGGCACACCGGCTTATGCTCGCGGCCGAGCTCGGCGCGCATGGCGAGGTATTTGTCGAACGCGGCCTGCACGCACGCGTCGTCAATCGCGATGTCGGTGAGCTCGGTGCCAAACGTGGTGTGGCGGCAGTGGTCAGACCAGTACGTATCGACGACCTTCACCTCGGTGATGGTGGGGTTGCGCCCTTCTTTTTGGAAATAGCTCTGGAAGAACGTGATATCGGCCAGGTCCATCGCCAAGCCGCGCTCGGAAAGAAACGCCGCCAGACCCGCTTCGTCAAGGTCGATGAAGCCATCGATGACCTCGACGGGATCAGGGTTCACGACCTGCATGTGCAGCGTTTCGCGCGGCGCAAGGGAGGCCTCGCGGGCCTCAATGGGGTTGATGACGTAATGCTTGATGGCGTCCACATCGGCAGCGGAAATCTCGCCTTCGAGCACATAAACCTTGGCGGAACGAACGTCGGGGCGCTCGCCTTGGCTAATGAGCTGCACGCATTCGCTTGCGGAATCGGCGCGCTGGTCGAACTGGCCGGGCAAGAATTCCACGGCAAACACCGCCACGCCCGCAGGCGCGCTCACGCTTCCGTCTTCGGCGATCGTCGCTCCCTCAACAGGCAATTCGGCCGTAGCGACGTCGGCCTGCGGCTCACTGAATACCGTGGGCACACATTGGTCGAAAAGTTCGGATGAAATGCCCTCAACGTCGTAGCGATTGATCAGGCGTACGCGGGAAAGCCCGTCGATACCGAGAATCGTGCGCAGTTCGCCCGCGAGCTGACGCGCCTCGACATCGAAGCCGGGTCGTTTCTCAACGTAGATGCGTGAAACCATGGAGTTCCGCCCTTCCATTAAGACTTGCAAAGTTGGCTGTTCGCATAACCGTTTCATGATAGCCCACTCGGGCGAGCGAAAACGAGCGAACCTGCATTTCCTCGGGGCAAACGCACGAAACGCGCGAGTTTCGGGAAGAAACGCGGGCTTCTTCCCCACGATGACCGCCATTCTTCCTGATTTTGTATCCCTTAATTAACTTTTTTCGCAAAACTGCTTGGCACGAGCCGACATATACGGTATAAGCCCTATTTGTTAGCCTTTGGTAACTGTTTCGAGATGCACCGACCTCTGACTCTCGAAACGGACACGATTGGAGAAGTTTTGCCGCCCATCATATCGCTCGCACCATCAATGCGCCCGAATTCGCCAACAAGGGGCATGGCCGTATGCGACCTGGAACAGAAAATCGTACGCCACGCTTCCCCGACGCTCGCAGGAATCAAGCCCGCCAATTTGTTCACGTACCGAACCGCAAACTTCGCGGAGTCAGAAACGAGCTCGGCCATCGCCGAAGTGTCGGCAAGACTTGCCGGGTTCGGCATTCAAATCGAGCCCATCGCGAATCGTGCAAAGGGCGTGCTTCTTCTGGTAGCCCGTCCCGCTCTTATTGAAAACGCCATCGACAACGAGGAGGCTCGGGCGATTCTCGCGCAAGGCAGCTACGACGACCTTTCGCCCGAAGGAGTCATTGAGGAAATCAAGCGACGCATTCTCGTTGCCGACGCATCACGCGCCGCGCGTTCTTCGGCAGGCCCAAGCGCCAAGCCAATGCCGAAACCGGAGCGGTTCGTACCATGCTGTGCCACGGAGCACCATCACACCCACGGGCCGAACCATGTTTGCCAATGCCGAGCGAAGGCGGCGCTTTCCCGAGAAGAGCTCGAGACGACGCAAGGCGAAGCAGAGTTTCCCCATGAAATTGGGCTCATTCTTGGGTACCCGCCAGCCGATGTAGCGGGATTCATCGAGCACAAGGGCGCCGAATTTCTCGCATGCGGCGGCTGGAAGGCGTATTCGAAACCGCACGAAGCGCTTGGCGCATTCCAGCGCAATCGACAATGCACCGAGGAATTCCGCGAGCTTTATGCGCAAGGAGCGCCGCTCGAAGCCCTCGCTCAAGCGCGCAGCGGCAAAACCGTGAGCATATTCGACATGGCGCGCGCCGCAGTGTAAGCATCTCGACGCTGCACCGTGCGCGCCCCACGTGCCGCACCAAGGCCGCTGCGCATTGTGCGGCCTCGCCCGAACCTAGCGAAAACGCTTTCAGCGACGCATAGAGAACAACCAACTACTGAAAAAGGAGTCATCATGAGCAAAATCGCAATCGTCTATTGGAGCGGAACCGGCAATACCGAGGCCATGGCCGACCTCGTTGCGCAAGGCGTTCGCGCGAAAGGCAGCAACGCCGACCTCATCAACGCCACCGATTTTGGCCCGGAGCGTCTTGACGAATACGACGCATACGCCTTCGGCTGCCCGGCAATGGGCGACGAGGAGCTCGAAGACACCGAGTTCTTGCCCATGTACGATGCCGTCGAGCCGCTGCTTGAGGGCAAACGCGTCGCCTTGTTCGGATCATACGATTGGAACGACGGCGAATGGATGGAACTGTGGGAGCAGCGCGCGGAAGACGCGGGGCTCGTTGTGGTCGACTCGGTTATCGCGAAAGACTACCCCGACGACGACGCGAGCGCCGAATGCATGCGCCTCGGGAGCCTCATCGCGCAATAGTCCGATACGCGAAACGAATACGAATAGGTTCTTTCTTTGAGCACAACGGTTTTCTATACATCGTATAGAAAACCGTTTATCATATGCGGAACAGAGAAAGGACATCCGTGGCGTACGCAAAGCAACAACGCAAAAAAGGCACGCTCACCAAAGACGAAATCGTGCAGTGCGCGTTCACCCTTATTGCAAACAAAGGTACCGAGGGGTGCTCGATGCGCGCGCTGGGAAGCGAGCTGGGCGTAAGCGCCATGGCTCTGTACGGCTACATCCCCTCGCGAGAAAGCTTGCTCAACGAAGTGGTCGAGCGGTTTTTGAAAACGGTCGACACGCGCGCACTGCGCGGCGAGCGATGGGAAGACACCCTCATTCGCACAACCCTCTCGCTGCGCCGAGCATGCGTTTCATCTCCGCATTTCGCCGAGCTTATGTGCGACCCATGCGTCGGGCCCGGCATAGAGCCGTACATGCTCGAGCTTCGCCTTATCTACCTGGGCCAGGGCATGCCTGAAGACATCGCGGTGCAGCTTATCGCCATCACCGATTCGTATCTTACGGGCTTCGCGCTTCGCGCGCGCCAAAACCTTCGCATCGAGCAAGCCGAGGCGGCCCGCAAACAGGCAGAAGCCGATGCATCGCGTTTCGCCACAACGTCGCGCGTTCCCGGCATGCTCACGGGAAAGGCGAACCCCGCCGCCGAGCAGCCGCGCTTCAATGAACGTTGGCGCCAAACCGTCGCCGAGGGCTATTCCGAAATATCGTTCCAAAAAGGCCTGCTCGTGATTATCGAGGGCATTCGCGCCGGCATGGCAGGACGGCCCGCCAACTGGCAAACACCTCAATAACCTGCCAAACGCTACGAGCATTTAACAGGTCGACAGCAAAGAAATGGGCGGCCGTCACAAGGGCCGCCCATTTTCGTGAAAGCATATACCTGTTCGGCGCAGTGGTTCACCAGCCTTCAAATGCGCGGGCGCACCGAAAACCTTGCCGCGTTCGTCCTAGAACAAGCTGCCCAGGCCAGAACCGTTGCCCGAACCACCGTTATAGCCGTAGCCATAACCATAGTCGTAGCCATTGCCCGAGCCATAGCCGTTGCCCGAGCCATAGCCGTTGCCCGAGCCATAGCCGTTGCTCGAGCCGCTATTCGAGCTCAGCGAATTCTCATCGCTGCCGAGAGTTACCGAAATGGTCATTTCCTCACCATCGCGATTCACCACGACGTCAACCTTATCGCCCACGTTTTTCGAACGCACGTCAATCGTGAGCTCAGAGGGAGACGTCACCTTCTGGCCGTCGAAGGAAACGATGATATCGCCCTTCTGGATGCCGGCATCAGCTGCCGCGGTGCCATCGTAGACATTGGCCACATACACGCCTTCATCGGTGGCCAGGTCGTAATACGTCGCCATTTGCGAGTTGATTTGCGCCATGGAAACGCCGAGCTGAGCATGGGTGGGCGTCTTGCCTTCGATGATCTGCTGCGCAAGATCAATCGCATAGTCGATAGGAATCGCAAAGCCAACGCCCGAAGAAGAGCCCGAATACGACGAAATCATCGAGTTGATGCCGATGAGCTTGCCTTGGGAATCAACCAGCGCACCGCCCGAGTTGCCCGGGTTGATGGTCGCGTCGGTCTGAATCATGTTCGGGTAAATCACCGTTTCGCCCGTCGTGGAATCCTGCATGGTGTTCGAGCGCTGCAGCGCGCTCACCACGCCAGTCGATACGGAGTTTTCAAGACCAAACGGGCTGCCAAGGGCCATAACCCACTCGCCTACCTGCAAATCGGACGAGCTGCCGATTTCAACCGGCGTCAAATCGTCGGCATCGACCTTGATCACCGCGATGTCGCTCGACGAATCGCTACCCACAAGCGTCGCATCGTATTCAACGCCATTCACGGTCGCTTTAATGGCATCGGCGCCTTCAACAACGTGATTGTTCGTGATGATGTAGCCATCTTTAGAAATCACCACGCCGCTGCCGAGCGACGTATTGGTAAGCGCGGAATCGTCATTGGTTCCCGGCATTTCGAAACCATACATCGAACTTGACGAAGAACCTTTAGTGTAAATGTCGATGCTCACAATTGAAGGCAGGCACTTCTGCGCCACTTGCTCGGCCAGCGTCGAGGAATCGCTCGAATCGTCGGCAGATGCGGAAATCACCGTGCTCGTGGTAGCGCCCAGAGTCGTCGACCCCCCATCGCCACCCGTAAGCGCGTTATAGCCTGCAAATCCACCGGCACCAAGCACCAACGCAAGCGCGGCGCCGCCGAAGCCAGCAGCGAACGTTTTGCCGAGGCCTTTCTTCATATTGGAATCGGCCTTATGCGCCGCTTTGGCGTTCGCCCTGCTTTGGGCCTCGCTCGCCTGCTGCGCGGCATACATCGAATACTGGTAAGCCTGCTGCTGATACGCCTGCTGATTGTAGGGCTGCTGATTCTGCATAGGGGCCGTGTAGCCACCCTGTTGGAATTGCTGGGGCTGCGGAACCTGAGCGCCCTGGGAATCGGCGGAGCCAGGGTAGTTTTTATTCTCGTCGGTCATCTCAACCACTCGCTTTCGTGAGTTCGTCCTTCGCTGAGGTGAACTCTAGCACCACACGGTACCTTTCAGTTAGCGGTTCGCCCATTCGTAACAACGGCGTTGAATCACGTACGTCAGGCATCGTACGCCTAACATATTTCACACACAAAACTGAAAGGCCCAGTCAATTCGACCGGGCCTTTCAGAAACATTTCTGCGGAATTACAGGCTATCCACGTACTCCACAAGATCACTCATAGTCTCGAGATCTTCGGGCTCGCCGAAGTCAACGTCGAGACGCTCCTCGAGCTCGCAGATAAGCTCGACCATGTCGAGCGAATCGACGCCGAGCGATTCGAAGGTCGAATCTTCATCGACCGTCTCGGGCGCGATGTCGAGGTTTTCCTGAAGGATTTCTTTAATGGTGTCGAGCGTGGCCATGTTCGTCCTCTCGATGGTGTCGAATATCACAAAGCACGTCGTGCGCCGCTTATTGTAGCGCTCTTTGGCTTATTTTACGCGCAAGGCGCTAATTGCGAAGCACGCAATAGCGAAAGCGGCCGAAAGCCCAAAAGCGGCATGGAAGGCCGCCTCGCCCGAAAGGGCGCCTCCGCACGCAAAGAACACCATACCGGCGCATCCGATAGAAGCACACGCTTGACGCGCGGCGGTGCCAAAACCAGAGCCATCGGAAATCTGACGCCCGCGAAGCCCCGACAAGCTCCACGCGATAAGCGGGCCAATAAGACCGGAAACGCCCGTCGAGCGCACGCCCTGCATAACGCACACCACCCACAAGGGAGTTGAAGCATCGCACGAAATCATGAGGCACGACCCCACAACGAGGCACACGCCGAAAAACAGTGCCACAGGCCTCACGCCAATCTTGTCGACAAGCGCGCCCGCAAGCGGATTGCCAATAAGCGCCGCGACCGTGCCCGGCAACAACACCAGGCCGGCCTGCATGGCAGTGCCTCCGCACAAGCCCTCGATATACAAAGGCACGAGCAAGGTAATGCCCATGAAGGAGGCGAACAGGCAGTTAAGCGCCCAGAATCCGTACACGAATTCCCTGTTTTCGAAAATGCCCAAATCGACCAACGGGTTTTCCAAGGAACGCTGGCGTTTCGCAAACGCGAACAAGCACGCCGTGCCCACCACCAACGGGCCCCACACGAACGGATGGATTAATGAAAACGACGAAGCCTCCGATGCGCCCACGAGCAGGCCGCCGAAACCAAGCGCCGAAAGCGCGAAAGAAAGGGCGTCAAACCCCGCAGGATACGAAGCGTCGTCGCGACGCGCCACGGCCAGCTGGCATGCGATTCCAACAGCAATCGTCAAAGCGACAAGCAGCCAAAAGAAGCTTCGCCAGCCAAGCCCTTCCACCATCGCGCCGCCAATCGTGGGTCCGATATTCGGCGCGAACCCCATGGCAATGCCGGAAATGCCCATAGCAGTCGCCTTGCGGCCATCGGGAAAACGCGTCATGGCAATGGTTTGCACGAGCGGCAACAACATGCCCGCGGCAACGGCCTGGGCCAAACGTCCCGCAAAAAGCACCGCGAAATCTGGGGCCGCGGCAGAGACGAAGGCTCCCACCGCGAACAAGGCGATGGCGAGCATCGTGAGGTCTTTGAGACGGAATCGCCCCATGAAATACGAGGAGAGCGGCACCACAATGCCCAAAACGAGCATATACGACGTGGTGAGCCACTGCCCCACCCCTTCGACGATACCGAACTCGGCGCATATCGAGGAAAGCATGGCATTCAAGCCGGTTTGGGCCAAATTGCCCACCGACGATGCCAAAACCACGACCGCAAACAGCGCGATGGCTTGCCTCTGCTCGCTTTTCTGCACGTTATCCCTTCCCTAAGACGCAAAAAGAACCGCCCCGAAGGACGGTTCATAAATGATACTCCATTCGAAGAAGCCTGCCACTCCCCAACCGAGAAGCGCGGCAAGCGAGCAGCTTTAAAGCGTCGGACGCATCCCGCTTCGGCCGCTACCGCAAACAGGCTCTTCAAAGAGCAACTGGCAGCACCCCATATCGCCGAACGCAAAATCGGCGAAACGCGGCTACATAAGCGTCGTATCCCTTGAAGTCGTAGTGCCTTGGCCCTTCTTCGCCGTGCGCATGAGGAACTCTTTGTTGTCATCGGTCTGCTTCAGCGACTTGATAAGCATATCCATGGCGCGCTCGGTGTTGTTCATGTTCGCGAGAATGCGGCGAACAGCCCAAATGACTGGAGCCTCCTGGGGGTCAAGCAGCAGATCTTCGCGACGCGTGCCGCTCGCAATCGGGTCGATTGCGGGGAAAATGCGGCGGTCGGCCAGCGAGCGATCGAGCTTGAGTTCCATGTTGCCCGTGCCCTTGAACTCCTCGAAAATGACCTCGTCCATCTTCGAACCCGTCTCGATAAGCGCAGAAGCCAGAATGGTCAGGCTGCCACCGCCTTCGATATTGCGGGCCGCGCCGAGGAATCGCTTCGGCGGGTACAGAGCCGTAGAGTCGACACCGCCCGACAGAATACGACCGCTCGCAGGCGTCGCCAAGTTGTAGGCGCGCGCGAGACGCGTGAGGCTGTCAAGCAGAATGACGACGTCTTGGCCCATTTCCACCAGGCGTTTCGCGCGCTCGATAACGAGTTCGGAAACCTGAATGTGGTCCTCGGTGGGCATGTCGAACGTCGAAGCGATAACCTCGCCAGCGATCGAGCGCTGCATATCGGTTACTTCCTCGGGTCGTTCGTCAACGAGCAGGCACATCAGATGCACGCTCGGGTTATTCGCCGTAATGGCAGCCGCGATGTCTTTGAGCACCGTGGTTTTGCCCGCCTTCGGGGGCGATACGATAAGGCCGCGCTGGCCCTTGCCGATAGGCGAAACCAAATCGATGACGCGCGCCGTAATGGTGGAATGGCCATGCTCCATAGTAAGCGGCTCATCGGGGAAAATTGGCGTAAGGTCGGCGAACTTCACGCGACGGCCCTGTTCTTCAGGAGCGATGCCGTTAACCGAAATGACCGTTTGAAGCGCGGCGTACTTCTCGTTTTCGCGAGCGGGGCGCGTTTGACCCTTCACCATGTCGCCCTTACGCAGGTTATTGCGGCGAATGACGGACGTGCCGATATACACATCGTGCTCGCTGGGCAAATAGCCCTTCGTGCGCAGGAAACCATAACCATCTTGCATGATGTCGAGAATGCCGGTGACTTCGATGAAACCCTCGGCACGCACGCTTGCCTCGAACACCTTGTCGACGAGTTCTGCCTTCTTCATGCCAGCCGTGATTTCGATTTCGAATTCGGCGGCTTTCTCACGCAACTCGGCTACGCGAAGAGCGGAAAGGTCATCGATATTGGTTTTCGGAGCATACTGGTCGCGACGGTTGTTGCGATCGCGACGATTGTGGCGGTCGGTGCGATCGTTGCGGTTATTGCGATTGTCGCGATTGTCACGTTGATTCTTGCCGTTGCGATCGTTGCGATCATTGCGGTTATCGCGGGCGCTGCGGGAATCGCGGTTTTCGCCCTTGTTTTGGCGGTCGGAACGCTCGACGCGCTGGCTGCGGTCGCGCTTCTGATAGCGCTGAGCATTGCCATCGGCCTTCGTTTCGCCCTCGCTGGCGGAAGCATCGGCTTCGGCGACGGATTCCTCGTTTGAGGATGCATCGATTTGCACGCTTTTGCGCGGGCGGCCGGCGCGGCGGCGACCTGCACGTTCTTCGGCTCCGGCCTCAGATGAACCGTCGCGCTCGGAAGTTGCATCTTCATGCACCTCATTGAGAGAAGCGTCACTTTGCGCGGCCTCTTTTTCAGAAGCCTCAACGGCAGCGCGGAGCTTCGTGGAGCGCCCCGGACGCTTGCGCGTCTTGGGAGCCTCTTCGGCCTGCTCCTTCTTCGCGGCCTGGGCATCATTTTCGGCCTCGGGTGCAGCAGCGCTCGCCTTGCGACGCGTACGGCGGGCGGGCTTGGCCTCCGCGGCATCGTCTGCGGTTTTTTCGGAAGGTGCGACCTGTTCGGAAGAGGCTTTCTCGGCAGGAACCGAAACGCCATCTGAAGCCTGCTCGGCGGAAGCGGCCGATTTCGTGCGGCGCGTGGCGCGTTTCGGTTTTGCGGCGGGTTTTTCACCAGAAGCATCAAAAGCGGCTTCGGCGTCTACCGACTTTGCCGCAGAAGAGGCCTCGGAATCGGCTTTACGAGGACGACCGCGGCGCTTCTTGGGGGCCTCGGCCGCAGAATCTGCCGACTCGGCAGGCGCCTCGGCAGTTTTTTTCGCGCGGCGAGCGCTGGGCTTTTTCGACGCAGCATCGCTTGCAGCGCCATCGGACGCAGGTGCGGCCGCGGGGGCCGCCGCAGAAGCGGCGGCCGGCTCGGTGATCATCTCGTCAGCGATCATGCGTTAGCGACCTTCTCCCAGTCCTTCAGGAAGGACTCGAGACCGCGGTCGGTGAGCGGGTGCTGAATCATTTTCTTCAGAACGTTGAAGGGAACGGTGGCGACGTCGGCGCCCATCAGGGCAGCCTGGGTCACGTGGTTCGCGCTGCGAATGGAAGCGGCGATAATCTCGACCTGCTCGTGGTTCACGGTGTTCTCGCTGTAGTCGTAATTGTTGATGGCGGTCACGACGTTTTCCAGCTGAGAGAGGCCATCTTCAGAGATGTCGTCGAAGCGGCCAACGAACGGCGAAATGTAGCGAGCGCCAGCGCGGGCGGCCAGAATGGCCTGGGGAACGGTGAAGCACAGGGTCATGTTCACGCGAATGCCCTCGTCGGCGAGCGTGCGGCATGCGGCCAGGCCTTCGACCATCGTGGGGATCTTCACCACGACGTTGGGGGCGATGGCGGCCAGCTCTCGGCCGTCGCGCACGATTTCGTCGCGCGTCATGGCAACGCTCTCGGCGCTCACGGGGCCGTCGACGATTTCGCAGATGCGAGCGATGTGGTTGTGGAAGTCGTCAAGCTTGCCACCGATGCGCGAGTACAGCGTGGGATTGGTGGTTACGCCGGCAAGAGCGCCCCAGCTCGCAGCTTCTTTGATCTCGTCGAGATCGGCGGTGTCGAGAAAGAACTTCACTTTTCCTCCTTTATATGCAGGAATGCCCGGGCCTTTTGGCAGGGGCCTATACGCGGTGGATTGCGCGGCGATGCGCGCGAGAATTAAGTTCTATGGAAAGTGGGGAAGATTTCTGAGAACGCGCCGATAATACCACGTCGTGTGCCGTTCCGTAACGAAAATGAAGGAAAAGCCGCGAAGCATACACCGCATCGACGATTCGAGAATCCGCGCACGAAAAAAGGCGCCCGCATAACGCGAGCGCCTTCCAAAGCGACGAGGCGTGCCTCCTGGGCTTTCGAGCCATGCAGCCCAAGCGCTAGTCCAAATGGAATGCGCAGGGCAAATCGACGCTCACCGGAGAATTGTCGGGGTTCGTTTCCATAACCGAAGCCATGAATTCCCACCACTTCTTGCAAATGTCGGTCTCGGCCGATTTCGCATAGCGCTCGGGATCGTCGAGTTCGATGTAGCCGAACAGGATATTGGTCTCTTCATCAATGAAAATCGAATAGTTATGCCCACCGTACTCGTGCAGCATGTCGGCCATTTCGGGCCACAGCTCGTTATGGCGGCGCTCATATTCCTCGGCAAACCCTGGGTACAATTTCATCTTGAATCCGCTGATGGTACGGCCGTCGGCAGTTTTGCGAATCGTCATCACAGCCTCCTACTGCAACTTCCCATAGCGCTCTTCGGTAATCTGATCGAGCGTCTTGCCTTGGGTCTGCGGGCACCACACCACGCCCACCACGAGGCTGATGAGCAACACGACGCACATAATGATGGCCGCCGGGAAAAAGCCCACGGGATTCGTGGAAATATCGCCCATAATGGCGCCCACGCCCACGAGCGACCAGATACCCAACGCCGCACGCACCAAGAAGAACATGATGCCCTGCGCGCCGCCGCGATATTGCGTGGGGAACAGCTCGGTGCCCCACAGCGCGTAGAAGCACTGCGCCGAAAAGCCCGCCGACACACCCCATAGAATAACGTATGCCCACAAGCACCAGCCCATGGAGTCGGTGGTGCCGTTGTTGAGCGCCATGCCGAAGGCAGCGATGCATACCCACGACAAAAGCGCCAGCGCAGCCGATGCGCCGAACAGCACGCGATGCGAAACCTTGTCGCCCAGCTTGCTGAAAATCGCCAACGAGCAAATGGCGACGAGCACCCACTGAACCACGCCGAGCAAGCTCTGGCCCGTGGAATCGATATTGCCCGCCGCAGCGTACAAATACGGCATGAACTGGCCATTCGTACCTGCCGCCAGGTTCCACGTCAGGTACACGGCAACCAGGAACACAATGGTCTTCACGTTGACGGGGTTTTTCAGGGCATTGGCCATCATCGCGCCGAACGACTGCTTGTCGCCCGCCTCTGCCGCGAGGTTCTTCTCGGCCCAATCGGCCGATTCCTGGAGTTGGCGCTGCAAGTTCCACGCCACAAGGGCGACAACCAAAAGCACCAGGAACAAAATGCGCGTGGCGAGCATGCCGTCGAAGGGGCCATAGGTGCCAGCAGGAAGAAGCGTTGTGCCATCGGCCGCAAAACCAGGAAGCACGAACGACAGCGCCAGCGACAAGATGAAGATAATCGCAGGACCGCAGCTCCATGCAAACTGGCTGATGCCGATGTTCGCGGCGCGGTTCGTCGAGGCCGACGTCTCGGAAATATAGCTCCACGAAGCCGGCACGCCAGCGCCGACCGACAAGCCGGAAAGCACGACGCCCACCACAACCATGGGCAAGTTCACCGCGCACATGGCGATGGCCACGCCCAGCGCGTAGACAAGCAGATTGTACTTGTAGATGATGGTGCGGCCGTATTTATCGGTTAGAAAGCCGCCGATCAACGCGCCAACCGCAGCGCCAAACGCATTCGCGCCAATAGCGCCCAGAATCGACGTCCACATGGAGCCGAACCCAAACGCCGCCGCCCACGCCGTGAGCGCGACCGACGAAGCCACGATACAGCCGGAATCGAGGAAGTTCGTCAACGACACCGCGATGGTGCCCTTCCTCTCTTGCGACATTGCCATAGTCATTATCGCCTTTCTATTCGCTCGCTTGGACGCCTAGTCCAAGAAGCTCTCATTGATATCGAGTTTGAAATCACGGGCGATTGCGTGCAGGCCCTCGTCGGTAATCGTGTTTTGGAAATCGTCGCTTCCGCCATTGAGCAGACGCGCCTCGGCATAGATCGCCGCCGCCTTCTCAATGGTGTGCATAAGGCCGAACGTGGTATCGAAATCGGGGCCAGAGCAGAACAGGCCGTGCTGCGCCCAAATGGCAGCGTCGTAGGTCTTCATAAGCTCAGAAGTCGCCTCCGCGATTTCGGCGCCGCCCGGCACCATCCACGGCACCACGCCGACGCCCTTCGGAAACACCACGATGCATTCGGTCATAGCCTTCCACAGCGCACGGGTAATCGTGCGCGCGTCGAGGGGCATCACGAACGTCAGGGCGATCACATTGCCCGGATGGGCATGGTAAATCACACGGCAGGCGTCATTGGTGGCCTTCATGCGAACCGAGTGGTTCATGAAATGCGTCGGGAATTCAGACGTCGGCTTGCCGCCGTCTTTCAGGCCCCACACAATGCGCCACGCGTCGCCCGCGTCGTTGATTTCGACGATGCCGACGTTGTGAGCCGGGTCAAGCGGCACGTTGCGCATGTAGCGGCCCGATCCGGTCGTCGTGAAGAATGCGCCGCGCAAATTGTCGGCCTGCACGCCCATAGAGACCCACTCAGACGGCTCATCGTTGAAGAACGGACGGCATGCGGCCACTTCGGCGTCGGTCATGCGGTACGTCAGGTTTCCGCCATTGCGCTCATGCCAGCCCTGATCCCAGCCATCGCCGCACAAGCGCACGAAGCCCTTCATGAACGGCTGCTGCTCAACCGCGACGCCCGAAACGGCGCCCTTCGCGACAGAAACGCCCTTCTCAACCACATTCTGGGCGCTATCGAGAATACCCATTGTCTTGCATACCTTTCTTAATTCGCGCGCATTGCACGCCTCACAGAACAGCGACCCGCATCGACTCGCTGCGACAAGCGGCCCAACCGCCCGCGAAAGCGCGCAGCTGGGCCGAAATACACCAATTTAGCAGCGCTGAGAGAGCACTTCGTTCTCATACGCCTTGATGGGAGCCCACAGCTCGCCATCGACGGGAACGCCGGCGCGTCGGCAGAATTCATCCCACACGGCGCCAAACGGCATGGTCTTGAACTGTTCGGTCACAATCATCTTTTCAGAGAACCGATACGTGTCTTGCAGCTTTTTCAGGCGATCCCACGGCTGCAACATCTCAAACAGCAGGCTCTTCTCCATGGCGCGCGTGCCCGTGCACCATGCGCCGATGCGATTGATAGAAGCGTCGAAGAAGTCCAGGCCAATGATGATCTTGTCCCATCCGCCCGGGCAACGCACCACTTCAGACGCGATTTCTTTGATGCTGTCCTCGAACAGCACCACATGGTCGGAGTCCCAGTGCATAGAACGGGTCACATGCAGCGGCACATAGGGGAAGAACAGCAGCAGGCTCGAGAGCTTGTCGGAAATGTTCTCCATGGGGTTGAAGTGGCCGGCGTCGATCAGCGTGACGATGTTGCCGCCCTTCTTCGCCGCGTAGGATACGTAAAACTCCTGGTTGCCCGTGGTGAAGCCCTCAACGCCAATGCCGAAGACCTTCTGCTCGACCGAGTCGATGACATGCGGGCAATCGAAGGAATAGATCTCGTCCAGAGCGTCCTTCAGGCGCTCGCGCATGCCGTAGCGGTCGGCCGCATAGTCTTTCAACCCGTCGGGAATCCAGAAGTTGTTGAGCACCATGTCGTCGAGCTCTTCGCCAATGCGCTCGGCGATTTTGCGGCAAGCGATGCAGTGGCGAATCCAGAAATCACGCACGTCTTTCTCGGGCGAGGAAACCGTGAGGCCCTCTTTCACCATGGGATGGCTGAACAGCGTGGGGTTGAAGTCGATGCCATAGCCATGCTCCTTGGCCCATGCGACCCACGGCTCAAAATGCTTGTATTCAATCTGGTCGCGATCGACCCAGGGATTCTCGTCGGTAAAAATGGCGTAGCTCGCATGAAGGTTGATGCGCTTCTTGCCGGGAATGAGGCTGCATGCCTTCTCGAAGTCGGCGGTCAGCTCCTCGAACGTACGGGCGCGACCAGGATAATTGCCCGTGGTCATGATGCCGCCCGATGCCGCATTGTCCTTCTGATCAAAGCCCATAACGTCATCGCCCTGCCAGCAATTGACCGAAATGGCCTTGCCGGCGAGCTTCTCGAGGACGGCTTCGGTATCGATGCCCTCTGCCGCGTATGCCTCGCGTGCCAGTTCGTAGGCTGTGCTCATGTGCGCTCCTATCTAGTAAGTTCTCTCTATTCAAAGCCGCCGAGGCGGCCGTGAATTGCTTGGTTGATCGCCCGTCGTTATTCGGGCTGGTAGACCTCGACGTTAAACGATGCGCGAATGGCGTCGCGCGCCTGCTGCAGGTCGTCGAAGCGCCCGTCGCCAATCATTTGGACAACAAGATTGCCCAAACTCGTTCCCTCAACGGGGCCGGCGTATACGGGCAGGCCGCACGCATTGGCGGTCATTTGGTTGAGATATGCGTCTTGGCAACCGCCGCCGACGATGTTGATGGATGTATAGCTGCGCCCGGTAAGCGCGGAAAGCTCGTTGACGGAATCGGAATAGCAGCTGGTCAAGCTTGAGTAGACGCAGCGCATAAGCTCGCCTACGCCCTCGGGGACCTCTTGGCCGGTTTCGCGGCACGCCTGGCGAATCTCGTCGATCATCGACGCGGGCGCAAGGAAGCGGTCATCATTGACGTTGACGAAAGGTGCAGGGCCGCTCGCCTGGGCATCAGCCTCGCGAGCAGCATCAATCAAATCGCCGAAACCCCATTCCTTTTCGGCGCGCTGCCTGCCAGAACCTGAGCCTGCGACGTAATCGACGCCGTTAAGCTCACGGCGAATGGACTGGATCATCCACAAGCCCATGATGTTTTTCAAGAAGCGATAGCGTTTCAGATAACCGCCCTCGTTTGTGAAGTTCTGGAAACGGCTCGCATCAGACGTGATGGGGCCTTCATGCTCCACGCCAAGCAGGCTCCACGTGCCACTCGACAGATACACCGCATCTTCGTCGCACGCGGGAACGGCGAGGAAGGCCGAGCCTGTGTCGTGCGTCGCGGGAAGCACGACCTGCGCGTCGAAGCCCACGCGAGCCTGCACCTCGCTGGTCAGGCCGCCGAGCACGGTGCCCGGCATAGACACGTCGCCGAAAATGCGGGAAGGCGCGCCCGCCGCCGCAAGCGCCTGCTCGTCCCAAGCGCACGTGCGCGCGTTGAGCAGGTTCGTGGTGGTGGCGTTGGTGTATTCGTTCGCCATAACGCCCGTAAGCAGGTAGTTCAGATATTCGGGCACCATAAGGAAGCGATCGGCCGATTCGAGCTCCTCGGGATGCTCGGCGGAAAGCGCGGCCAGCTGGTAGATAGTGTTGAAGGCCTGGCGTTGAATGCCCGTCGCACGATAGAGCGAATCCAAGCCAACAGCGCGATCGACCTTGGCGGCGATCGGCTGCGTGCGCGCATCGCGATACGCCACGGCATCGCCCACGCGATTTCCGCATGAATCGACCAGCACGAAGTCGACGCCCCAGGTGTCAATGCCGATTGTCGTGGGAATTTTTCCCGCAGCGGCGCACTTCTCCAGGCCAACCAGGACATTTTCCCAAATCATGTCAATGTCCCAGCAATCATGGCCGCGGCGGCGCACCTGCGTATTGTCGAAGCGGTGCATCTCTTCGAGCGCGATCTTTCCGTCTTCAATATGGCCAAGCACATGACGGCCACTCGACGCTCCAATGTCAATTGCCAGATAATAACGCTGCTGTGGCATTAGCGCTCCCCTTCCGCATCGGCGTGGCGCATGCCGTCGCTTTCGCGAATCTGCACGACGTACATCACGTTCGTAGCCGCAACCGCGTCGGGAGCGCCGTTCATGCCCGGCGAAACCACAGGGCTCGTGGCCCGGTCGCCAGCGGTAAACACCGCTACATCGCCATCGTGCACATATCCGTGCGACACGACGGCCTGGCGCGCGTTTTCAACAACCCTGATCATGTCGCCCTGCACATCGCCAAGCATAGGGGTTACACCCCAATGAATCTGCTGCTTGCGCATAACGCGCGGCGAGGGGGTCACGGCATAAATCGGCACACGAGGGCGCAAGTTCGACACCAAACGCGAGGTGCGGCCCGACATCGTAGGCGCCACAATGCACGCCGCGTTCACGTTTTCGGCCGTTTGCACCGCGGCGATGCCCACCGCGAGCGCCACGCGCGCACGAACGCGGGTGCGATCGGGGGTGCGCTCGTCAAACATGTAAGGCTCCGACGCCTCGGCGATGCGAGACATCATTTGAACAGCGGGCACAGGGTAGCGACCGCAGGCCGTTTCGCCCGACAGCATAACGGCATCGGTTCCATCATAGATGGCATTCGCCACATCGCCCACTTCGGCGCGCGTCGGGCGCGGGTTGCGAATCATCGAATCGAGCATTTGCGTGGCCGTGATAACCGGTTTCGATGCGCGATTGCATGCACGGATGATTTCCTTCTGAATATGCGGCACCTTATGGGCAGGAACCTCAACGCCCAAATCGCCACGCGCAATCATGATGCCGTCAGAAGCCTCGATAATCTCGACGATGTTGTCAACAGCCTCGGAGCACTCAATCTTCGAGATAAGCGAAATGTCCTCGCCGCCGTTTTCGTCCAAAAATGCGCGTATTTCGCGCACGCCGGCCGCGTCCCTCACGAACGAAGCTGCCACGAAATCAACCTCTTGCTCAATGCCGAACAACAAATCGGCGCGATCTTGGTCGGTCATCGTAGGCAGGGGCACGCACACTCCGGGCAAGTTGATGGATTTGTGCTCGCCGAGCATGCCTGAATTTTGAACGGTGCAATGAATGTCGGTGCCTTCGACGGAATCGACGGCAAGCTCGATGAGCCCATCGTCGACAAGCATGATGGTGCCCGGCTTCACGACCTCGGAAAGCCCGTGGCACGTTTGGGTCACAAGCCGGTCGGTGCCTTCAACTTCGCGCTCGGTGAACGTGAATGCACGGCCAGCCATCAGGCGAATCGGCTCGTGGCCCGCAAGCAGCCCCGTTCGAATTTCGGGGCCCTTCGTGTCGAGCAGCACCGCGCAGGGAGAATCAACCTCACGGCGAACCTTGCGAAGGCGCTCCATGCGCGCACGATGCTCCTCGTGCGTCCCATGGGAAAAATTAAAGCGGGCAATATCCATGCCCGCAGCGATGAGGCCTTTGAGGGTCGACTCGCTGTCGACCGAGGGCCCCAAGGTACAAACGATTTTCGTTCGCTTTGCCATATATCCTCCAGATGCGTCCTCGTATTAAATGAAACGCACGTGGGGCAAATATAACGCTGCACTATCCAACACGCCGAATAAACAAGAAAAATTATTAAAATGACCACCCCCCATTAAATGGAACCAAAAAGGCTCCATTTCAGGCATGTTACGCCTCAAAGGCCCCCAGCAAAATACCCCAGGCGTCCCGCGCGCTAGACATTGCCCCCTTCGCATGCCACGCCTCGATGGGCGCGCCTCGATTACGGCACGCAGCCTATCGGTTTTCCTGCATACAGCGCCTTGTCCAAAACGCAGAAAAGGCCGCCTATGGCGACCTTTTCAAACGCATTGAAGCCATGCGCGTCTGTTACTCGACAACCTCGACGAGTTCGATTTCAAACGTGAGATCTTTGCCAGCGAGCTCGTGGTTCATGTCGAACACGCACTTCTCGCTGTCGACGGAAACGACCTTCGCAGGGAACGGACCCATGGGCCCCTGAAAGTACACCGTCTGGCCAACGGGCAGCTGATCGGCGTTGGGAACCTGGGAAACAGGAACTTCCTGAACGGCCTGCGGGTTGTATTCGCCATAGGCGTCGGCGGCGGGAATCTTCACCGTCTTCTTCTCGCCAACGGCCATGTCCTTCACAGCGGCGTCGAAACCGGGAATCATCTGGCCGGCCATGCAGGTGAACTCGATGGGCTCGTTGCGATCGTAGCTGCAGTCGAACTGCGTGCCGTCGTCGAGCGTGCCGCGGTAGTGGGCCTTGACCTTCTTGCCTTCGTTGCTCATGGGAGCACGTCCTCTCTTCGTATTGAAAGATGCATGCCGCTCACTATACCCGATTAGCTTCGTTATTTCCGCACGATGTGCCAGGCGACGCGAATCGATACAGAACCGTGAGGGCGAAATCGCCGAACGCGGCAAGAAAACCTACTGCGCTATAGGTTGCGTGTATTGCCAACCAATGAGCATGGTTATCACGATGGCGGCGAGCGAAACCATCACGGCCGCAAGAATCGTTTGCCACCAGTTCAGCCGCGCCAGCACAGGAAACCGCGCCTGCAATCTGCGGCGGTCGAGAAGCGTATAGGCAAGCGCCGTGAGCATAGTGCCCAGCATGAACCAGTACTCAAGAAGGACGAACCACATCGGCAGCCCTTCGATTCCTTCAACGCCGGGGTTGAATGGGCTCGTAAAAGCTATCGCCATGAAAAAGAGGTACACGATGGTAAGCGCCACGTTCCAGGCGATGCCCAACCCTTGCGGGATAAGCTGCGACGGCGTTCTTTTCGAATGCCCGCGCATTTCTGGCGTCCAGTTGGCTCCAGGCGCCCCGGAGCCATACGTTGTCCCCGCCATGCGCCCAGAAGAAGACGCGCTCGACCCGGCCATCGAATCAGTCGGCATGCGGCCATTCCGCAATCCAGAGTTCCATCCCGCGCAATCTCCCCAAGTGCCGTTCGCGCTTCCGCAACCTGCTCGCGCAAAGCCCGTTTCATGCAAGGCGAGCTCAAATGCGGCCTTCAATTCCCGAGCACTCCCATAACGGTTCTTTGGATCGAACGCCGCCGCTTTCGCTATCACGCGCTGCACTTCTTTCGGAATGCGCTCATTCTCGAAATCACGCTCGCGCGACGCAGCATTCGGCACGCTTCCCGTCAAGCAAAAGAAGAGCAGCAATCCGAGCGCATACACGTCGGATTGAACCGTCGTTTGCGCGAATCCGAATTGTTCAGGCGGCGCGTAAGCTCGCGTTCCGAAATGCGTCGTATCGCTTTGGGCACCCTCGGTGCACGTGCGCGATATGCCGAAATCGATAATTGTCAGCGATTCGCTCGACAGCATGACGTTGCTCGGCTTCAAATCGCGATGCACGATGGGCGGGTCGAACCGTTCATGCAACTCGCACGCCGCATCGCACAAACGAGGAAACACATCAGCAGCCAACGCCAGCGAAGGCGCGCAGCGATGAACGATTTCCTCGAGCGTTTCGCCGAACACGTATTCCATGACAACCACGATTTCGTCGCCGATAATCGCACAGTCATATATACGTGGAATGTAGCGAAAGCGCTTCCCCGCCTGTTGAGCAGCGAAAATACGCTCATATGCGCTACCGAGCCCCGATGCGCGCTCAATGCGCTTCCGAACGAACGGGCCTTGCGAGGCGCCATTTGCGCCCTCGAAATGCACACGTTCGGTAATTTCGGTCGCCGATTCCTTCAGAACCTCTTCAACGACATAGCATTCTTGGCGGCGCATGGCTTCGAGCTGAGCAGCCAGCTCGCAAGAGATTTCATCAGACCCGCCATTCGGAACGCATCCCCCTTCGCCGCCCACGACGCCGTCGCCGCCGAAAACCCGCCCGCCGGTGGCAATCGAGAAATCGCGACATGCACCACGAGAGCCCGGCGCATAGCGCGGGCCCTCGGTCAAATCGCTTTCGCAGGTGTTGTGAGGTAGAAAAGCCATGCGGCAATACTAGCAAACAATGTCGCCTGTCGCATCGGCGGCATCGCAAGCACGCCGCTACTGGCAAATAGTCTGCTCGCCGAAACGGTACAACTCCTCATCGGCGCGTCGCAACGTGAGGCCCTTTTCTATGCAGAAAATGATGATCGCGTCGCGTCGATCCTTGCAGTAGAGAGCACTTTGCCCCGCCGCCTGCAGCAAGCGATTCGTCTCGCGCAAATCGAGATTCATAGCGAATGCGAGAGCGAGCGCCTTATCGCGACCGCAACCACGCTCGCCTTTGAAGATCTGCCATCCGAACGTTTCGTTGAGACCCGCCTCGCGAATGACCTTCGAACGAACCAAACCGCGATCGGCAAGCAGCCACTGGAGATATTCGGGCAATGTCGGAGCCTGCAAATTGTGCGTGCTCGTGAACTGTTCCGGACTGGGGCTTTCGAGCAATTCGCACAGCAGTTCTTCAGTAAGCGGTTCCTTCACGCGGTGTTTCCTTCGTTTTCGACGACGAGCACGGGCCAGCGCACGAACGGCCATCTCGTCGGGCCATTCGCACAAACTACCGCCCATTATTCCACATGCCTCTCCAAACCGAAACGCATGCGAACTGTTAAGAGAGAGTCCACGCGGCAGTCGCCGAATCCCTCAACATGCTGCCATAGTAGTTCGCCTTCACGATTTCGCCGTCAAAATACAAAACACCCGTGACCGTTCCTCCCGCCGCAAGGTCGCCGTAATTCAGCTCGTCATCGCCGGCTTCGGAGTAATACGTCGAATCGCGAAGGGCGCCCTGGGCGTCTTGAGCTTTCCAGTCAAATCGATTAAATGACTGCACCTGCGAGGAGCCATTGGTATACGACACATGAACGGCCGTTATTGCCGAGCCATCGTAATTCACGAGTCCCGTTTCGACCGAATCGACGCTCACGGACACGCCATTCTTAAGCGTTGCGGCGCTGCCGATAGGCAAATTCGAAAAACCGGCCGAGGTATCAGACGTCGTCGACTCCGTTTCGCTTGCAGACGAGCTCTCGCTTGACGCGCTCGCGCTCGTCGCAGCAGGTCCGTTCACCGCGTCGTCAATCGTCGCCGAATACATGCTCTGCGTTGCCAAAACCACGATAAGCGCAACAACGTTCAACGCAAGCCCGACAATAGCCAGCGCCTTGCCCGATTTCTTGCCGCGAATAACGCTCACGACGCCAACCACACCGAAAACACCGCCCAAAAGCGCGAGAAGTGCGGAGAGGTTGTTCACAATGGGCACCCACGACGAGACAATCGCGATGACGCCCAGCACGAGAGACGTAATGCCCATCGCCGTTTTCGGCATTGCGGCTTCGGACGCCGGCTGCGGAGCCTGAGATTGATACTGCGCATTTTCCATTTCTGATTCCTTTCCTTTAGAACGCATGGTTTACTTCGCGAACAAAACCAGGAACCATGCTAGGGGTTTCCGCATTCAAAAACATTTGCTGGCAGCTAATGAAAGTTGTGTTCGAAAATCGCAAAATTGTTGCGCAACAACTTTCTCGAAAACCGTGGTAGGTTAGTTGCATGCCAAGCGCCCACTGCATTCCTCCACGCAAATTCGGAGTGCCCAGGCGCTTGGCCCTCCGTTCGGCGTTGACACACACCTGGTTCGCGCCGCGCGCTGGCACAGCCGCATGAGCAACAGAGGCCTCATGCGCCAAAGCACGAACTGTTCGAACAATTCGTGGCACATTGCGCAAACAACACGCCCTCGGCTCGCCCATTACAGTTCGAGATAAGCCGCCGATGAACTTCGGTGGCGAGCATTCGGCGCATTGCCTACGATACGGGCAAGCCCCGAGGGGCCGCCGATCGGGCGC
>CAKUIK010000026.1 GCA_934661005.1 uncultured Slackia sp.
ATGGATGAGCCCCAGCCAATACAGGAAATCGCTAGGCCTGGCCGCCTAGCGTCTCCAGTAAATGGGGCGCACCCCCCTCGTTCGGAAAGCGCCCCGGTGAGGTTGTGTCGAAAATTGTATTCACGTTCACGCTGCCCTGCTCAGTCGTGCACGCGTTTGGAAGTGCCCAGTTCACGTCGCAACTTTTGATGCTTGTTCCCATTGGACTTGCCTGTGCATTCGTTCCATATGCCGTAGCCGCGATTGCGAGCAGACGCTGCGAGCGAGGCGACCGCATCTTTTACATGCTCAATATTTGTGGCTTCAACATTGGATGTTTTGCTCTGCCCTATGTCCAGGCGCTGTTTTCGCCGGAAATGGCCGTCGCGGTCTGCATGTTCGATGCGGGGAACGCCATGATAATGACGGGCGGCGCCTATGCGCTGACGGGGCTCATAGCGGGAACGGGCAAGGGACCAATCGAGCAACCCCTGAAATTCGTCGCAAAACGCCTGTTCAGCTCGTTGCCGTTTGACGCGTATCTCATCTTGATCATGCTTGCGATTTTCGATATTCAACTACCGCAGCAGGTTGTCGCGTTTACCGAACCGATTGCGAACGCGAACGCGTTTTGCGCCATGCTTATGCTCGGTCTTATGATTGGCTTTACGTCGGCAGGCGCGAAGCTTAAAAAGGTTGCGGTTATTCTTGGCGCGCGTGCGTTGTTTTCAATCGCATTTTGTCTGTTGGCCATCGCGTTTTTACCGTTCGATTTCACGACGAAACTGGTTATCTGCATTCTTCTTTGGGCGCCCGCGAGCGCCATGGGCCCCACCTTCACATTATGGTGCGGCGGCGATGAAAAACTCGCCGGGCTTGCAAACGGCATCACAATCGTGGAAGCCATCGTGGTTGCGACGGCAATTGTGCTTGTGACAGGCGTTGCGGCATAAGCGAAAGTCCATCGCTGGGCCCTGCGCGAGAAGCGATATATGCCAGGGTACGGGCAATATTGGCGAGTGCGTCGTGTTCGGCCGCATCGCTGCCCGCAACGCTATAGCGAAATAGTTTTTTCAACCCTCCGATGCGAGGCGTCACCCCCTTCCTTGGGCGCCTCGCCATTTTATTAGCAGATCCTTCGACCCTATGCGACGCGAAGGAGCCGCTTTTCTGTTGTTTGGCCCATAAAAGCGAAAGGGCGGAAGGTGGGGTATAGCGTGAATTGATGTTCGAAAAGATAAAAAACCAAAAGGGGGCCTAGCCCCCATTCCTGAACGCGTGAAACGTTGTGAAGGAATGGGGGCTAGGCCCTCTCGGTAGGTCGAACGAACTTCGAAAAAGCAGCTATTCGGTCGTTGCCGGAGCGGCGTCGGCATTTTCGTGCAGCATGCCGTCAAGGGTGCGCCAGGCGAGCTCGGCGCACTTCACGCGTGCAGGCATGTGCGAGATGTCTTGTAGCTGAGCAGCCTCATCAAGGTCGATTTTGTCTTGCTCGGTGAGTTCTTTGCCCTTAATCATGTCGATGAACAGCTGCGAGAGGCGCAGTGCTTCCTCGACGGTCTCGCCGGTGATCACGTCGGCCATCATGTCGGCTGAAGCCTGGCTCACGGCGCAGCCATGGCCGGTGAACGCCGCTTCCTCGATAACGCCGCCCTCGACGCGCAGCGACAGCGTGAGCTCGTCGCCGCAGCTCGGGTTGATGCCTTCGTGCGTATGCGTGGCGCCGTCCATCTCGTATTTGTAATCGGGGTGGGCGTTGTGGTCCATCAACGCCGTGGTATAAATTCCGCTATTCGCCATGGAACATGCTCCAAACTCGATTCAGGCCAGCCACCAGCTTGTCGACATCGCCCTTGTCGTTGTAAAAAGCGAGCGACGCGCGGCAGCAGGCGAGGTTTTCAACGCCAAGCCAGGTGAGAAGCGGCTGGGCGCAATGATGGCCAGCGCGAATGGCGACCTGGTCCATGTCGAGGATGCTCGCCACGTCGTGCGGGTGAATGCCATTCACGTTGAAGCTCACGACACCATGATGCATATCTGCATTGGGGTGGCCGATGATGGTAATGAAATCGAGTTTGCCGAGCTCTTCCATGCAATAGGACACAAGGGCTTTCTCGCGAGCCTCGATGACGTCGATACCCACCGATTCGACGTAGGCGACGGCGGCTGCGGTGGCATAGATGCCCGCCGCGTCTTGCGTGCCGGCCTCGAATTTCTCGGGAACGGGCGCCCAGGTGGCGTCTTGCTCGGTCACGTTGTCGATCATTTCGCCGCCGGTTAGGAAGGGCGGCATGGCGTTGAGCAGCTCGTCTTTGCCCCACAGCACGCCCATGCCGAAGGGACCGAAGAGCTTGTGCGCCGAAAATGCCAGGAAGTCGCAACCGATTTCGGTAACGTCGACTTTCACATGCGGTACCGACTGGGCACCGTCGACGACGAAGTAGCCGCCTTGCTCATGCACGCGGCGGCCGAGTTCTTTGACGGGGTTTTCGATGCCCAAAACGTTGGACACGTGCACGCACGAAAGAATCTTCGTTTTCGGACCGATTTTCGCGTCCATTTCCTCGGGCGTGATAATGCCGTTCTCGTCGGGGTAGAGATACACAAGCTTCGCGCCTGTCGCGCGGCAGGCTTGCTGCCACGGGATGAGGTTCGAATGGTGTTCCATGATGGTGATGCAAACTTCATCGCCCGGCTCGAGCACGGTTGGCGCGAACGCCTTGGCGACGATGTTAAGCGCTTCGCTCGCGTTGCGGCACATGACGACATCTTGGGCCTTGGGCGCGCCGATGAACTTCGCGACGCGGTTGCGTGCCACGTCAATCGCCTCTGTCGCTTCGACGGACAGGCGGTAGAGGCCGCGCAGTGCATTCGCGTTCATTTCCTCGTAGAAACGACGCTGGGCGTCGAGCACGGTTTTCGGGCGCTGCGCGGTTGCTGCGCTGTCGAGGAACGCGAGGTCGGGATGGTTGGCAAGCAGCGGGAAGTCGCGCTTGTAGGGGTTTTCGGCGATGTTGGCCGCGCACACGATGTCGGGCGCGGTGGCCGAGGTCGCCGCGGCGTGCGCCGCATCGGCGATGGCGCAGGCGCTCGCGGCGCTGTTGGTGGTTTCAGTCATAAGCGTGTGCCTCGAATCTATTCGGCTTCGTCGAATTGGGCGGGAACGCCAATTTCGGCTGCAAGTTTCGCGATGGCCTGGCGCGTGTAGGCGTCGGGCGTGGTGATTGCCGCATCTTCAAACGTGGCGGTGGCGAACAGGCGCTCGGCGGCTTCTTGCGAAATACCGCGGCTCATGAGGTAGTTGAGCTGCTCGGGGCGCATGTGGCCAATGGTGGCGCCGTGGTTGCCTGCGACGTCGTCTTCGCTGCACAAAATAATGGGGATCGACTTATTCTTCACGCGCTCGTCGACGAGGATGACCGATTCGGTTTCGGTGCCTTCCGCGCCCGCGCAGCCGCATGCCAAATCAATGGTGCCGCGAAGGATTTTCGTGCACTCGTCGGTGAGCACGCCTTGCGCGTCCATGAGGCACGTGGTTTTCTCGCCGCGGTGGCGCAGCAGGTAGTTGAAGTCGAGCGCTTCTTCGCCATGACCCACATAGCGCGTGGTCACGTGCACGTCGGAGCGCTTGCCCGACAGGTTGCCGGCCAGGCCCACGAACGATTTGCCCGCGCCGAGAACCGTGTGGCGCACCGTGATGCGTGCGTCGTCGTTAAGGAACAGTGCGGTGTCGTCCATGGTGGTGAAGCCGTCGTTGGCGGCGTGCACGGTTTGAATGTCCACGTGCGCATCGGCATCGGCGAACACGCTGAGCGTGGAGCCGATGACGCCTTCGCCCGCCTCGGCGGAGTCGAAGCACACGAGCACCTGGGCGCTCGCGCCCTCCTCAACGACTACGTCGAGGGAAGCGACGCTTGCGGCGGCGTTTTTGCCATGCGCGTGGACGATGATGGGTTCGGCGAGCGTCGTGCCTGCAGCAACGCGCACAGCGCGCGTTTTAGCCGCGTGCGCGGCGAGCCACTCGCCTGCAACGCGACCCATGCCATGCTCGAAGGCCTGAGGCACGTCGCGCGTGACGGGCGACGTTGCGGCCAAATCGAGGTTCACTTCGCCGCCGTTGAGAATTTCAGCGTCAGGCTGGGTGTTGTTCTGGGTTTTTGCCTGCTCAGGACGCGTGGCCCATGCACCGTTGGCGGCTGTGGCGAATGCGCCGAATTCAGCCGTTTGCGCGCCTTTGGGTACGTAGATGTCGATGCCGTCGGCGATGGTGTCGACAACGGCGATTTCCGCCTCGTTCATATCCAAGCGATGCCAGGTGGGGGAAATGAGCGCATTGGCGCGCAGGGTCGTTGTGGTGGTTTCGACCATTATCCAATCGCCCCTTCCATTTCGAGTTTGATGAGGTTGTTCATTTCGACCGCATATTCGAGCGGCAGTTCTTTGCTCACGGGGTCGGCGAAGCCGTTGACGACCATGGTGCGCGCCTCTTCTTCGGAAATACCGCGGCTCATAAGGTAGAACACGGTGTCGTCGGAAATGCGGCCGATGGTTGCCTCGTGGCCTACGTCGACGTTTTTGCAGCGGATGTCCATCGCCGGAATGGTGTCGGAACGGCTGTCAGCATCGAGCATGAGCGACTGGCAGCTTACCGATGCGGCGGAATTTTCGGCCTTCTCGGTTGCCACGACGCTCGAGCGGAACGTGGACACGCCGCCGCTCTTCGAAATCGACTTCGTCTCAATTGCGGCGCTCGTGTCGGGAGCGGCGAGCACGACCTTGCAGCCGGTGTCGAGGTTTTGGCCCTGACCAGCAAACGTGATGCCCGTGAAGGTGCAGGTCGACTTACGGCCGGAAAGAATGGACATGGGGTAGAGGTAGCCAACATGGCTGCCGAAGCTGCCCGAAACCCATTCAATCGATCCGCCTTCGTCGCACACGGAGCGCTTGGTGTTCAGGTTGTACATGTTCTTCGACCAGTTCTCGATGGTCGAGTAGCGCAGGTGCGCGTTCTTGCCGACGAACAGCTCAACGGCGCCCGCGTGCAGGTTCGCCACATTGTATTTCGGGGCCGAGCAACCTTCGATGAAGTGCAAATCGGCGCCATCTTCCACGATGATGAGCGTGTGCTCGAACTGCCCCGCGCCCTTCGCGTTCAGACGGAAGTAGCTTTGCAGCGGGAAGTCGAGCTTGGTGTCTTTCGGCACGTACACGAAGCTGCCGCCCGACCATACCGCGCCGTGAAGTGCAGCGAACTTGTGGTCGGTGGGCGGAATGAGCGTCATGAACTTCTCGCGAATGAGCGGCTCCCATTTCGGGTCGTGCAGGGCTTCTTCAATGCCCGAATACACGATGCCCATCTTCGAGGCGGTGTCTTGCATGTTGTGGTAGACGAGCTCGGAGTCGTATTGGGCGCCGACGCCCGCGAGATATGCGCGCTCGGCCTGCGGAATGCCCAGGCGGTCGAACGTATTCTTCACGTCGTCGGGCAGGCTTTCCCAATCGCTTTTCTGGTCGGTGTTGGGCTTGACGTAGGTGACGATGTTGTCCATGTCCAAGCCCGCGATGGACGGACCCCAATCGGGGGCTGCCATGCTCTTGTAAATCTCGAGCGACTTCAGGCGAAACTCGAGCATCCATTCGGGCTCGTCTTTCTTCGCGGAAATCTCGCGCACGATTTCAGGCGTGAGGCCTGCGTCAAGGCGCTCAAAACCCTCTTCGCCGTAGCGGAAGTCGTAGAGGCTGCGGTCGATGTCCGCAACTTCGGAATGTTGCTTTGCCATAGTGAGCCTCCGCCTTTACGCTTGCGCGGCCTGGGCGGCTTGCTCGAACTGTTCGAAGCCTTCCGTGTCGATTTTCTCGATGAGCGAGGCGGGGCCTTCGTGCACCATGCGGCCCTTCACCATGACATGCACGCGGTCGACGTCGACGCGCTCAAGGATGCGCGTGTTGTGCGTGATGATGATGAGCGTGCCGTCGCACGTGCGGCGATATGCCTCAATGCCGCGCGAAACCACGGAAAGGGCGTCCACGTCGAGGCCCGAGTCGGTTTCATCCAGAATGGCCAGCTTCGGCTTGAGCAGCAACAGCTGCAGCATTTCGAGCTTCTTCTTTTCGCCGCCCGAGAAGCCGACGCCGAGCTCGCGGTCGAGGTAGGCGGGATCGAAGTCGAGCTCCTCGCACAGCTCTTGAGTGTGCTTGCGGAACTGCTTGCCCTTGAGGTTGAGGCCTTCGCGGCCCGCGGCTGCCGCGCGCAGGAAGCTCGACAGCGGCACGCCGGGAATTTCGACGGGCGCCTGGAAGCTCAAGAACATGCCGGCGTGGCTGCGCTTGTCGGGCGAAAGCGCGGTGACGTCCTGACCGTTGAATACGATGGAACCAGCGGCCACATTGTACGTGGGGTCGCCCATCACGACATGGCCGAGGGTGGATTTGCCGGCGCCGTTGGGACCCATGAGCACGTGGGTTTCGCCCTGAGCAACGCTCAGGTCGATGCCGTGCAGAATCTCCTTTTCGTCGACTGACGCGGTAAGGCCGCTGACGCGCAGCAGCTCTCCCGTTGAGGTTTCTAATGCCATGGCAATTGCCTTTCTCTTATATATACCCCTTTTGAATACAAGAGTTGTTGGCAGGCGACGCTGCAGGGTGCCTTTCTCTTCAAGCTTTGGCGCCCGCGCGTGCAAGCCTATTAAACCAACCTATGTAACGGGATTAAGATAAACCAACCAGGCACCTCATTCAAGGCGAATTATTCTTCCATGGGACGAATCGGCACGAAGAGTCCTTACGTGGTTGCTGAAAGGTGCGATGCGGCGGCTGCGGCATGGAACAATGCTGCGCTCCTCCTCTGTGCATCGCTGCTTGGAGCTATGTCGCCGTTCGACGTTCCGTTCTCCTCGTCCTGACGTTTGGTTTACGTTCGCGCAACGGTTTTCTGCTTATTGACGGTACGGTTGACGCTTCTTCTTTCTAAAAGGCTATACTCTGGCAGTTACGAAAAACGGCTGCGCTTCGGTCTGGCCGCTTCGAGTCGATATTGAAATGATTGGTATGCCGAATTCGAAACTGCTGACAATTGCCGTTCCCGCATATAACGCTGCGCCATATTTGCACGCGTGCCTCGATTCGCTCGTTCAGTCGGGCGACGAGGTCGAGGTGCTCGTTGTCAATGACGGCTCGAAAGACGACACGCTTCAGGTGGCGCGCGATTACGCCGAGCGCTACCCGAACATTGTTGTGGCTGTTGACCAGGAGAATCGCAACTGGGGCGGCGCGGTGAACCACGCTCTCGAACTGGCGTCGGGGGCGTTTTTCTATATCGTCGATTCCGACGACTGGCTCGATTCCGCCAAGCTCACTGAAGTCGTTTCTAGTCTTCGCGCTTTGGAAGATGAGCAAGCGGGCGTTGATTTGTACATGGTGAATTACGTGTACAACCGCGTAGAAAACGGTGACCGCCATACCATTTCGTACGAGAAGCTCCTTCCGAGCGATAGGGTCGTTGGCTGGAGCGCGATGAGTAATCCGAGTCTTGACCAGTACATCATGATCCATAGCGCCATCTATCGCACGAACGTGGTGCGTGAGAGCGGTTTGGTGCTGCCCGAGGGCATGTCGTATATGGACAGCCTGCTCATGCTCAAGCCTTTGCGCTTTGTGAAGAAGCTCTACTATCACGATTGCGATTTATATTGGTATACCATCGGCCGCGAGGGCCAGTCGATTGACCCTTCGGTGCTCAAACGCCACATTGCCGACCAGATTCACGCGACGCATTTGGCGATTGACGGTTTTGATTACGAAAAGCTGCAGGCAATCAGTCCTCGTTTGGCGGGTTGCTCGCTGAGATACCTTTCAGCGATGCTTACTGTTTCGTCTATTCATTTGTTCCAGATTAATACGCCCGAATCTATCGCCGACAACAAAAAGCTGTGGCGCTACCTTCGCGAGAGCGATCCCGTGCTGTATCGCAAGCTTCGTTTTACGCTGGCGGGCCTGGTCAATCGCAAAACGGCACTTGGCCGCTGGGCTGCGAAATGCGGCTACGGCATAGCGGCGAACTTGTTTAAATTCGCATAGCGCAATGTGAGAAGAGTCTATGGCAAACGATACTCAGAAAAAAGAGCCATTCGAAGAGGCGATTCTTGAGCCGAATTTGCTCAATGAAATCGCCCCTGAAACAGCAATGGAGCGACCTCATATCAAGGGGCGCTTGCTTAATGTTGTGCTCTGCATTTTTGCGTTCGGCATGCTTGTGGGTTACTTGTTTTTTGCGGGCGAGGGCGAAGACATGGCCAATGCGCTTTCGAGCATGCGCTGGCCGTGGCTCGTGCTTGCAGTGCTCATGGTTGTGGGTTATTGGTTCTTCGAGTCGGTGTGCATGCAGATTTTCTCGCGCGACATGTTTCCGAAATTCCGTTTTCGCGATACGTTTTTGTGCACGATTATTGGCCAGTACTTCAACTGCATCACGCCGCTTTCGAGCGGTGGCCAGCCGTTTCAGGCGTATTACTACAATCGGTTCGGTATGCCGCTTTCCAAGAGCATGCCGATGCTCGTGAGCCGTTTCGTGACCTATCAGGTTGCGACGAGCGCTTTTTGCGCCTTGGTTCTGTTGTTCCGCTTACATTATTTCGTTGAAGAGAACCCTGCGCTTACCGCGCTTGTTGTTATCGGCTTCATTGGCGGCTTGGGGCTGCTTTTGATGCTGCTTGCCATCGCGTTTTGGCGCAATGGCATCGTGAAACTCATGACCTGGGCTTTCAAGATCGCAGGTAAGACGCATATCGTGAAAGGCCCCGAGAAGCGAATTGCCGACACTACCAAGACCATCGATGACGCGTACAACGAGATGCGCTACATGATGAAAAAGCCGCGCTTGTTCGCCAGGAGCATTGCGGTCACGTTCGTGCAGCTGCTCGAGTTCTTCGCCATTAGCTATGTGATTATGCGCGGGCTGGGATGCGATGGCGATTTCCTCACCGTGGTTTCGTGCCAAGCGTTCGTGTATATGATTTCGTCGTTCGTTCCAACGCCGGGCGCTATGGGCGCGGCCGAAACGAGCTATGCGTTGTTTTTCAGCACCATTTACCCGAGCGCTTCTTTCGTGGCGCTTTCGACGTTCATCTGGCGTTTCCTCACGTTCTATTTCCCCATTGTGACGGGCATGCTTGTGACGCTCGCCGTGAATCGCGGCGATGCCGTGCGTGCTCAAGAAGCGAACAAGAATAACTAACGCCTTGAAACGGGGACAACGAGCGCTTTGGAACGGGGCCGCGCGGTATCGGCGCGTCGTATATTGGCTGCTTTCGCCGCGAATCGCGGTGGCACTGTGCGTGCCCAAGAGGTCGACAAAACCCACGAGCGTACCGGAGCGGAGGCGCGCGGCGGAGTGGAGGCGCGCGGTGCGGGCGCGCTGTGTGATGGGGCGCTTGCTTTAAATCACGGCGGTTCCGTGTGTCTCCAAGAGGTCGACAAGGCTAGCGAGCAATAGTCGCTTTTGCGAATGGTGCCAGTTTTGACCAAGAATGTGTTGGGGGTGGTCAAAACTGGCACCATTTGCAAAAACAGGGTTGGAGGGATAGGGGCTTGCTTCGAGGGTAGGCTGCGCCGCGTTCGCTTCTGGTCGAAAACGACGAGTTGGGGAAGGCGCAGTGTTTGCGGCTGCGCTAGTATGGCAACGTTGCGATACATTCTTTGTCTGGAAGGGGCGCCATATGAGCCTGGCCGATATGTTGAACATTGAAATCGTCGAAGACACCCCTGAGCGTTATGTCATGCATACGCCCGTGACTGCCGACATGTTGCAACGTCACGGCGTGATTCATGGCGGCATCAGCGCTTATTTGGCCGAGCATGCGGCAAGCGAGTGCATCTCGGCGCATACCGATCCCGCCGTTTCGCATGCGCTCGGTCTCGAACTTACTACGACGCATTTGTTGCCCGTCTTCGAAGGCGATACTATCGAGACCGTGGCAACGCCGGTGCGCGATGGCGGCCGAGTGCGCGTATGGAAGGTCGAGCAATTCCGCATGTCCGACGGCCAAATGTTCAACACGTCCCAAATGACGATGTACATGAAGAAGGCTAAGTAGGGCGAGGAACTGGTCGTGTGGTAGCGGGATGCGCCGCGCATGACTAAGAATCGTTTCTTCACATGGCAACTTGATCGCAGGCGTGGGAATTCGCGCCTGTGTTTTTGGCGTTTGGGGATTGTGGGGCATGATTGACGCTTGCGCCGCTTCCGCACCCGCGACCTCCAATGCGTCTTCTCGGGTTTGCTTGAAACCTGCTAAACGCTACGAGCATTTAGCAGGTTGTGGTGCGTTTGATTAGAAGCGGTTGATTGGGTGTTCCTGAATGGCCGCGTACAAGCTTTCTTGTATGACGTTCCAAAACGGGTTCATATGCTCATCGAGCAACGTTTGCGTGCTGCCTCGGTTGATGAGGAAAAACTCCACGAGCGAAATCGCCTGCCGTGCACATGAGTCGGCGAGCAGGGCCTTGGTCTCGTCGGGCATGTAGCGGCCGTCCAAAATGAAGTCAAGGTCTTCCTTGAACGCGGGAATCAGCGTTTCGACAACTTGCTGAATGAACTCGTATTCGCGCGGCGTAAAGAGCTTGCGGTAGAAATCGGGGTCTTCGAGCACCGTTGCGACGAGCGCTTTGTAATAGCCGCTCGTATCGAGCGTGCGGGCGCCCGTCTCTTTGTGCACGTAATAGGGAAGCGCTTCCTTGCCAGCGCCTGTTGCAGAAAACGGCGCACTCACGAGTTGACCCTCGGGGAAATCGTGGCGCAGCTTGGCTGCGAGCGATGTGCGGAAAATCCACATGGCGACATCGTATTTACTGCCGAAATGATAATAGAACGTATTGCGGTTCACGCCGAGTTCTGAAATGAGGTCGGCAACTCGCGTTTGCGATAGCGATGTTTTTCGAACCGATTCTTTGAAAGCGGCGGCTATTTCCGCGCGCGTGTCACGCTTTGCCATGCGATACCCCTTATTTGCTTCCCCTGGGTAAATTATAGGCACCCGAAGGGCTCAAGGCGAGAATCTATCGCCTAATGGCCCAAATACATCCTGTTCGTCTATGAAAGCGTGCTCATTGATGGCTTGCAATTAGTCATATCGTAAATCTGTCTAGCAGCTGTTGGACGCGCAGTGTTTCCGTCTAATGAACTTCTCCTTCACACAATCCACAATACAAGGTGTCCGGATGAGACATGAATCCGGACCATAAGGGGATTTTCTTTTAGGAGGAAACATGGAAGACGTTAAGCGTCCGCTCGATGGCGTGAAGGTCGTTGAAATGGCGACGTTCATCGCGGTTCCCGCTGTTGGCCGTATTCTTGCCGACATGGGTGCCGAAGTTATCAAAATCGAATCCGCCAAGGGCGACAATCTGCGCTTCACTGCTCCGAACGAGGGCCGTCCGTCCGACCCGCACGAGGACACCAACTTTGACCTCGAGAATGCCAACAAGAAGGGCATCGTGCTTGACCTTCGCCAGCCCAAGGGCAAAGAAGTGCTGTTCAAGATGCTCGACGACGCCGACATTTTCCTGACCAACTGGCGCCCTGGCGCTCTTGCGCGTCAGAACCTCACCTACGACGAGCTGAAGGTTAAGTACCCCAAGCTCATCTACGCCAGCCTCACGGGCTATGGCGACAAGGGTCCCGACAAAGATCTGCCCGGCTTTGACTACACCGCGTTCTTCGCGCGTTCCGGCTGGTCGGGATCGCTGTATCAGAAGGGCACCGTTCCTTCGAACCTGATTCCTGCCCTGGGTGACCATCAGGCTGCTCTCGCGCTGACCGCTGGCGTTCTGGGCGCGCTCTATCGCGCTGCCAAGACCGGCAAGGGCGAGAACGTTTCCACCAACCTGCTGCACACCGCTATTTGGGTTCAGTCCTTCCAGATTCAGGGCGCACAGTATGGCACCGAGTTCCATGGCGTCAACTACCCGTTCGATCGCCGCGAGAATCCGCTGCCTTACCAGCCGGCCGTGAAGACCAAGGACGACCGCTTCCTGCAGGTTATGGGTCCGAACTTCTCCATTTACTGGCCGCTCATCATGAAGGCGATCGGTCGCGAGGATATTCTCGATGATCCCGTGATGAACGATCAGAAGAAGATTCAAGAAGCCGGCCGACTCGGCGAAGCCTACGACCTGGTTCAGGAAGGCTTCCAGCAGAAGACCATGGAAGAGTGGATTCCTATTCTGACTGAACTCGACATTCCGTTCGCCCCATGCAAGACCTACGAAGAGGTCTCCAAGGACGAGCAGGCTTGGGCAAACGATGTGTTCTATGAAATGGACTACCCTCGGGGCCCCAAAGCTCTGGTTCGCACCCCGATCGACATGTCCGATACCCCGCTGCCGAACTACGACAAGGCACCGCTTCTGGGCGAAGACACCGAAGACGTTCTTAAGAGCCTCGGCTACACCGATGACGAGATCAAAGAACTCGAGGAAACTGGCATCGCCAAGCAGGGCGAGCGCAAGTAGCTCTCTCGTCGATCGATTATTCTGCTCGGAGTTTAAATGGCGGCGAGCGGCGCAGTTCCGCACGAGCCGGAAGCTGCATTGAGCGGCTTCCGAGCGAGCTCAGGACTGCTTGAGCACGCCGCCGCCATTTGAACGAAGGGCGTGATGGGTTTTGGCTTTATTGTTTCGTAAAGGGGGAAATATGGCCGAAGAAATAAAAGAGGCACCCGAGAAGCTTCCCGCGAAGAAAGTTCTCGCGAATATCGCCGATAACGTGTACGAGAGCGCCATTGAGGCGAAGGCTCGCGGCGAGAAGGTCGGCTGGATTTCGTCGAACTTCCCGCAAGAGATTCCTGAAACGCTCGGCTTGCATTGCGTGTATCCGGAAAGCCAGGCGGCCGCGATTTCTGCGAAGGGCGGCAGCCTTCCCATGCTCGAGCATGCTGAAGGCGATCTGGGCTTCTCCAATGACCTGTGCGCATATGCTCGCATTTCGATGGCATACGCCGACCTGGGCAAATGCCCCAACGAAGAGCGCGAAATGCCACTGCCCGATTTCGTTTTGTGCTGCAACAATATTTGCAACTGCATGATGAACTGGTATGAGAACATTGGCAAGATGCTCGACATTCCCGTGATCATGATCGACGTGCCGTTCAACGACAAATACGACGTCGACGCCAAGCGCGTTGCCTACATGCGCGGCCAGTTCGATGACTGCATCAAGCAGCTCGAGGAAATCACCGGCAAGAAGTGGGACGAGGATCGCTTCTCCGAGGTGTGCGAGATTTCCAACAAAGTTGGCCAGGCGTGGCTCGAAGCGACTCAGTACATGCAGTACGAGCCCAGCCCGCTGAACGGTTTTGAGCTGTTCAACCATATGGCCGTGGCGACCATGGCCCGTGGCAAGCAGGAATCGCTTGACGGCTTCCTGCAGCTTATCGACGAGTACAAGCAGTTCGTCAAGGAGCACAAGTCCACGTTCAAGGTCGAAGAGAAGAACCGCGTTATGTTCGAGGGCATCGCTTGCTGGCCGTTCCTGCGCGCCACGCTACATCCGCTCAAGCATTCTGGCACCAACGTGACCGCATGCGTGTATGGCCCGTCGTTCGCCTTCACCTATGGCAACACCGATGAGATGATGCGCGCTTACGCCGAAATGCCGAATGCCATCAACCTCGAGCGCGCCGTTGAGCTGCGCGAGGAGCTGTGCAAGGCTGGCAAGGTCAACGGTGGCCTGATCCATAACAACCGCTCCTGCAAGATGTGGAGCGGCATCGCTCCCGAAATGGGACGTCGTATCGCGAATGACCTGCATATTCCCGTGGTTACGTTCGATGGCGACCAGTCCGACCCGCGTAACTTCAGCGAAGAGCAGTACAACACGCGCGTCGAGGGCCTGCTCGAAATCATGGAAAACAACAAGAAGGGGGAGTAGACGATGGCTGAAATCAAAGAAATGCTGGCCGGTTTCGCCGAGGTCGCGAACAACCCCAAGGCTCAGCTCGACAAGTACCTCGCCGAGGGCAAGCGCGTGATTGGCGTGGGTCCCTACCATGTGCCCGAGGAACTCGTGCATGCCGCAGGTGCTGTGCCGTTCGGCGTGTGGGGCGCCATTGGCTCTTCTGACAACGCCAAGAAGTACTTCCCGCCGTTTTATTGCTCCATCTGCCAGATGACGCTCGAAATGGGCATGACGGGCAAGCTCAATGGCCTGTCGGGCATGATGATCACTGGTTTGTGCGACACGCTTCGCGCCTTCAGCCAGAACTGGAAGGCCGCCATGGGCACGAAGATCCCCATGATTTACGTGACCAACTCGCAGAACCGTTTCATCGAGGCTGGCCGCACCTATGCCATCGAGTCCTATACGGAAGTCAAGCGTGGCGTTGAGGAATGCGCGAACGCGATTATCGAGAACGACGACATGCTCGCTTCCATCAAGCTCTACAACGAATGGCGCGCCGCGATGCGCGAGTTCGTCGAGCTTGCCGGCGCTCATCCGGCGGAGGTTTCCGTCGCCGACCGCGTGGCTGTTATTAACGCGGGTTACTACGAGCTTAAGGAGGAGCACCTCGCTCAGGTGAAGGCGCTCAACGCCGAGCTCGCGAAGCTGCCCGAATCCACCGCTGGCTTCAACAAGATCGTGCTTTCCGGCATTTACGAGGACATCCCGGCAATCACCGAGATTCTCGATGCCAATAAGTACGCCGTGGTCGCCGACGACCTCGCAAAAGAGAGCCGTGCGTTCTCTCGCGAGGTTCCTGAGGCCGGTTGCGCCATTGAGGCACTCGCCGATGGCTGGTGCAACCTCAAGGAAGACCCTGAGCTGTTCGATCCGAAGAAGGCGCATCTCGACGCGCTGGTCAAGAAGGCGAAGGATTCCGGCGCACAGGGTGTGGTGATTCTTCTTGCGAAGTTCTGCGACCCCGAGGAATTCGAGGCTCCGCTCGCCACGAAGGCCTTGCGCGAGGCTGGCATTCCCGTGGTGACCATCGAGGTCGACCAGTCCACGGAGTCGTATGAGCAGGCTCGCACGCAGCTCGAAACGTTCAAAGAGCTGCTTGCATAAAACTGCTTGATACGCAGTACGTGCTTTGTTTTGATGGGCCGGGGCGTTTTCCCGAGCGCTTCGGCCCCTTCGGGGCGAAGGCCCCGCATAGGCGTTCCCTGTGGGCCCATCGAGGGGATGGCGCACAGGGGACGAGGACCTTGCCGCTTTTGCGGCACACATCCTGAAAAGGGGATATGTTATGGCTTCTGAACAGGTTCAGAAAAAGGGAGGCTTCCACTACGCCTTCCTGATCGTTGCCGCTGGCATCGCGATCACGTGCATCCCGTGTGCTCTGGTATTGAGCTGCGCGGGTATTTACTTCACGCCGGTTTCTAGCTACTTCGGTGTGCCCAAAGCGTCGTTCACGCTGTACTTCTCCATCTTGAACCTCGCTATGATGATCATGTTGCCCATCGGCGGCAAGCTTATGTCGAAGATGGACGCGCGCGTAGTTCTCTCTGCTGCTGTTATTATCGACGGCCTTACGCTTATTGCGATGTCGTTCTTCACTGCGGTTTGGCAGTTCTACATCGCGGGCGTTTTGCTCGGCATTGGCACGGCTCCGCTTATCTATCTGGCTGTTCCTTCGCTGATTAATGCCTGGTGCAAGAAGAAGGTCGGCTTCTTCATCGGTCTGTGCATGGCTTTCACGGGCATTGGCGGCGTTATTTTCAATCCTATTGGCACCGCTCTTATCAACATGGGTCCTGAAGGCTGGCGTACGGGCTACCTGGTGTTCGGCATTATCGTTTTGGTTGTGACCCTTCCGTTCACCGCGCTGATCGTTCGCAGCAAACCGTCCGACAAGGGCGTCCAGGCCTATGGCGCCGACGAGGTTTCTGGTGACTCCGGCAAGCCCGCCGCTCCCGAAGTTGGCGTCTCTGCCGACAAGGCCATGAAGACCGCTGCGTTCTTCGCGCTGGCTGGCTTCTCGTTCCTGATTACCGTGAACCAGACCGTGTACCAGTTCCTGCCCTCTTACTGCGCTTCCTTCTCGAACACCGTTCCCGAGATTGCCGCTGTTTCCGGCGTCGTGGCTTCCGCCTGCATGGCTGGCCAGGCAATCGGCAAGGTTATTCTGGGCGCTGTGAACGACAAGTCGTGCAAGGGCGGTATGGCTCTGGGTATTGGCTCTGGCCTCGTGGGCGTCGTGCTTATGTGGTTCCTGCCTTCCGTGGTTGCTCTGCTGTTCGTTGGCGCGTTCCTGTTCGGCTTCGTGTATGCCTGCACCACCGTGCAGACCCCGCTGCTCGTTCGCACCACTTTTGGCTCTCGTGACTACACCAACATCTACTCTCGCGTGTCGATGGCTGGCACCCTGGGTGGCGTTGTCGCATCCACGTTCTGGGCTTGGGTCGTTGACCTCCCTGGTGGTTTTTCCATCATGTTCACGCTTTCCATCGTCTGCATGGTCGCTTGCTTCCTGTTCGGCGTGTTTGCGCTCGGCCAGGGCAAAAAGCTCGAAAAGACCGAGAACTAGCCTTTTCTCTCCGTTTCCGTCCGTTGACTCCTTACTGCGGGCGGCAAGCAACCGGCCCTTTCTCGAGGGCCGGTCCCCCAATCGCCTTTGCGCCCAAGCGGACAGGGTTCCAAGGCGATCGGGGGGCCGATTTCGGTTGCGCCCCTTGCGACCTCGCCAGCGCGCGGTGGAGGTCGCGACATCACGATTCCGATTTCCCGCGAATCGAAGCCGCACTCGCGGCGCCAATTCAATTCGAGCTTTGCATACCAATGATGAAGGGATGAAAAGATGGATTTCGCACGCACTGACGAACAAGAGCTGCTGGTTGAGAGCATCCAGGAGTTTTGCGAGCGCAACCTCGATGAACGCAAGATCGTTGAGATGTTCGACGCCCATGGCATGACCGATGAACTGCTGAAGGAATACCTTGAAGCGGGTTTCGGCCTTATGGGCATTCCCGAAGAGCTCGGCGGCGTTCCTTGTGACCGCGTGACTCTTGGCGTTTTGACCGAGGAATTCGCGCACTATGCGGGCAGCATCACGCCGTTTTTGAACAATACGCTGGCCATGTGCGACATGATTGACTTCGGCAGCGAGGAGCAGGTCGCTTTCTGCATGGAAGAGTACATGAAGACCGGCAAGCCAATCTTCAGCCTGGGCTTCTCTGAGCCGGCAGCAGGTTCTGACAACATGTCGATGACCGCCACCACCAAGAAACAGGCCGACGGCACCTATATCCTCAACGGCCAGAAGACGTGGGTCACTGCTGGTGAGGCCCTTCCGTATAGCCTGGTCATCGCCAAGAACGAGGATCCCTCGCACGACAATACCGAAATGACCATGTGGCTCGTTCCGAAAGATCTGCCCGGCGTTTCCACTGCGGGTCTTGGCAAGCGCGGCCAGCAGATCATGCCGTTCTGCGAGATGTATTTCGACGACGTGGTGCTCACCGAGGACATGATGGTTGGCGAATATGGCGCTGGCTTCAAGAATCTCATGAAGAACTTCGAGATGGAGCGCTCGCTCATCATCGCACAGTGCCTCGGCTGCGCTCAGGCTTGCATGGATGAC
This sequence comes from uncultured Slackia sp., assembly GCA_934661005.1. Classification (GTDB taxonomy): domain Bacteria; phylum Actinomycetota; class Coriobacteriia; order Coriobacteriales; family Eggerthellaceae; genus Slackia. The sequence continues at coordinate 17,553 of CAKUIK010000026.1, forward strand.
GCCGCCGCTTACGTGAACGACCGAATCACTTTCGGCAAGCCGATTTCGAGCTACCAGCTCATTCAGGAAAAACTTACCGAGATGGAGACGAAACTCATCAACGTGCGCAACATGCTTTATTACGTGTTGTGGCGCATGGACCAGGGCATGTCGATTCGTACCGAGTCTGCCTTGCTGAAGCGTTATGGCGCTCGTGCTTGCACCGAGGTGTGCCAGGAAGCTGTTCAGATTTTCGGCGGCCTGGGTTATACCACCGAGACGCGCGTCGGCCGTATCGCAAACGACGTTCGCGGCATGCAGATTGCAGGCGGCACCGATGAAATCATGGTTTACATCGCTGGTCGTCAGCTCGCGAAGAAGTACAAGAAGTAATCGAATCTCGTCCGGCGGGGCGCGCGGGCTAAGTCGGGCGTCGCACTCGTGGGCACAGCGGACTACCGTTCGCTGCGCTCACTATGCGTCCGCTTGGCGGTGTTTCATTTTGAAATGAAATTCAGAAATGAACACCGACGCCCTCGATTGCGCCGCCCGACTTAGCCCGCGCCGAACGCCCGCGATGGTTGCTTCCGCCCGGCGTACTCGCCTGCGGCCACCCCTTCTGGGCCGTCTGCGCTCTATCTTCTTTCTATTCTGCAGTTAAGCGCAGCCAGACGAGCGCATAGTGAGCGAAGCGAACGGTAGCGAGTCGTGGCCACGGAAGGGGCGGCCGCAGGCGAATACGCCGGGCGCTGGGTGATTTGGGGAAAGACGAAATGGGGGAGTGTCATGTTCTTTCTTGGCATCGATATTGGCTCCACGGCTTCAAAGTGCGTCGTGGTGAACGCCGAAGGCGAAATCGTCGGCAAAGGCTTGTACGGGTCGGGCGCCGGCACGAATGGGCCGAAGACGGCAATCGACGCCGCGCTTACGAAAGCTGGAATCTCTATCAAGAGCGTCGCCTATTCCTGTGCGACGGGCTATGGCCGCAATTTGCTCGATTGGGCCGACATGACGCTTTCCGAGCTTTCGTGCCACGCGAAGGGCGCCGGCATGCTTTTCCCCACGGCGAAAACGGTGATTGATATCGGCGGTCAAGATGCCAAGGTGCTTCGCATTGGCGACGGAGGCCGCTTGGAAAACTTCGCCATGAACGACAAATGCGCTGCTGGTACCGGCCGTTTCCTCGACGTGATGGCGGGCGTATTCCAGTGCAAGGTGTCTGATCTTCAAGATTTCGATGCACAATCCACGAAGGTCGCAAGCATTTCCTCAACCTGTACGGTCTTTGCCGAATCGGAAGTCATTTCAAAGCTCGCATCTGGCGAGCAGATTGCCGACATTGTCGCGGGCATTCATGAGTCGGTTGCCGAGCGTACGGCAGGCCTTGCAAAGCGCGTGGGCATTGCGCCCGAGGTCGCCATGACGGGCGGCGTTGCGTTGAACGAGGGCCTTCGCAATCGCCTGTCTCGAAAAATTGGCCATCCCATTCTTGTTTCGCGGCTTGCGCAGTTCAACGGTGCTTTGGGCGCCGCGCTTACGGCCCGTGAAGCTTTTCTGAAAAACGCCCCCGCAATTGACGTCGAGGAACCTCGTCGCGAGGGTCCTGCGTGCTGCGAAGGTTGTGGCGGCGATGCTCGCTAGGACTATGCGCGGCGCGCCTGCGCAGCCCCTTTCGGCCCCGTGGGGAAAGCCCACACTTGCCGGCGCTATTCGCCATGGCTATGAGTCGAATGGCACGAAGCGTATGGCTGTGAGTATGTCGACGAGCGTCACCTATGGCGAGGCGTACCACGGCGCGAATGCGCTTGCCCGCTATTGGCGCGATGCGTGCGGCATAACGCAGGCGAGCACCATTGCCATTTGCGCGCCCAACGACGTGAATTTCCCCATCGTTATGGCTGCGTGCGAAATGCTTGGGTGCCGCCTCGTGCTGTATTCGCATGCGTACGCGAAAGACGATATCGTTCGATGCTCGAAACTCGTGCACCCCGATCTTTACATTATGTCGACCGAGGCCGCGTGCCGCATGGTACATGCCACGTTCCCCGACGCGTGCGTAATGTCGATTGGCATTCCTTACGGTTCTTTTCCTTCCATTGTCGACGCGATGCGCCGTGGCAATTCCGAGCCTCTTGAAAACGAATGCGATGATTTCGATTTGGTCGTGTTCTCTTCTGGATCGACCGGGATGCCGAAGGCCATCGTTGTGGCTGCTTCGTCGTTCGCGCGCAATGGTTTTCAGTTGCAGCGTGGTTTTTCCATCGTGGAATCTGACGTAGTATTCGTTCCCGTGCCGCTTTTCCATGTGTTTGGCCTGGTGGGCACGTATGCGACGATTCTATCGGGCGCCACGTTGGCGACGTTGGTGAAATATCGCCCACAGACGGCTTTGGCGTTTTTGCATGATGTGCGTGCCACGATTCACATGGGCGTCTCTACCATGTTCGTACGTGAGCTGCGTCTTGCCACGGGCAATGCGTGGAATCTTTCGGGCCTTCGCGCCGGTCTTGTTGCGGGTGCGAGTTGCCCCGAATCGGTAGTGCTTGAATTCGAGCGTCGCTTCGGCTGTCGCATCATACAGAGTTATGGCATGAGCGAAACTGCTGCCACGCTCACGGTAACGCCGCTGTCGATGGATGCGAAAGGTCGTTGCGAAACGGTGGGAACGCTCGTTGACGGGGCAGAGGTGAAGCTGGCCGATGGCACGAACGAAATCTTGGTGAAATCGCCATCGCTCATGCGCGGCGTCATCGATTCATCGGGCGAATTGAAGCTCGACCTCGACGACGAGGGCTATTTCCATTCGGGTGATGTTGGGTCGATTGACGAAGCTGGCATGCTTTCCATCACGGGACGCATCAAAGATATGATTATTCGCGGCGGCATCAACATTTTCCCCGCTGAAGTCGAGCGCGTGTATTCCTCGAATGACGTCGTGGCCGATTGCTGCGTTGTTGGATATCCCGATCCCGAGCTGGGCGAGCGTACGTGTCTGTGCGTCATTCCCAAGCCTGAGGTCGAAATGACTACGTTTGAAATGCGCGAATTCGCGAAGGGCAAAGTTGAGAAATGCAAGATTCCCGATACGGTGCTCAAGATGGACGATTTCCCGCATTTAGGCAATGGTAAGATTGACAAGCGTGCCTTGCGCGCCCATGTTGAAGACTTGTTTGGGTCGATTGGAAGGTTCCGCACGGCTAGGAATGCGCGGTGATAGCAATGGGAATGTATGAAGAGAACGCTCACGCTGTAGAGGTGGTCGACGCGTTTGCGAAAAAATATCTGACGGAAGAAAACGTACGTCAGTGGATTAAATCGCGTGGCGTGCCAAGGTCGGTGTATCAAGATTTTTACGCGAGCGAGCTTGGCTCATATGTGAAGCCCTCCAATATTGGCGGTAAGAAGTGTGGCTTCGTCGAACGCGCCGCGGTTATTGCGCGCCTTACCGAGCATGCGGGCGCAACGTTGCCGTTTTTGTCCGACATGATTTCCATGGCGCTCATGTCCACCATGCGCGAGCTTTCTCAGGAAGAGATAACGCATGATTTCATGGTGCGCAACGGCCGTGTATCATTCTCTCAGGCATTCACCGAGGCGAACGCCGGCACCGATGCGTCGGCCGTGAAAACCACGGTGTCGCTTGAAGACGGCGGCATTTATTTGGATGGGCGCAAATCGTTCGTGTCGAACGGGCAGTTCGCGCCCGAGACGCTCGTGCTTGCGAGCGACCCGATGTTCGGCGGCGCCGATGGTGGCTTCTCGTTGTGGCTCGTGCCGCTTTCTCGCCCGGGCATTGCAACGTACCCACTCAACGCGGTCGGTCAAGAAATGCTTTCGGCTGCTGCAATCGAATTCCATCACGTGCGCTTGGCTCCTGAATGGCAAATCCAAACCGAGGGACGCCTCGACTCTATGCTGAAACGCCAATATGAGCTCGGCCGCATTCTTGTATGCGCCTCCTCCTTCGGTTTGGCGTGCGCTGCGTTCAACGATGCCGCGAAGCATGCCGCGACGCATATGGTGAAGGGGCGCTTGCTCGCGAGCATTCCGCAGGTGCAAGAGAAGCTTACGAATATGCAAATTAAGCTGCGCTCCATGCAGGCGCTTATTGTGGATGCCGCGAATTCTGCCGACCAGAATGGCGAAGCGGGCGAGAGCCTGTCGCATTTGGATTCGGCCCTCATGAAGTACTACGTGCCGAAAGCGGCGACCGAGGTCGCTGACGACGCCATGCAGATTTTCGGCGCTATGGGGTATACCGACGAAACGCGTGTGAGCCGTATTTGGCGCGATTGCCGAGGCAATCAGCTCGCCCAAGGCAGCGATGACATTATGGCCCACGTGGCGGCGAAATTCATCATGGCCGAATTCATGCAGCCCGAATATGAAACGGAGGAGCTGTAGCCCTTCTTTAAGGTTGCCTCGAATCCGAGTGCTTCGTAAACCTGCTCAATGCTCGTAGCATTAGCAGGTTTTTTGCTTTATGTCGCGTCAAACTCGCAATGAGGGGCCCATGTGCCCCAACCGCTCGCCGTGTAGCTTATGCACAAATAGAACCCCAGCGGTTACATTTCGCTCCATTTCACTATAGTGATATGCGGCGGGTAGCAATTCCCGCTTGTTTTATCGCTAGGCAGGAGTGCTTATGGAACTGATAGTCTCGTTGATCATGGTGCCGTGCGTGGCAGCGCTGCTCATGCTCGTCGTGCGTGCCGACAAGGCTCGCGACGTGCTGTGCGTGGCGTTCGCTGCCGTTATCGCGCTGCTCTCCATCGCGTTCGCCGTCCAATATTTGGGCGCGGGCTCGCTGTATTTCGACCTTCCCATGGAGTACAGCCACTTCCTTGCCGTCGTCAATATCATCATCGACATCACGGTTGGCCTGTACATCGTGTGCTATTCGGTGAAGTATCGCCGCCTGCTGCCGCTCGTGCTGGCGATTGGCCAAATCCTTACCACGCTGTGGTTTGAATACAATATTCAGCGCGAGGTGCAGTTCGAAAGCCAGATGCATGTCGACTCGCTCAGCATCATCATGGTGCTCATCCTCGGCATCGTCGGCACGGGCATCTGCTTGTATGCGCTTGGCTACATGAAAGATTTCCAGGCGCATCATCCCGAGCAGAAAGACCGCCGTCCGTGGTTCTTCGCGCTTATGTTCGCGTTCCTTTCCGCCATGTACAACGTCGTGCTCTCCGATAACCTGTGCTGGATTTACACGGCTTGGGAAGTTACCACGCTGTGCTCGTTCCTGCTCATCGGCTTCACGAAGACCGAAGAGGCCATTAACAACGCGTTCCGTCAAATCGTCATGAACATGTTGGGCGGTCTCGCGTTCCAAGTGGCAATTCTTTGGCTTGGCCTTCAGGGTCAGTCGCGCTTGTTCAGCGTTTTCTTGGAAACTGCCGCGAACACGGCCGTTGCCAACCCCGCTGCGGCCGGCGTGTTCGTTTTGCCTGTGGCGCTGCTCGCGTTCGCCGGCATGACGAAGGCCGCGCAGATGCCGTTCCACACGTGGCTTTTGGGCGCCATGGTTGCGCCTACGCCTACCAGCGCGCTGCTGCATTCCTCCACCATGGTGAAGGCCGGCTGCTTCCTGCTCATTAAGCTTTCGCCGCTGTTCTTGGTTTTCCCTGTGGCTTCGGCCATGGTCGTGCTCGTCGGCGGCCTCACGTTCTGCCTCGCTTCCTTCATGGCCATCTCGCAGAGCAACGCCAAGCGCGTGCTCGCGTATTCGACCATCGCGAACCTGGGCCTGATTGTCGCCTGCGCCGGCGTCGGCACGCCTGAAGCGGTGTGGGCGGCCATCTTCCTGGTCATCTTCCACGCTGTGGCGAAGTCGCTGCTGTTCCTGTGCGTCGGCACTGCCGAGCACCACATTGGCAGCCGCGACATCGAGGACATGGACGGCCTGTTCGAGCGCATGCCGCGCCTGGCTCGCTTCATGATGCTCGGCATTATGGCAATGTTCGTGGCTCCGTTCGGCATGCTCGTTTCGAAGTGGGCGACGCTCGCGAGCTTTGCATCTTCGGGTGAGGTGCTGCTGCTCGTGCTGCTCGCATTCGGCAGCGCCGCGACGTTCATGTTCTGGGGCAAGTGGCTCGGCAAACTTGCCGGCATCGCTGCCCACGAGCAGAACGTCGAGCTTTCGGTCCATAAGAGCGAATGGTTCGCCCTCGCGCTTATGGCGGTGCTCACGGCGGGCGCCTGCATCTGCATGCCCACGCTGTCCAACCTGTTCGTGCAGCCGTTCCTCGTTGTGACGTATGGCGCGCTCGGCGCGAACATCAGCGTCGACAACATGTACATCATGTCGATCATCGCGCTTGCGGTTGTGGTTATGCTCTTCGGCACGCTTGGCATGTCGAAGTCGAAGAAGAAGACTGTGCCTGTGTATATGGCGGGCATCACCGTCAATTCCGATGAGCGCCTGTTCCGCGGCTCGTTGGGTGGCGAAGTGAAAGCCACGTCGCGCAATTGGTATATGAACGAGCTGTTCGGCGAGAAGGTGCTCGATAAGCCTGCTACCATTGTGACTGCCGTGATCATGGTCGTGGGCCTGGTCGCGAGTCTTGTGGGCTCGCAGGTTGGCACCGAAAACTTCGTTGGCACGTCGCTTGCGATGTACATGCCGCTTGCCACGATGAATGAGGGCTTGCTGCAAACGCTGCTCGGCATCGTGCTGTTCGCCATTGCCGGCCCCGTGATTGGCTGCTTGCTCGCGGGCCTCGACCGCAAGATCACCGCTCGCATGCAGGGCCGCGTTGGCCCGCCGCTGCTGCAGCCCTACTATGACGTGCGCAAGCTCATCGAGAAAAACGACGTGAGCGTGAACACCGTCGAAGGCACCTACATCACCTTCGCGCTCGTGCTCACCGTCATCGGCGGCGGCGTGTTCTTCGCGGGCGGCAACTTCCTGATGTGCGTTTTCCTTATCACGCTTTCCGCGTTGTTCTTCATCGTTGCCGCGTATTCCTCGCGCTCTCCGTATTCTGAGGTTGGCGCCGACCGCGAAACGCTGCAGGTTATGGCCTATGAGCCCACGGTGCTCTTCGTTGCTGTGTGCATGTTCCTGGCCCTGGGCACCTTCGATGTGGCGGGCGTTACGACCATCGGCCTTCCGATGATTGTCGTGTGCATCCCGGCATTTTTGGCGCTCATGTTCGTGCTTACTATTAAACTGCGTAAGTCGCCGTTCGATTTGTCGTATAGCCACCACGCGCACCAAGAGCTTGTGAAGGGCGTCACGACCGAAATGAGCGGTCGCACGCTGGCGAAGGTCGAGGTCATGCACTGGTGCGAGACCACGCTGTTCTTGGGCTGGGTCGCGATGTTCTTTATCTGGGACAACCCGGCATCTATCGTGCTCGCTGTTGTCGTGGCTGCGCTCGCGTTCTTCCTCGAGATCTTCATCGACAACAATTTCGCGCGCGTGAAGTGGCAGAAGTGCCTGAAGTGGGCGTGGATCGTGGCACTGGCGTGCGGTCTTGCCAATACTGCCTGGCTCGTGTTCGCCCTTATCGCGTAAAGGAGGCTCGCTTTGAGTAACGTTTCGAAATCTCCCTGGGTCATCCATTACGACGGCTCAAGCTGCAACGGTTGCGACATCGAGGTGCTCGCCGCGCTCTCGCCGCTCTACGATGCCGAACGTTTCGGCGTCGTGAACACGGGCAACCCGAAGCACGCCGACATTCTTCTGGTCACGGGTGCTGTGAACGCGCAGAATACCGAAGTACTGCGCGAGATCTACAACCAGATGATTGAGCCGAAGGTTGTTGTGGCATGCGGCATTTGCGCCTGCTCGGGCGGCATTTTCCACGATTGCTACAACGTCATCGGCGGCGTGGATAACGCCATTCCCGTCGACGTGTACGCGCCCGGATGCGCGATTCGCCCTGAAACTATCATCGATGCGGTGGTCGAGGGCATTGGCGTGCTGGAGGAGAAGCGCGCGAAGCTTGCGGAAGCTCGAAAGGGGGCTTAAGGGCAATGCAAATGGCTCAGCATTTCGAAGACATTTCGATTGACGATATCCTTGGCGTCGCGGAGCGCGAGCATGAAGCGCATTCTCGTTTCGTGCAGGTGCTTTGCATCAATGGCGAAGAAGGCATCGATCTGGTGTATTCCTACCAGAAAACGGCCGATCGGGGCTACGCGGTGCACAACTATCGCGTGCGCGGCGTGAAGCCCGAGACGCATGTCCCTTCGGTCACGAAGTTCTACCTGGTCGCGTTTCCCTTCGAAAACGAGGCGCACGACCTGTTCGGCGTGCAGGTGGATGACATCGCCATCGACTTCAAGGGCGGCTTCTACAAGGTTGCCATGGACAAGCCTATGACGGTTATTTCACCTGCTCAGAAGGCTGCACGCGAAAAGGCTGCGAAATTGGCCGCCGCAAAGGCCGCCAAGGCTGCGAAAGAGGCCGCTGCGAAGTCCGAGGCCGTATCGGGCGCGGGCGCTCAGAGTGCACCCGCGCCCGATTGGGAGGCAGAGCGTGCCAAGGTTCAAGCCAAGTGCGCGAACCTCGATGCCGACAAGGCCGCAAAAGTCATGGCTGCCTTCGAGGCGAAGATGAAGAAAGCCCAGGCGGAAGCTGTGAAGGCGACCGAGGAGAAGCCCGCGGTTGACTGGGAAGCCGAGCGCGCGAAGGTCGAGGCTAAGTGCGCAAATCTGCCCGAAGACAAAGCCGCGAAAGTGATGGCAGCATTTGAAGCGAAGGTGCGCGCCGCCCAGGGCGACGCGTCTGCGAAAGGCGGTGAGTAGCATGGGCAAGGCAACGGTGATTCCTTTCGGCCCGCAGCACCCTGTGCTGCCTGAGCCTTTGCATTTGGACCTCGTGGTTGAAGATGAGCACGTTATTGAAGCTATTCCGCAAATTGGCTTTGTGCATCGCGGTTTGGAGAAGCTCGTTGAGACGCGCGACATTCACCAGTTCATTTATGTTGCAGAACGCATTTGCGGCATTTGCAGCTTCGGCCATTCGCTCGGATATGCCGAAACTATCGAGTCGCTCATGGGCGTGGAAGTGCCCAGGCGTGCCCAATATCTGCGTGTGATTCTGCATGAGCTGTCTCGTGTGCATTCGCACCTTTTGTGGCTGGGCCTTGCCGCCGACGCCTTTGGTTTCGAGAGCCTGTTCATGCACTGCTGGCGCCTGCGCGAGCGCGTGCTTGACATTTTTGAGGCCACCACGGGCGGCCGCGTGATTCTGTCGTATGTGCAAATCGGTGGTGTTGTGCGCGATATTGATGCCGATACGCTTCGCTGGATTTGCGACAAGCTCGATTCCATCGAGGGCGAATATAAGGAAATTTGCGCGACGTTCTTGAAGGACTCTTCGGTTCGCAGCCGTTTGGACGGCGTTGGCTATTTGAGCCAGCAGCAGGCTTCCGAGCTGTGCATGGTTGGTCCCTTCGCCCGCGCGAGCAACGTGCCTTACGACTGCCGCGTTTTAGGCCATGGCGCTTACGGCGAGCTGAGCGATTTTACACCCATCACGTCTACCGGCGGCGACTGCCTCGCTCGCGTCGAGGTTCGTTGTGCGGAAGTAAACCAGTCTATCGCTATCGTCAAAGAGCTCGCTGCCAAGATTCCCAACGATGGCATCGGAGAGAAGAGCAAGCTCAAGCCCGCGGCGGGCGCTCAGGCGTGCAACGTGCTCGAGCAGCCTCGCGGCGAGTGCTATTACTACGCGCTGGGCAACGGCACGGCCAACCTGGAGCGTATGCGCATGCGCACGCCTACCACGCAAAACCTTGCCGGCATGGTGAAGGCGCTCGAAGGGTGCGATTTGGCCGATGTGCCGAACATCATTTTGACGATCGACCCGTGTATCAGCTGTTCGGAAAGGTAGGGCAATGGGTAGCTTCAAACTGGGGAAGATGACCCTGCGCTCGCTGTTCGGCAAGCCTGAAACGGTCATGTACCCGCTCGAAAAACGAGACATTCCCGCAGGCCATCGCGGCACGGTTGAAATCGATATGGCGAAATGCATTCTGTGCGGCATTTGCGTGAAACGCTGCCCGTGTGCCGCCATCGAGGTCGATAAGGCCGCCGGAACGTGGTCCATCAACCATTTCGGCTGCATTCAGTGCGACACGTGCGTGCGCGAATGCCCGAAAGGCGCACTTTCCATGAGCATGGAATTCCCGCACGTTGCGGCTGAGAAGACGCGCCAGGTCGAAAGCAAGCCCGAGCCCACGCCCGAAGAGCTTGCCGCCGAGGCCGCGAAGAAGGCCGAACGCGAGGCGCGCATTGCTGCTGCCAAGGCTGCCAAGGCGGCCAAGGAAGCCGAAGGCGCGAAGGAATAACTCAAACGCTGCCCCCGATGGTTCTTGAATCTTCGGGGGGCAGCTTGCGTTTGTCAAGAGACTGGAGGCTGTGCTTTCAGCGGATTCCGTTTTTCCTGAAGGCGTGGTTGCTTAAGATAGCCACGCGTCTCTCTTTCGCAATTCAGCTCAGAAGTTTTCCTGCACTAATTTCAACAGCTGTGTGCCAGATGTTTGAAAACGCGGTATAGTGCGCGTTTATTTGAAATCGCTTGTGTAGAATGATTTTCGCCCGCTTCGGCGGGCTTATTTTTGGTTTCAGCAGCGGAAGTTGGGCTATGAGCGACGAAAAAGAGAAACGACCTTCGTGGGATACGCCGGAAAGCGAAGTGACCAATCGCATTTTCACGGCGGCGAACGTGGTGTCGTTCATTCGTCTGTGCATGGTGCCCGTGTATTTGGTGCTGCTGCTCGACGGCCACGACATTTTGGCGACGTTCATCTTCGCGCTCGCCGCTTCCACCGACTTCATCGACGGCCAGCTTGCTCGACGCACACATACCGTTTCGAGGCTCGGCCGCCTGCTCGACCCGGCTGTTGACCGCGCGCTTATGGTGTTTGGCGTGGTGGGCCTGCTGCTGGTGGGCCGTCTGCCGGTATGGATTGTGGCACTTGTCATCGCTCGCGACCTGTTTCTTGTTGTTGGCGGCGCATACTTGGGTGCCCGCTATAAGGCGCGCGTTGCCGTTATTTTCCCTGGCAAGGTTGCTACCACGCTTTTGTTCGTGGGCTTTGCGGGTTTGCTTTTGAACTGGCCGATGGTTTCGGGCCTTGGCGTGTGCGACCTCGCCTGGCTTCCTGGCTTTAATGCCGAGCCGTGCTCATGGGGCATTTGGTTCGTGTACGCTGGCCTCATTCTGTGCATTTATACGACCACCGTGTACGTGCTTCGCGGCATTGGCGCTATGAATCAGGTCAAGGCCGAACGCGCCGCTGCGAAAGCTCGGGCAGCGAACGCGGAGTAGGACTTATCTGCGAAGCGCGCTTCATTTCACTAAAGCAGGATTACCTTATGTGCCACGCCTCGAAAAGGAGCGTGGCATTTTACTTTGATATTCTAAATTTCTGCTTTATCTGCATGCTTTAGTGCGCTAAAGTAATCGTCACGGCTTTTGGGCGGCGCGCATCTCGCGCTTGCCTGTTGTGAAGTCGCGAGGCTCTCCATAAGGAAGGACTTCCCGATGTCGAAGTACTATCAAGAAGAAATCGAGTGCATGGACCACTCGAAGCTCGAGGAACTTCAGCTCGAGCGTTTGCGTGACGTTGCCGTTCGCTGCTACGAGAACATCCCTCTCTACAAGCAGCGCTTTGATGAGGCAGGCGTCGACCCGTACCATATCGAATCTCTCGAAGACATCAAGAAGTTTCCCTTTACCGTGAAGCAGGATATGCGCGATGCGTATCCGTTTGGCCTGTTCGCCGTTCCCCGTTCCGAATGCGTGCGCGTGCATGCATCTTCGGGCACCACGGGTCAGGCGACTGTCGTTGGCTATACGAAAGACGACCTGCAGGTGTGGGGCGACTGCTTCGCGCGCGGCATTTACATGCTCGGCGGCGGCGAAGATTCCGTCGTGCAGGTTTCCTATGGCTATGGCCTGTTCACGGGCGGCTTGGGTGCGCATTTCGGCGCTGAGGCCGCGGGCGCCATGGTCGTTCCCATGTCCACGGGCAACACCAAGCGCCAAATTCAGATCATGAAAGATTTCGGCGTCACCATTCTGTGCGCGACGCCTTCGTATGCGCTGCTCATCGCCGACACCATCGCCGAAATGGGCATGAGTATGGACGAATTCAAGCTCACGGGCGTCATTCTTGGCGCCGAGCCCTGCAGCGAGGCAACGCGCGACGAAATTCGCCGCAAGCTTGGCGTGCAGTACTGCGATGTGTACGGCCTTTCCGAAATCATGGGCCCGGGCGTCGCTATGGAATGCTCCGATTCCAACGGCCTGCACCTGTGTGAAGATGAGTTCCTGGCCGAAATCGTGAACCCCGACACCTTCGAGCCTGTGCCCGACGGTGAATTCGGCGAGCTCGTCATTACCACGCTCACGCGCCAGTGCACCCCGCTCATTCGCTATCGTACGCGCGACCTTACGCGCTTCATTCCGGGCGAGTGCAGCTGCGGGCGCACCCATAAGAAAATCGACCGCATCGTGGGCCGCACCGACGACATGCTCATCATTCGCGGCGTGAACGTCTTCCCGTCGCAAATCGAGCAGGTCGTGAACAGCTTCGACGAGATTACTCCTCATTATCAGATCGTCCTCACCACCAAGGGCACGCTCGACCAAATCGAGCTGCGTGTGGAAACCGCGCCCGACTTCCCGTTCGACGAGATTCGCGCGCTCGAAGATTTGAAGAAGCGTTTGGCCGCCGCGTTGAAGTCGAACCTGCAGATTGCTGTTAAGATTAAGTTCTGCGAGCCGAAGACGATCGAGCGCAGCGAAGGCAAATCGAAGCGCGTGATTGACTTGCGCGAAGTGAAGCAGCAGAACTAACGAAGGGGAGCATACCGATGATTGAACAGCTCACCGTTTTCATTCAAAACGAAAAGGGCCGCCTGTCCGGCCTGTGCCGCACCCTTGCCGATGCGAATATCAACATGCACGACCTTTTCATCGCCGACACGAGCGACTTCGGCGTCGTGCGCGTCTTCTGCGACACGCCCCAGGCCGCCGCGAAGGTGCTCGACGAAGCGGGCTTCCGCGCGAGCGTCACGAAGGTGCTTGCCGTGCGCGTGCCCAACGAGCCGGGCGGATTGGCACATCTGCTCGAAACCATCGAGGGCATGGGTGCCAACATTGAATATGGCTACTGCTTTTCGCGTGGAGAAGCAACGGCAATTGACGTTCTGAAGGTCGTAGACGATACCGTTGAGGGCAAGCTTTCTGAAGCTGGCTTCGATGTCGTTTCCGCCGAGGAGGTCTATAAGCTTGATTAGCATCTTCGCTTATCAACGCAATAGATTCGAAGCGCTCGCATCCGCGGGCGCTTCCGTTGTTTCGCGCGCGGGTCGCATTCTTGCGGCGTGCGCGCTTGCTGGTACGTTCGCGCTTTCTGCACCTGCGGCCGCTTTCGCAGAGGTGCTCGACACCGACGTCATCGGCGACAAGACCGTTGCTGCCCGCGACCTGTCGGCCGATCAATGCCCCGACATAGAGGCGACGCACGCCATGCTCGTGGGGTCCGATGGCACCGTGTATTTTTCGCGCGATGCGAATGCGGAAGTGAAAATCGCGTCGCTCACGAAAATCATGACGGCTGTGGTGGCGCTCGAGAATGCGCCCCTCGACCTTACGGTGACGGTCGATAACGAAGCGGCTACGGTGGGCGAGTCGAGCGCGGGCCTCCTTGAAGGCGACTCCATGTCGCTTGAAACGGCTTTGTATGCCCTTATGGTGCCCTCGGGCAACGACGCAGGCATTGCCATCGCGAAATCGGTGGGTACTCACATGTCGGGCGACGCGTCGACCGGCTATGACACCTTTATCGCCGCTATGAACGCGAAGGCCGCCGACCTTGGTATGGATAGTTCGGTGTACACCAACCCCCACGGGCTCGACTTTGATGCGTTTGGCAATGAAAATTTGCATTCGAACGCGAAAGACGTCGCTACGCTCGTGTCGTACGCCATGCAAAACGAAACGTTTCGCGGTATTGTCGATGCAGGCTCAACCACTATCACGGTGACGTCCGCCGACGGCACGGCGCGCAATGTTGCGCTGCAAACCACTGATGAGCTCATGGGCGTGTACGACGGCATTTGCGGCGTGAAAACCGGCACGACTGACGATGCGGGCTATTGCTTCGCGGGTGCCGTTTCGCGCGAAGCGGGCGAGTTCTACAGCGTTGTGCTCGATTCGCCGTCGAGCGATGAACGCTTCAGCGACACCGTGGCGCTCATGGATTGGGCGTATGCCAATATCGCGCAACGTTCGCTGGTCAATAGCAGCCAGTATGTAGATTATCTTGGTGCCCAGGTCCCGCTTGTGGCCAAAGTGGCTCATAATGATTGGGTGGATGTTACCGTCAACGCCACTGTTGCCGACCCTGGGCTAACCGCCGCTGTCTTTTCTGCGTTCGGCCCTGTTCAGGCGAAGGCGAGTTATAACGAGCTTTCGGGCGATATTCATGCGGGCGATGTGATTGGCAGCCTTGCGTTCGTGCAAGACGACAAGCAAATCGCGCAAACCGATATCATCGCCGTCGAAGACGTTGCTGCGCCGAATTTCTTCCAGGGAATTGGTGTTGGTTTCGACCGCTGGATTCGCTCGATTCAGCACCAGCCCACCGTGGCCGAGACGCAGGAATGCTATTACACGCAAGCGTTAAGCGATCGCTAGCGTGCGTTTGAGGAACTTATGCGCCGCCGCAGCGCCCGATGCGGTGTTTGAGATAACGAGGTGAACGCCATGACCGATGAGACCATGGGTACCGTTTTGCAGAACTGCCCCGTGTGCGGTGCGCCCGTTGCCGCCGATGCTTCCGCGTGCACTGCATGCGGGTTCAAGCTTCTTGGCCGCACTCAGGCCTTCAGGCCGCTGAACATGCAGGCGCAGGCAAGCCCTGCGATGGCAAACCCTGCGCTGCTTTCGGAGGCGACTCTAAAAATCGTCAAAGGCCCGCAAATCGGCAGCTCATTCCGCCTGGCGACCGATCGCCTTACCGTG
>CAKUIK010000027.1 GCA_934661005.1 uncultured Slackia sp.
CGCACCTGACCAAAGTCGCCACCAACAACATAGTAGCCGTTGACCATAAGTCCACCGGACCAATAGTAACCACCATCGTCAACAGAAGCGCTACCAGCAATGGCACCCGTGTGAATATTGAGACGCTTGACGGTACCGTTTTGCACGTCGTTGCCGGACCAATAATCAAGGGTGTTGATATAAACGTAGTCGCCGTCGACGGTCAGCGAAGACAGATTCTGCTTGGTGAAAGCGTCGGAGTACCACAGCGTCTCAAGCGTCGTTGCCGAAACAGCCTGCAGATAGCCGCCCGAAAGCGGAATCAGGATAATGCCCTGTGCGACAACGGGGCGGCACGTACTATCCATGGAAGAGCCCAGCTCAAGGGATCGCACAACGGAGCCCGTTGCAGGATCAATCTCATTCAGGACAGCATTCCACGTCTTTCCGCCCCATACTGAAGCGCCCGTAACAAGGTACACCTTTCCGTTCGCGACAATGGGATCGGATGCCGAGGCACTCGCACCAGCCTTCTGCTGCTCTTCGGTCAGAAGGTCAAGTGCCCACGAGGGCGTATCGGTCTTTGTCGTAGGCGTAAGGGCGTCCGTCGCGGAGCTAGAGCCGCCATTTGCAAAGCCGTTCCACGTGACATCGATATCGGGATGAGGAGTTCCAAGATTAGTTTCTGGCTCACCGCCTGGAACAAACGTACCCGACGCGTCTATGTAAGTAAGCTCAATGGTATCGCCCTCAACCGGCAAATAGCCCGTTGCCATAACGGGAGCATACGTACCATTAACAATGAATGACCAATAGCTCCTCGGTGCACTGCTCGACATAGCCAGAGTTCGTTTTTTATCTGGCGTCGTAATGGAATAAGGGGTGCCCCACTGGTCGTTATACGTATAGCCGGCACTATCGAGCACCGTCTTGAAGATATCCCAAGCAGATTTCTTCTCGTCGCTGCCCCATGCATACTCGGTCAGAGGAATCCACAACTCGAAAGAGTAACTCTCACCCGCCTTGTGGTCGGTTACGCCCGTAATCTTGACATTGACCTTAATGGTCTTTTCTTCAGCGGCACCCACAAAGAGCGGGTCGCTCTCTTTATCGTTTTCGCCGGCATTCGCCACAACGTAAATATATTTGCCCTCAGCCGAAGCGGGAATCTTCAATGCGCCTGTCGCATCGTCTGCGCCCGTCAGCTCAACAGCGTTCGTGCGGTTCTCATCATCGGCAGCGAACCACGCATACGTAACAACGGAACCGCTCGGAAGCGAAGTTTCATACTCGCCGTATTCATTGGTGGCCAAATAGTTAGCAGTCGGAGTTAAAGTACTGCCAACCTGCACCAAATTATTGCTCTGCTCGACATCGACCGAAGTAATGCCGTATGTCGCAGCGCCATCACCCTTAACAATGGCCTTGTTAAGCAATGCGACTTCGGTGTTATACCCAGCGGAAACCAGGCATTTCAGAAACTTTCCTTCGTAGCTTTCGGGAATAACGAACGACGAACGATGCAGGTTAGCGTCATTCAGATCGACATATTCACCATTGCGAGAATCGGCAATTTGCCACGTAAACGAAAGCTGGTCGTTCGAAAGCTTGCTGCCCTTGGTACCCGCCGACGTGAGCTCAAAGGCCTCTACGCCAATTTTCTCGCCGGTCTTATACTGGTACTTCGCGTCAAGATCGCCAGCAATCTTTTTAACATACACGAGACTCGAAAGCTCGTGCGAACCAGCCGGTTTCACTTTGACGGACGAATCGGCGACAACCGTATTATCGCCCGCATACGCAGTAACGTTTACCCATCGAAATGCATAATCGTCCGGAATGGTGAACGAGGCAGAAGACTGGCCATCAACAACATGCCAGTCGCCCTTGTCAAAATCGGCGGAATCGGGATCGACCTCAGACCAACGCCACGTGAACGTGACGCCCTCGGTAACCGTTTCGTTTTCCCAATAATCGCCCTTGTAGGCAACCGCTTCGATCGTGGAGCCCGTATCCTTCGCGCCCTTGGACGCATTGGCATAATCGACGTAGTAAAGCGTCGACGCGCCCTTTGCCAAAATGCGGCCTGGCTCCGTTTCATGCGAATCGATACCGGCAATGCCGTTCTTGGCCGTTGCAACGACCTTGAGATATTTTCCAGCGTAATCACCAACGGTGAACGTCGCACCAGTTGCTACTTCGCGATATTCGCCATCTTTGTCATCGGCAACTTGCCAAGAGAAATCGACCTTGTCTTCGCCATACAAATCGGTCGGCGTATCGTAGTTAAGGTAGTACGCCGCAGCACAAATCGTGTCGCCGACGTTCGCATTGGGAACGTCTTCAACCTGATCGCCGAATTCTTCGCCATTGTAGGCGAGAACGATATGGTTAACGGCAAGTTGATCAACGGACGCAACTGGACCAGGGGTATTGTATTTAACAGAAGCTGGACGATTAAAAGAACCGCTTGGGCCATAGAGCTCTTGACCATCTCCGGTGACTTTAACTCGAATGTATTTGCCGGCAAGCTGTTTCGCCAAATCCTCAGTAATGGTCAAGGTTTGGGAAGTTTGGCCTTCAATGGGAAAATAAGCCGAATCGTCCGCATCGCGACTATCGCCAGCAAGCCATTGATACGTCCAAGTGTTTTGCGCGGAAATGCGAGCCGAGGGCACTGCCTCGCTATCGTAGGCATTTGCGCAAAGCACACTTCCTGGGCGAATAATCTCTGGCTTAACACTATTCGTCGATGAGGTTACTGCGTCTGACGGCTGAATGAGGATATATGACTTTTCATCAAGTGCATTTTTCGCCTTAACAGGCGCATCGATACGCTTTACCGCAGACAAGGTGACACTATAAGCACTCGAGGAAGGCCCATAGACCGTTGTATCGCCGCTCGTAATCGCAACGCGTAGGCACATACCATCGAGCTGAGTTCGAAGAGTATCGTCAAGAACGATTGAAGAGGATGTTTGACCCGCAATCGGCTCAAACTGGGACATGTCCTTTGCTGACGCATTAGTCGCATCGGAAGCGTACCACTGGTACGTAAAGCTGCTCGAGGGGATTTTCGAAGCGCCCCGTTTCGTCCAAGCGGTTGCATAAAGTGTGGTAGTTGTCTTTACATATCCAGAATAATTCGTAAAGCTTACTGCATTTTTTGAGCTGCCAACGCTGATAACAGATGAAGAATCAAGCGACGCTACAGCACGAGTCAATGAATCGTTTTGTTGGGCTCCATCAGCCGCAGCATCGGTTTCGAAAGCCGATACGCCATCATTCGACGAGGAGACAGCGCCAGCGAGCGAAGACTGCCCCAGCTCGGCCATGGCCTGGCTTAAACCGCCATCCGTCTTATTCGCATTTACCGATTCGTCAATAACGGAATCCGTGTCAACATCTTCGACTGTATCGGATACATCTTCACCAGGGACCGCTTCGCCAGATTGGCTATCGGCACCCGAAGCTGCAACACCTTCTGCAGACTCGGCGGCAACGGAATTGGTCGCATCCTCGTCAGACGCGAGTGCGCGGCTCGGAGTCATGGATGTCGCAAGGACAATGGCCATAAAAACCGAGAGCATACGTTGCCAAAGTGACGTATTTAGCAGATTTTTCTCAGGATTTCCACGCGAGACGTCGCCTGTCCCGACGCGGGCTTCTTCGCGAGCGCCATCGCGCGCCAAACTTGGTCCGAATCTCATCGGTACCTCACTTCCAGGGCTCAGTGCGATGGATGAGTGTTCCGACTTTGCCTCACTTGAACGGCCCGCGTGCCCGCGGTTTTGCTTGCAAGCCATTGCGGCACGAAGCATGCGCGCCATCACTATCGAACGCACACTCTCCTGCACAACAGCCAACCCGCTCATCAGCGTATACGGTTCCTGGTAGAGCGCGGGACTCTCACCCGCATTCCCTCAAGCGTGCGCGCCCTTCGCCCACGCCCGCGCCGTACCCGGCGCAACCATCTTTGCCAATAACTCCTGAATTTTACCACGTCTTACATGAGCATGTTCAAAAGCGGCCTCGAATGTGGCATAGCTCCGCAGCCCCAACCCACGCCGCAGTTGACACCTTCTGTTTCCCCAGGTCAAAGAGCCGTCAGCGCAAACATATCTGCAAGTTCTACGACATAGCGCCAGAAAAGAGCCGAATATGCCACATTCGAGCCCCTTTTTAAACAGAAATCTTGCTCGGCTGGCGTTCAACAACATCCACCCAAGCAACCCCCTTCGTGATGCGCTGCGTCTAGCAACGCCACGCACAAACAACCCCTTCCGAATGCGCGCTATCCAATACGCCTGCCCAAACAAGCCCTTCTCGTTTCGCGACGTCCTATACGCTCACCCAATTTTGTTGGGACGGCATCCAATATGTCTGCACAACAAGCCCCGTTCAACGAATCACGCCTACAACAGAAAAGCCGCCCCATAAACGTGGAGCGGCTTTCTATAAAACCATGCGAAGTTTCAACCGGGCTTGGGTTCAACCATCCCAAGCCTTCGATCAAGAACGTGCTCGGCGCGAGGTTTACTCAGCGGCCTCTTCGGTCGCGGGCTTCTCGGCCTTGGGAGCAGCAGCCTTCTTCTTGGGCTGACGCGGCTCGGGAGCCTGGATGGTCTCGTCGACCTCAACCTCAAAGCCCAGGTCGTGAGCAGCAGCCTTCATGGACAGGCTGATGCGACGACGGTCGGGGTTGATGTCCATAACCTTGACCTTGACGTCCTGGCCGACCTTGACGACCTGCGCCGGAGTGTCGATGTGCTTGGCAGCCATCTCGGAGATGTGAACCAGGCCCTCGACGTTGTTGCCGAGCTCGACGAAGGCGCCGAACGGAACAACCTTGGTGACCTTGCCATCAACGATGGTGCCCACGGGGTAGCTCTCGATGAGCTTCAGCCACGGATCCTCGGTGGTCTGCTTCAGGCCGAGCGAGATGCGCTCGCGCTGCAGGTCGACATCGAGAACCTCAACCTCAACCTCGTCGCCAACCTTGACGACCTCGGAGGGATGATTGACATGGTTCCAAGACAGCTCGGAGATGTGGACCAGGCCGTCGATGCCGCCCAGGTCAACGAAGGCGCCGAAGTCGACGATGGAGGAAACGGTGCCCTTGAGGCGCATGCCCTTGACGAGCTTGGAGAGGATTTCGGCGCGCTCGTTCTTGCGGCCTTCCTCGAGCAGCACGCGGCGGGACAGCACGACGTTGTTGCGGTTGCGATCCATCTCGATGACGCGAGCTTCGATTTCGGTGCCCAGGTAGGCGTCGAGATCCTTCACGCGGCGAAGGTCAACGAGGGAAGCAGGCAGGAAGCCACGCAGGCCGATGTCGAGGATGAGGCCGCCCTTGACGACTTCGATAACCTCGCCGGTGACGGTCTCGCCGGCCTTGAACTTCTCTTCGACGCTGATCCAAGCGCGCTCGTACTCAGCACGCTTCTTGGAGAGGATCAGGCGGCCGTCCTTGTCTTCCTTCTGAAGAACAAGAGCCTCGATTTCGTCGCCCAGGGCAACAATCTCGGAGGGATCGGCATCCTTGCGGATGGACAGCTCGCGAGCAGGGATAACACCCTCGCTCTTGAAGCCGATGTCGAGCAAGCACTCGTCATGCTCGATCTTCACGACAGTGCCCTTGACCAGATCGCCTTCGTCGAACTCGGTCAGGGTGCCATCGATCATCGCGTTCATCTCGTCGTCGGAGATGTCCTCGAAATCGATGACATTCGTGTTCTTGATTTCGGTCAAAACGGACCCCTTTCAAGTACAGGGACCCTTCGTCATGGTGGTTGAACTCAACATGTCTCGGGGGCCTACAGATACAAACCCGCGCGGTTTTCCGAACGGGACCTGGCACCTTTCGGCGCACAAGCTCGGTTAGTTTACCACAACGCTCTGGTTTTCAAGACCTACTATTTTGCGCATATGCGCAGCTTCACAAGGTTTTTGCAAACCGCGTCGGTAAGCGGTCGCGGCCCCATGCCGCAGCGCTTGGGCGCAGCTCGGTCCCAGCGTTTGACCCAGGCGTTTGGCTCTATTGTTCGATTGAAGCGTTCGACGCAATGTTCAATCACTGCCGCGGCTCGCAACCTTCAGCCAGCGCCTTCGCCCGAAACTCTTGAAGGCATCATTTGCTCGCAGCGCTTCCCAACCTATTCGGCCTTGGCTGGTGCGTCGAATGCGGCAGCGCAATGCGGGCAGCGCGTTGCGCCCTCTTTGACCTCTTCCAAGCAAAACGGGCACACGGGTGCGGCCTTGGGAGCCTCTTCTTCCTTGCCAGCGAGCTTGTTGCCCAGATCTTGTGCCTTGTTCACAGCTTTGACCAGCAAAAACACGACGAAGGCAACGATGAGGAAGTTGATGCAGGCGCTAATGAATGCGCCGAAGTCGATATCGGTGCCGGGAACCACAAGGCCCGAAATCGTATCGGCGCCGCCGCCCGCGATAACCGAGATAAGCGGGTTGATGATGTTCGTGGTGAGTGCGGTGACAATGGACGTGAACGCACCGCCGATGATAACCGCGACGGCCAGATCCATCACGTTTCCGCGGTTGATGAACTCCTTGAATTCGTTGAGGAACTTCTTCATGATGCTTCCTTTCTTTGCTTGCGGGCACATTGTAAACGAATCGGAGCAGAAAAAGAGGAAGGCCCCGCCATAGGCGAAGCCTTCCTGACACATGTCACGTTTTGCCTGATGCGCCGTGTTATTTCACGACGAGCACAGGCACCTTGGTGGCGCCGAGCAGCTTGTGGCTCACGCTGCCCAAATACTGCTTCATGCCCGAAAGCCCGCGCGAACCGATAACGACCATGTCGTAGCCGTTCTTCTCGATGAGCTTCGCGATTTCCGATGCGGTGTCGGTTCCCAAAACGAGCAGCGTGTCTACGCCATTTTGCTGCTGCTTTTCCTTGAATTGGTTCAGGGCGTCTGCGAGCACCTCTTCGGCGTCGGATTTCATAAGATCCAAAATCGAGGCGAAGCTCGAAGCCTGCTCATCGGAAAGCATGGGAACGGAAACCACGTTCACGATATCGAGGTGAATGCGCGCGTCGGACGCGATGAGCTCGGCGGCGGTGTCGATTGCGCGCTTCGAAGTTTCAGAGCCGTCATAGGCGACAAGAACGTTTTTCATGGCAAGAGCCTCCTTCTTAGGTGCGCTGGCGACAATCCCCTGCCAACGCTCAACCCAAGTATAGCGCTGCACGCCCGCAAATACGCCCGCCGGCGAAACGTTATTCGGCCGTTGCCAAAGATGCCCGCGCCATGGATTCCGCAACCCGTAAGCGCTGCAAGCATTTAACAGGCGCGCGCCCTCACCTATTCCGCAAGCTTTGCGCGCAAAATGCGCAGCGCGTTGCCGCGATGGCTAATGGCGTTCTTCTCGTCTTGGGACACCTCGGCGAGGGAGCGTTCGAAGCCGAACTCCTCGGGCATGAACATGGGATCGTAGCCGAAGCCTTCGCTGCCGCGCAGTTCGTGACCAATGCGGCCCTCGACCGTGCCTTCGACCGTCGTCTCGTTGCCCTCCTCGTCGATGAACGCCAGCGCGCACACGAAACGGCCCGTTCGCCGCTCGTCGGCCACCCCTTCGAGTTCGGAAAGCACCTTGGCATTGTTTGCGGCATCGTCGCCATGCGTGCCTGCATAGCGCGCCGAATACACGCCTGGCCTGCCATCGAGGGCGTCGACCACAAGGCCCGAATCGTCGGCGAGCGCGGCCATGCCCGTGGCCTCATGGGCGGCGCGAGCTTTGATGAGCGCATTCCCGACGAACGTATCAGCATCTTCCTCTGGCTCGGGATATGGCTCAACCTGCGACAGGGTCAGAAACTCCCAACCCGGAAAATCGAGCGCGGTCTCAATTTCTTCGACCTTGTGCTTATTGTTGGTAGCGATAACGACTTTCATTTTTCTCTTGCTCCGTTTCCATGAACAAAACTGCGCCCGCCACAGCCCCTGCGCGCAGCCGCTTTTCCGCTATTCAATGCCAAGCGCTTCTTTCTGGGCAGCCAGCAGCACCTTGATGCCCTCTTCGGCCATGTCCAAGAACTCATTCAGGCGATCGCGCGAGAAACTCACCTGCTCGCCGGTACCCTGGATCTCGACGATCTCGCCCTTCGCGTTCATCACGACGTTCATGTCGATTTCGGCGTTCGAGTCTTCCTCGTAATCGAGGTCGAGCATGAGACGGCCCTCAACCAGACCAACGCTCACCGCGGCAACCTGGCCAAACAGAGGGTTCGTCTTAATGCGGCCCGCGGTCTTCCACATCTCGAACGCATCGTAAGCGGCGACCCACGCGCCCGTGATGGCGGCCGTGCGCGTGCCGCCGTCGGCCTGCAGCACGTCACAGTCGATGGTCATGGTCACTTCGCCGCCCATGGCGTTCAGGTCGCACACATTGCGCAGGCTGCGACCAATGAGGCGCTCGATTTCCATGCTGCGACCATTGCGTCCGTTCGTTTCGCGGCGCGTGCGCTTATTGCCCGCAGCAGGAAGCATGGCGTACTCAGCCGTAAGCCAACCCTTGCCCGAGCCTTTGCGCCAGCCCGGCGCACGGTCTTCGATGGTCGCGGTGCACAGCACGCGCGTGTCGCCGAATTCGGCAAGGCAGCTGCCGTTGGCGTTCTTCATAACGCCGCGCGTGAGCTTCACGTCGCGCATGGCGCGATCGTCGCGATCGTTTGCCCTGTTTGCAAGCATGGTTTCCTCCTATCAAGCGGGCGAGCCCGCATACATACAGAAAAGGCCGACGCGATGTCGGCCTTCAGATTATAAGCGAGAAAGATCGATATGGGTCGGACGCTCGATGGGTTCGCTGAACACGCGAGACCCGAATGATTGGAATTCGTCCAAATTCGGCGCAGAGGTAAAGAACTCATGCTTCGCGATGTTGCCCTCATGCGCAAGCTCGCCGCGCATGCTCAGCGTTTCGCGAACCTCTTTCGCCATTTCCTCGGCGGAGGAAACGAGCAGCACGTTATGGCCGATAACGCCGCCGATAAGCGCCTTGAGCATGGGGTAATGCGTGCAACCGAGCACGAGCGTGTCGATTTCGCAGCGGCGCAGCGGCTCAAGATAGTCGCGGGCGATTTCCTGGAACGCAGGGCGAATATAGACCTTGCTCGCGAGGCTCGTGAGGTCTTCGATGGGGCCTCTCGACATGCGAATCCCCTGCTCAACGATGTCGACGAATTTCGGCGTGGCCGTGGAGAACACGGTGATGCCCGCATCGATGTTGCGAATAGCCTGCGGATAGCAGCCCGATTCGACCGTGCCCTTCGTGGCGATGACGCCCACGCGACGGTTCTTCGTCGCACGCGCGGCGGCGCGGGCACCGGGAATAACGGCGCCAATCACTGGAACGCTGAAGCGTTGCTGCGCATGCTCAAGGCCAGCGGCGGTCGCGGTGTTGCATGCGATGACGAGCAACTTCACCTTGCGGCCCACGAGCCACGTGCAAATCTGCTGCACGAAGCCGTCGACCTCTTCCTGGCTGCGGGGGCCGTAAGGACAGCGCGCCGTGTCGCCGAAATACACGAGAGATTCCTCGGGCAGCGCCTTGGCTATTTCGCGCGCCACCGTAAGGCCGCCGAAACCCGAATCGAAGATGCCGATAGGGGCGTCATTAAACGGTCTGTTTGATAGTACCCTGTCAGAAGAAACGGTCATGCGTCCTCTTTTTAGCCCATGCCCGGTTTTTTGACCCGGACTGAATAATGTCGCTCGTTACCAAGCGATTGCCATGTTCATGATAAAGCCTATCGCATGAAGCGCAAAGCACACCCCGAAGACTTACGTCGTAAGAAGGCGCCGTGGCGCGGCAACGCGCCGATTCAACGCAAAGGAAACGCGCACAAAACCGCAAAAGCGCACGTCAGAGGCGTTGCGGCAACTGCATTCCAAAACGCGCGCCCCTCGCAGGCGACCACAAAAAACGCCGCTCAAAAGAACGGCGTTACAAGGTTTTGGTGGAGGCGCGGAGAATCGAACTCCGGTCCATACTACGTTCTTGCTCAGGCTCTACAAGCTTATTTCGCGATCAAATTTCGGAAGATGTCGGTTCGCGAACCAACGTCGATCTTCCTAGCCCGTTCTTTCTTTTCCAAAGCCATACAGACTACGTGCTTTGAAGCAGTCCCCTGAAATGACGTCGCGCTCGAGTCGGGGACAACCCGAGGTTGACGTGCCAGGTGCTATTAAGCAGCCATGGCGAGCGCAGGAGCGCTCTGATAAGATTTTTTGCCAATTAACTTGACTTTACCCCTGTTTAACGTGGCGAGGAGACCACGACCTGCTCCTCAGTTCAAACGTACCATGTCGAAACCAGTCGCCCCCAAATGCGCGCCGCGCAGGCGCCGAGGGTGCTGTCCACCATGCGATATGCTTTTGTCAAGCACCATGCCGGGTTGCCCCAGCGGAAAACCTATTGTATCGAGGCGGCGGCCAATGTCAAATGCCGACACGCTCCTGAAACTTTATTTCAACAGTTCCTTGAGATTCATGCCGCCCGTGATGTCGTCGAGGGCCTCTTTCAAATCGCGCGCCGCGAGCGCGGTCTCGCGTGCAAGCTCCACGCCGCCCTTGGCCGCATTCTTCACGTCGCCCTGCGTAACGCCCTTGAAGAGAACCTTATCGTCCTCATCTTCCTCTTCGGCCGGGCACCAGTCGTAATGCTCGCAGTTATCGCAGTCGCCGTCGCAGCCGTCTTCGTAATACGCCTCGGCGGCAGCCTTCGCGGCGCGCTCCTCGTCGGTGAGCTCGACGTCGTCCGCCTCGGGCTCATTGGTCTCGTCGACTTCTTCGGCATCGACACCCTCGACGCCCTCGGCCTCTGCGTCCTCAGCAGCCTCGTCGGCAGCCGCAGCGGCCTCTTCTTCAGCAGGCGCCTCGTCTTCGAACACGCCGTCGAAATCGTCGGGGCACCAGTCGTAGTACTCGCACGTCTCGCACTCGCCGTCGCAGCTCGCTTTGTAGTATTCCTTCCACTTTTCAGTCATGAGCGCGTTGTATTTCTCCTGCAACTCATCGTATTCAGCGTCGGAATGCTGCGGCGCTGCCGGCTCGGCCTGCTTGTCGTCTTTATCCTTCTTCGATTTCTCGTCTTCGGGCATGACGATCTGCCTTGCGGCGTTTTTCGCCACGCGGCCGCCCAAGCGAGTTGCTTTCCTGAAAATTCCCATGTATGAACCCCCTGTTCAAGCCCCGCAGGGCACCTTGCCGATTAACGAGAACGCATCTTCAATGCGCGAGCGATTTCACGCTTGGAATCGCGCTCCGCCATCGCCTGGCGCTTATCGTGCAGCTTCTTGCCGCGAGCAAGCGCGATTTCAAGCTTTACCAAGCCATTTGTCGAGAAATAAATTCCAAGAGGAACAATCGCCAGGCCCGCCTCGCGCGTTTTCTGCTCCAAATAGCGAATCTGTTTGCGATGAAGCAGCAGCTTGCGCTTGCGGTCGGGGTCGGGATTGTTCAAATTGCCATGCGAATACGGCGAGATGTGCAGCCCGTTAAGCCACGCCTCGCCCTTGCGAATGAGCACAAAGCAATCGGTGAGCTGGCAGTTGTTCTCGCGCAGCGAGCACACCTCGGTACCGGTGAGCGCAATGCCCGCCTCAAACGTTTCAATTATTTCGTAATCGTGGAAAGCCTTGCGGTTTTTCGCGATTTGCTTTTTTTCGCGCGCCACGCGCCACCTCTCATTCGTGCTTCATGCCGCCGAAGAACGCGGCGGCTCGCGACATTATACCGTTCGCCGCGCTCGTATGGTGTCATGCAGATTAAGGAAACACCTCGCTCTACCCCTGTAGCAGCTCGTAGAGGTCGTCGGCATCGAGCGATGCGAGCGAAATTCCGCCCGCGCCCACAACTTGGTCGGCCAACTCGCTCTTCGTTTGCTGCAAACGCACGATACGTTCCTCAATCGTGTTTTTCGCCACCACTTTCTCGACGCTCACGACGCGCGTTTGGCCGATGCGATGCGCGCGGTCGGTCGCCTGGCTTTGCGCCGCGGCGTTCCACCACGGGTCGGCGTGAATCACGACCGACGCGCCCGTAAGGTTCAAGCCCGTACCGCCCGCCTTCAACGATACGAGGAATGCCGGCGTGTCGTCTTCGTTGAACGCGTCGACGAGACGCACGCGCTCTTTCTTCGGCGTGGAGCCCGTTATGGAATAGTGCGCGATGCCCGCATTGCGCAACCGTTCGGAAATAAGCTCCAAAAAGCTCGTGAATTGCGAGAACACGAGCGTCTTTTCCCCGCCTTCGACGGCCGACGAGACCAAATCGACAATCGCGTCGAGCTTGGCAGAAGGCCCACGGTAGTCTTCATACACCAAACGCGGATCGCAGCACAACTGGCGTAAACGCGTGATTTCGGCGAGCACCTCGACGGTAGACACGGGCTTTCCCGCGGCTCGGGCCGCTTCGCGCTCTTTGCGGAAGATGCGCTGCGCGGTGAGCTCCTCGCGAAGATGCTGCTCGTGCGCGTCGTAGAGCCTCCTCTGCTCACCATCCATATTCGCGTACACCACCGACTCGAGCTTGTCGGGCAAATCGGTGAGCACGTCGGCCTTCAGGCGGCGCAGCATGAAAGGACCAACAATCGCCTGCAAGCGGCGCGCAACGGCATCGTCCCCGCCCACAATGGGTGATTCGAAACGCTCGCGGAAGCGCGCATACGGCCCAAGCAGGCCGGGCATCAGGAAATCGAAAATGCTCCAAAGCTCCGAAAGACGGTTTTCCATGGGCGTGCCCGTGAGCGCGAACCTATGATCGGCCTTGAGGCTTTTCACCGCACGCGTCGTGAGCGCGGCGGGATTTTTGATGTATTGCGCCTCGTCGAGCGCGCAAATGGAAATATGGCGCTTCGACCAGTCGTCGGCATCGATGCGAAGCAGGTCATATGACGTAACCAGCACATCGATGCGGCTGCGGCCCTCGAATGCCTCGCGGCGCGCGGCACGGCGCTCTTGGGCGCCGCCCGCCACGGCCACCACGGAAAGCTCGGGCGCGAATCGCTCGAACTCGGCGGTCCAGTTATACACAAGCGAAGCCGGGCACACGATGAGGCTCGGGTGCGGTTGCCGCTCGCCATGGCGCGCCAAAAGAAGCGAGATGAGCTGCAGCGATTTGCCCAAGCCCATCTCGTCGGCCAACACGCCGCCGAAATCGGCGTCGCAGCGCGCCGAAAGCCAACGGAAACCCGACTCCTGGTAGGGTCGCAGCACGCCCGCAAGCGCAGACGGCACGGCATAGTCGGCCTCATTCACGGCCTTGAAATGCTCGATGTATTGTTCGAAGCTCCGATCGCGCTCAAGGTTCGCTTCCTCATTCAAATAGAACGCGCGATACGCCGGCAAAAACGCGTGACCGCTCGCAAGCTCGCGCGCGGTAAGCCCCAAATCGCCCGCCAGACGGTCGAGCTGCGAGAGGTCGGCTTCCTTCAAGTCGATGAACGCGCCCGAGCGCAGGCGATGGTAGCGCTTGCGGCGGCGATAGCTCGAAAGCAGCGCCGAAAGCTCCGATGCCGGCAAATCGCCCGCATCGACCACGAGATTGATGAGGTTGCCCGAAAGCGACACGCCCATGGTGACGCGCGGTTTCACGTCACGAATAAGGCGATCGAACGCCGGCGTGGTAAACACCGTGCCCGCCTCGCGGAATTCCACGAGTCCGCCGAAAAGCAACGCGCCCACGGCATCTCCGTCGGACAGCGCAAGCGATGCGCCCGCACCGAAATAGCGCGCGGCAAGCGAGCGCGCCTTGGCTTCGCGCTTCACATCTCGAATGGGAAGCGGCATGCCCTCAGGCTCGGGGCGATCGGTGAGCTCACCCACCAAATCGTAGCGAATCGCACCGTAGACGGCCTGGGCGCGCATGGTCACGCTCGTTTTGTCCTTGTCGAAAAAGAACTCGAGCGAGCACGTAACCGGGCGGTATTTGTCGATATCGGCAGGCAACTCGACGCGCAGGCGCTTCTCAATCGCGGGCAGCGCCGTCGCGCAGAAAAGCGGCATATCGCGCTCGGCCACAAACGGGCGGCTTTCCTCGCTTCCGTACACGCCCCGCAGGAAATCGGCGCACTTCATGAAATCGCTCGAACATCGATAGAATTCGCCGCCCCCGAGCCACACGAAAAGGCTGGACGCGCGGCCCGCAATCCAAATACGACTACCGCGTTCGACGGTGAACCCGCCGCGCGACGAAGCTCTCACGGCAAGCGAGATTTCGGGATCGGCGTCAACCACGCGCACCCGTGCCACGCTTGGAGCAATGCCGTCGGCGCCCTTGATGGAAAACGCTTCGCCCTCAAGCAGAGAAAGGATGTCGACCATATCGCCCTCGGAAAGGGACATGGTGCGACCCACGCTCGGCGCCGCATATCGCCACGATGCCAGCGGCGCGCTGCGGCGTTGGGCGTCAACGATTCCAGCGACGAGTTGGGCTATTGCGCGGCCTCGCTGCGTGAAGCGCGAGGGCACGTGGGTGAAAGCGAGCTTCTTTCCGTATTCGAAATAAGCGCCTTCTTCTAGGCGACGACAGAAATCAGAGATGTTCTTTACGATGTACGACGCGTCATCGGTCGCCACGCGCAACCCCATGGACCACTCTCCATATTCCACGGTGAAATCGCACAGCACGTCAACGCTGCCTTCAGGGGTGTCGTCGCGCTCGAGACGCTCGGCGCGCTCCATGAACGCCGCAATGCAGTCGGAAGAGGCGGCGGAACGATCGCGACGAAAGCCCACGTAGCTATCGGGGCGAGCCGCATAATCAAACGCGAGGGCCACGGCATGCTTGCACATGCCGTCGTATTGGAATGCCGCGGGGCAGGTGCAGGAATAGTCCTCAACGAAATCGGCGCCTTCGTTGAGCTGCACCATCACGCGATACCCCTCGGTAGCGCTCGTCTGAGAGGCCACGACCGCGTTGACGATGGTCGACTCGCCGTCGTAGCGCACGCGGCGGTCGTACACCGAGCGGCCGCCTGCGGCGATCGAGCGCCCACGATGCAAAACGCGCGGCGCGCACATAGGTGAAAGCGTTTCCTCAGAAAGCACGATGGCCCCTTCCCCACGATATTGCGAACCTCGAGTATACCGCGCCAACGCGAAGAGAAAAGACGCGCCAGAAACAGTGCATTACTTTCGCGCGACGAGCCTGGGACCAATGCGGCGCACGAGGTCGAAGTCGGCGCGGCGGGCATAGGGATACACCGACGAAATGCGCACGCGTACCTTCGTGCCCAAACGGTAGACCGTGCCAGAATCCGAACCGAACAGCACGCGTCGCGCCGCATCGAGCACAAAATACTCCCCCGTATCGCGCAGCGAAACGAAGCCCTCGCACGTATCGGCCAGGCGCACGAAAAAGCCCTGAGCCATAACGCCCGAGATCATGCCATCGACCTCATCGCCAATGCGCTGCTCGAGCAGCTCGTACAACTTGAGCTCTTGCGATTCGCGCGCCGCTTCTTCGGCGGTGCGCTCGGCGGTCGACGCATGGTCGGCGATGCGCGCCAGGGCAGATTCGAGCCCCGAGGTCTCGCCCGTGCGACCAAAAAGCGCCACTTTCAGCATGCGATGCACCATAAGGTCGGGATAACGGCGAATGGGACTCGTGAAATGCGTGTATGCCGTACTCGCGAGCCCGAAGTGCCCCTCGCACGAATCAACGTAGACCGCGCGCTTCATCGCGCGCACCACGAGCGACGACACGAGGAATTCCTCGCTACGCCCATGCGCGAAGATGAGCACCTGCTGAATGGCGAAGGGATCGCCCGCCTTGAAATTCGCAAGCGACACGTGCCTGTCGTAGCCGAATTCCTGAAGAATTGGAACGAGCTCCGCCAAATCGCCCGATGAAGGCGGCTCATGCACACGGAAAATCGATGGGATCCCCGCATCGCGCAGATGGCGGGCTACCGCCTCGTTGGCCGCGATCATGGCCTCCTCCACAAGCGCCGTCGCGTCGGTTTTGCGGCGGATAGTCACGCCGACAGGCGTGCCCTCGTCGTTCAGGCGAACGCGGGCCTCCTCGCTTTCGAAATCCATGCCTCCGCGGCGCACGCGATTGGCATGAAGCGCGTGGGCGATTTCGTGCAAAAGAGCGACCGAATGCGAAATGGCCTCGGCATGCGACCCCGCCATGGGACGCAGCGCCGCGACCGACGCCGCCTCATCGCCCTCCCGTGTGGCATCGATGGCAGCCTGCACGATGCCGTATGTAAGACGCGCCTTCGATTGAATGACCGAAGGGGTTATGCGGGCATCGCGAACGCTGCCTTTTTCGTCGATGAGCATCTCGACGCTCATCGCGCGGCGCTCCTCGTTGGGCCGAAGCGAGCAAACGTCGTTCGAAAGCACCTCGGGCAGCATCGGCACCACGCGGTCGACCAAATACACGCTCGTCGCGCGTTCGCGAGCTTCAAGGTCGACCTGGGAATTCCAGGGGACATAATGCGACACGTCGGCAATATGCACGCCCAGAATGAAGAAACGGGCGCCCTTAGCCGACGCATCGTCGGAATCCGCATGAAACGACTTCGCTTCGAGCCTACCGTCTTCAACAGCGAGCGCCCCGTGTGCCGCGCGAAGCGTCGCCGGCCCTTCGAGCCGAACGCATGCCGCACTCACAGCATCGTCGAAGTCTTTCGCGTCG
Source organism: uncultured Slackia sp. (assembly GCA_934661005.1). GTDB lineage: Bacteria > Actinomycetota > Coriobacteriia > Coriobacteriales > Eggerthellaceae > Slackia. The sequence goes on from CAKUIK010000027.1 coordinate 16,650, forward strand.
TCGGGGTCAACGGTAAATACAAGCTCGTCGCGCAAATCAACATAGCGTCCGCTGTTGAACGCCTCGTCGGCATCGACGGCGGCACCTTCCACCTCGGCAAGCGAGGTTGCAGAAAATGCCGTGGCAAGCTTATGCCGAGCGATAATCAGCTCGACGTCGGCGCCCGGCCGCCCCTCATGGCCAAGCACTTCTTCAACGATGCCTTGCGCAGGCTCACGCCGCGAGGGAAACGACGTCATGCGAACACGCACGATATCGCCGTCTTTTACATGGGGGGCATCACTGCGCAGGGTGAAAATGTCGTGCTTGATGCGCGGGTCTTCGGGAACGACGACGCCAAAAGGCTCGGCGACCTCGTATCGTCCCACAACCGTTTCGTGCGCGCGGCCCACCACGCGAACCACGCGCCCGCGAAGCCTGTCTTCAAAGGCCCCATCGCGTTCGCCATCGTGAATGCGGGCGACCTCAACCACGTCGCCGTCGAATGCATCGGCCGTTTTCGAAGCGGGAATGAAGAACTCCCCTTCGGAAGTCTGGACGAAACCATACCCCGCGCCCGACATTTTCAGAACGCCTTGCGGCAAAATGCGCGGAGTGCGGCGGGCGGAGCTTTTTCTAGTACGTGAACGAGACATAGAATTCCTTCATGCAATCAAATGGAATGTGAACAAGAAAACAGCTGCGAAACCCACCGTAGTTCGCAGTTCGTCGAAATGCGTTCAAAATCGTGGCTACTTTCGCACAGAATACGGGCGCAAAAAAGAATCGATAGCGAATCGTAACCACAGCAAGGTTGCTCGGCGAAGCCCAGCAGCAACAAGAGCAATCATGCCACAAAAACAGCAAGCCGGGGCCGCAAACAATGCCGCGACCCCGGCTTGATAGAACTCGCATGAGGCGTGCGCGCGGCTAGTTCACCGCGAGCGATGCTGCCGTCTCGACGGCGATTTCCTTCTGATTGTCGACCGACGAACCCTCACGCAGCGAAATCACCACATCGGGCGACACGCCCACGCCATCGATCGTGTATCCCGAAGGGCTCTTGTAGCGCGCAGCCGTATAGCGCAGCGCACCGCCGAACGAAAGTGGCTTGGTAACTTGCACGGAGCCGCGGCCCATGGTGTTGACGCCCACGAGCGTCGCGCGGTTCGAATCGCGCAGCGCGGCCGCGAGCACCTCGGCAGACCCCGCGGTATTGCCGTTCACCAGAACAACGACCGGAGCATCGGTCGCCACATTGCCCGAAACCTGCTTGGTGGTTTGCGCATCGACCGTATCAATTTCGACCACGACGCCACTCTTCACGAACAGCGAAGCCACGTCGACTGCCTTGTTCAAATAGCCGCCGGGATTATCGCGCAAATCGAGCACGAACGATTGGGCGCCCTGCGACGAAAGCTGCTCAATTGCCTGGCGTACGAGTGAGTCAGCGTTCTGCGTGAACTGGCGCAGCTTGATATAGCCGACGTTGTTCTGCAGCTGAGCGGTGACATTCGGCTCGGTATAGTCGGTGCACACAAGCGTCGTGGTGAATTCGTCCCCACCCGAGGCATCGAGCGACGCGGGGCGACGCCACGTGATAACGACGGTCGAGCCAGCTTCGCGCTGCACGGCATTGATGACCTCGGTCGACGTCCATTCCTGCGAACGGTCGCCGTCAATGGCAACCACGAAGTCACCCGGCAAAACGCCCGCGTCGCTTGCCGAGGAATTCTCAAACACGTCAAGCGCATAAGCCTGTCCGTTGTATTCCGAGAAGAACACGCCCACGCCCGGATAGTCTTCCGAAGCCGTTACGTCGACATACGTCGAATAGCGATCGGGAGAATAATAGCGCGTGAACGAATCGTTCGTGGATTGGAGGAACGACTCCAGCACAGCCGACGTGCACGCATCGGTGTCGTAGGAATCGAGGCTCGACTTCGCCAAAATGCCCTCGACCTCGTTCAGGCGCGAGGCGACCTCGCCAGAATCGGCCGAAGCCGCCTGGGCGGCGGCTTTCGTTTCAGGTTCTTCAATTCCCAAGCGACTCATAAGGTCGTGGTTTCCGCGCACGACAAAACCGGCACAAAAAAGCGCAACCGCGCACATGCATAAAGCGAGTTGCTTTATGATGCGCGCGTTGCGGGTCGTTACGTCGATATGGCCTTTGCGGTGTCGCATAGACATAGACATGAGGATTCGTTACACCTTCAAGTAGCGTCGCATAGCAAACAGCGAACCGATGCCAGCAATGACCAAGCCAGCAACGATGAGCGCGGCATAGATCATGAGATACGACGTCATGGACAAGTCGATAGGCAACCACGCCAAGGTGTTCGAAACCTGCGGCAGCGCGAAGCGGCGCAGCATTTCAATGGACAGAATGGCGAGAGCCGAACCGATGACGGCATGCATCGCGCCTTCCATAAGGAAGGGCCCGCGAATGAAGCCGTTGCTGGCGCCCACCAGACGCATGATGGCGATTTCCTTACGGCGCGCCAAAATAGCCAGGCGAATGGTGTTATTGATGAACACCAACGCGATGAAGATGAGCAAAGCGATGAGCGCAACGCCAATGTAGCGAATGTAATTCGTGAGCTCGAACAGGCGTTTTACGCTGCTCTGGCCGTATTTGATGCTATCGGCCGGGTTTTCCTCGTCGGCGATCTTCGCAAACGTGGAGTTGCCCTCGATTTGAGAAGCGATGCCTTCGACCATCTGCGGGTCGGCCAGCTCAACATCGATGGAAGCCGGCAGCGGGTTCATGCCATCGAGCTGCTCGACGATTTCGAAGGAGCTCATGGAGTTGCTGAAGTTCTGCAGGGCCTCGTCTTTCGTGGTGAAGCCGACGCTTTGCACGCCGTCCATCTTCTCGATGGCCTTCATGACCGTATCGATATCGGATTGCTCCGCATCGTCAGAGACATACGCCGTGATGGAAACCTTGTCTTCCACCGACTTCACCGTGTTATCGACGATAAGGCCGCCAACCAGGAAGATGCCGATGATGAGCAGGGACAGGAAAATCGTGACAATCGAACCGAGCGTCGTGGAAAGGTTTCGCGTAAAGCCCGTGAGCGATTCTTTGAAGAAGTAGAAAAGACTAGACATCGAAACCGTACACACCCCTATCTTGGTCGCGGGTCAACTGACCGTTGTCGAGAGCGATAACGCGGCGACGCATGTTATCGACCATCTCGCGGTCGTGCGTTGCCACGAGCACCGTGGTGCCCGTGCGGTTAATGCGCTCGAGCAGATCCATGATGCCACGCGAGGTTTGCGGGTCGAGGTTGCCCGTGGGCTCGTCGCACACCAGAAGGGGCGGACGGTTCACGATGGCGCGAGCGATGGAAACGCGCTGCTGCTCGCCACCGGAAAGCTGGTCGGGGCGCTTGTTGAGCTTGTCTTGCAAGCCAACCAGGCGCAAAACCTCGGGAACCTGAGTCTTGATCACGTGACGGCTTTTGCCGATAACCTCAAGCGCGAACGAAACGTTCTCGAAAACGGTTTTGTTCGGCAGCAATTTGAAGTCTTGGAAAACGCAGCCGATGTTGCGGCGAAGATACGGCACGCGCCAGTCGCGCATGGTCGTGAGGTCTTCGTCGGCGACATAGATGTGCCCGCTCGACGGCTTGAGCTCGCGAGTAATGAGCTTGATGAACGTGGATTTGCCCGAACCCGAATGGCCAACGAGGAAGACGAATTCACCCGCATAGATTTGCAGGGAGATATCGTGCAACGAAGGCTTGTTCGGCTGCGCCTGGTAGACCTTCGTCACATGATCGAAAGTGATGACGGGCGCGCCCATGGGCTGGGACTGCTGCGCGTCTTCGATCGACAGAGAAGGAAGCGCGGCCGACAAATCGGAACGAATAGCCGGTTGGGCAGGAACATGGCGGCCGCGGCCAGTACGGCCGGGCGCAGATTGATTCGTTGCGGGGAGCGCGCCAGTTGCCTGGGGGCTCACAGCGCGGTTTGCCGAGGTGGCATCCGCGGATCGAGTGACGCTGGAACCCGCATGGGCGGCATGGCGGCCCACAGGCGGCGTCACCCGCGACGTTGCCCCCGCTTCGAGGGAATCGCGACGTCGCGCGTCATTGGTGTTCGTCACAGAGTGCTCCGTTCAAATAATGGTTACTGGACTCAACCTGCTCATTCTACCAAGACACGCACATTCCCGCTTGCTTCGCTACGAAACAAACACTGCGCTGAACAGAGCCTGAAAAGCAAGGGGTGCGCCCATGGCAAGAATAGCCCGCAAAAATGTGGCATGTTCGCCGCGGCACCCCGAGGGGCTCTCCTGAACCGTCTGCGTTCAAACATGATCTTATTCAAAAACGAAACGCAGCCAGGCGAGCGCATAGTGAGCGCAGCGAACGGTAGCGAGCCGTGGTTTCGGTGAGCCCCTCGGGGTGCCGCGGCGAACGCGAAATCGCGAGCAACCATCGCTTCCCATTCCCGCGCATAAGAAAAGGCCGGGCATAAACCCGGCCTTGAGCAAACAATGCAAATGCGCTATTTGCGAGAAATAGCCTTTTTGGCTGCCTCGGCGATAGCGGCGGCATCCATATGGAACTCAACGAGCAGCTCCTCGTAGCTTGCCGACGTGCCGAAGCAATCCTGCATGCCCACGCGCTCAAGCGGAGCGGGGCGCTTTGCGGCGAGGCATTCTGCCACGGCGCCACCAAGGCCGCCGATAACGGAATGCTCTTCAGCGGTCACGATGCAGCCCGTCTTCTCGACCGACGCCAAGATGGTGTCCTCATCGAGCGGCTTCACGCAGAATGCGTCAATGACCTCTGCGGAAATGCCCTCGGCAGCAAGCAGCTCAGCGGCCTTCAGGGCCTCGTCGATTTCGACGCCACATGCGACGATGGAGACATCGCTTCCCTCGCGCAGCACATACGCACGACCCATTTCGAGCTCTTTGCCGGGCTCATAGACGCACGGCACCGACGCGCGGCCCATGCGCACATACACGGGGCCCGGCGTTTCGGCGGCCAGTTTAATAGCGGCCTTCGCAGCGTAGTAATCGGCAGGAACAAGAACGCGCATATTCGGCAGCACGCGCATAAGGGCGATATCCTCGACCATCTGATGGCTGCCGCCGTCGGGGCCTACGGAAATGCCGGCATGCGTCGGGGCGATTTTCACGTTCAGATTCGCATAGCACACCGTGTTACGAATTTGATCGTATACACGGCCCGTGCCGAACACGGCGAACGAGCCGGTGAATGCGGTGTGGCCCGTAAGCGAGAGGCCAGCGGCCACGCCAACCATGTCCTGCTCGGCAATGCCAACATTCACCAGGCGCTCAGGGTATGCGGCGCCCAGCTTGTTGGTGGTGGTGGAACCAGAAAGGTCGGCCTCGACGGCTACGACGTCAATGCCCTGCTCCACCAGCTCGACCAGCGTCTCACCGTAGGCGGCGCGGGTTGCTTTTTTCTCTGCAGCCATTATTTTGCCTCCTTGTTCGCGGTGAGTTCAGAGAGAGCCTGCTCGGTTTGCTCGGCGTTCGGTGCCTTGCCATGCCAGCCAGCCTGGTCTTCCATAAAGGAAACACCCTTGCCCTTGGTGGTTTCGGCGACGATTACGCACGGCTTGCCGCCGCGGGATTCCTTGGCGCTTTCAAGCGTGGCGAGAATAGCTTCCATATCGTTGCCGTCGCACTGGAACACCTGCCAGCCGAACGAACGGAACTTGTCGCCCAAGTCCTCCGGCGAGCATACGGTTTCGATGCGGCCGTCGATCTGCAGGTGGTTGTGGTCGACGATGGCGACGAGATTATCGAGGCCCTTGTGAGCCGCGAACATCGCAGCCTCCCATACCTGGCCCTCTTGGCACTCGCCGTCGCCCATAAGGGTGAACACCGAAGACTCAGAACCATTGAGCTTCAGGCCGAGAGCCATGCCGGCAGCAATGGAGAGGCCCTGGCCAAGCGAGCCCGTAGAGGCTTCGACGCCCGGCAGCTTCTTGCAGTCGGGATGGCCCTGCAGGCGGCTGTGCAGCTTGCGCAGCGTAGCAAGCTCCTCTTTCGGGAAATAGCCAGCCTCGGCGAGCGTGGCATAAAGCGCCGGCGCCGCATGGCCCTTCGAAAGCAGGAAACGGTCACGGTCTTCAGCCTTCGGATTTTCCGCATCATGCTTGAGCACGCCACCGAAATACAGCGCGCACATAATGTCGGCGGCCGAAAGCGAGCCACCCGGATGCCCGCTTCCAGCCTCGGCCACCATTTTCACGATATCGACGCGGATATCGCCGGCCATGCTCTTCAGCTCTTCGAGATTCACGACGCCCCTTTCTGTCGTTTCAGAAAAAAGCGCCCCGCATGCGCGGGACGCCTCATCACGCAATTGATTGCATCGTATCGCAAATTCGCGCTTCAGGCTATTGAGATACGCGCCAACGATGATAGCCCACAACGAATTCATCGATATCGCCATCGAGCACCGCATCGACATTGCTCGTTTCCACGCCGCTGCGCAAATCCTTCACGAGCTGATACGGGTAGAGCACGTAGTTGCGAATCTGGCTGCCAAAGCCGTTTTCCTGCTTTTCGCCGCGAATGGCGTCGAGTTCCGCATCGCGCTTCTGGCGCTCAAGCTCGTAAAGCTTGCCGCGCAGCACCTTGAACGCAGATTCCTTGTTCATGAGCTGGCTCTTCTCGTTTTGGCAGGTAACGACGATGCCCGTGGGAATATGCGTGAGCCGCACGGCCGAATCGGTAGTGTTCACGCACTGGCCGCCTGGGCCGCTCGAGCGGTACACATCGACGCGCACATCGCTGGGATTCAGGTTCACCTCGATGTCGTCAGACATCACGGGCATGACCTCCACGCCGGCGAACGTCGTTTGACGACGCCCCTTGATATCGGTCGGGGAAATGCGCACGAGTCGATGTACGCCATGCTCGCTGCGCAGCATGCCATAGGCGTTTTTGCCTTCCACCTGGAACACCGCGCGATCGAGGCCAATGCCCTCGCCCGGCACCACGTCGAGCACCTTGAGCTTCCAGCCTTTTTTCTCGATGTAGCGCGAATACATGCGATAGAGCATGTCGGTCCAGTCTTGCGCCTCGAGCCCGCCCTGGCCCGGGTTCACCGAGACGATGGCGTCGGACGAATCGAGGTCGTCGGCGAACCAAGAATCGATCTCGAATTGGTCGAGCATGGAATCGAGCTTCGAGAGGCACATCTGCACCTCGGCGGCGAAGCCCTCGTCTTCGCTGGCAAGCTCATCGGCCGCGCGGGCGTCGTCGAGCAATCCGCACGCGACGTCATACGCGTTGAGCGTGTCGCGCAGGTTGCTCGCCTTCTTCGAAACTTCCTGCGCAGCGGCAGCGTCGTCCCAGAAACCAGGCTGCGCCGCCTTGTGGTCGAGATTGACGAGCTCGGCTTTGGAGTCTTCGATATGCAAGTATTCATGCGCCGCAGCCAAGCGCTCGGCGACATCGTCGATGTTCAGGTTTTCTTTCTCAGCCATAGCTCAAACCATTCAGAATTCAAAAACAGTATTTCGGCAACGTTTTCGGGACGAGCGGAAAAGCCCCGATACGAGCAACGGCCCGATGGTGCATCGGGCCGAGCAAAAAGCGGATATCGCTTCGATGTCGAACTCAGCAAAAAGCGAAATGCATTCGCGCCTCGCTGCAGCATCGGCCGTCATGCGACATGCAGCACCCATCGCCGCGCCGCCCCTCAAAGCGACGCGGCATTCTATCACCTATTGAAGCCGTGGCACTTCTTGAACTTCTTCCCGCTTCCGCACGGGCAGGGATCGTTGGGCTTCACGTTCACATAGGGGTCGGAGTCCTCATCTTTGCGATAGGTCTTCGGCTTCGCCGTTGCGGCGGGCTTCGGCGGTTGGCCGGCGGTCGCCTGTGCGGGACGGCGGGCGCCGCGGCCCGCGATGGTATTCTCGGAAAGCGCGGCCTCAGGCGAGGAGTAACTCACCTTGCCATCGAGGGGCGACGACTCCTCTTGCTCCACGGGCGTCGCAAGACGCAGGCGCAAAAGCGTGCGCAGGAAGTCTTCGTACATCGAAGCCGTAAGCTCCGAGAATGCGCGGTGCGCTTCCTCTTTATACTCGACGAGCGGGTCGCGCTGACCGAAGGCGCGCAGCCCGATGCCCGTTTTCAAATAGTCCATAGCCTGCAGATGGTTCATCCAGCGCACATCCATGATGCGCAGCATGACCTGGCTTTCGAGCTGGCGCATCGCATCGGCGCCGAGAGTTTCCTCCTTGGCGTGATACGTGCCCATGAGGTATTCCCCAAGAGCGTCTTCAAGCACCTCGGAGTCGTCTTCGTGGTCGATTTCCTCGGCCTTGAAGGTCGCCTCGCCCGTCATGTTCGCCGCCCACGCGTCAACGGCCTTCATATCCCAGTCGTCGCTCGGAAGCTTCGCCGGGCAGTTCTCGTCAATCACGCCGCCGACCTCGTCTTCAACGATTTCCTCAATGCGAGAAGAAAGGTCTTTGCCGTCGAGAATCGCGTTGCGCTCCTTATAGATGGCGTTACGCTGCAAGTTCATGACATCGTCGTATTCGAGCACGTTCTTACGGGCGGCGAAGTGCATGGCCTCGACTTGGCGCTGGGCGCTCTCGATGGCCTTGGTCACCATGCCCGCCTGAATAGGCATGTCATCGGTCGCGCCGGTTTTCTCCATCATATGGCTGATGGAATCCATGCGGTTGCCACCGAACAGGCGCATAAGATCGTCTTCGAGCGAAAGATAGAACTGCGTGAGGCCCGGGTCGCCCTGACGGCCGGCACGGCCACGCAGCTGGTTGTCGATGCGTCGGCTCTCGTGGCGCTCGGTGCCGATAACGGCCAAGCCGCCCGCACGGCGCACCTGCTCCTGCTCGCGTTTGCACGTTGCCCTCGCCTCGGCAAGCGCCGCATCGCGGTCGGCCTGCGTGGGAACCTTCAGCTGGTTCTCGCCTTCCTGCGCCTCGGTCTCGGGCGTGGCCTCAGGGTCGAAGCCGCGCTGGCGCAGCACGTCGTCGGCGAGCACTTCGGGGTTGCCGCCGAGCAAGATGTCGGTACCACGGCCGGCCATGTTCGTCGCAATGGTCACGGCGCCCAAACGGCCCGCCTGCGCAACGATATGGGCTTCGCGCTCATGGTTTTTCGCGTTCAAGGTCTCATGGGGAATGCCGCGCTTGTCGAGCAGGCGCGAGAGCTTCTCGGAGCTTTCGACTGAAACGGTACCCACCAAGCAGGGCTGGCCCGCTGCGTGGCGTTCCTGCACGTCATCGGCCACGGCTTGATATTTCGCCTCGATGGTTCGATACACCAGGTCGTTTTCGTCCTTACGAATAACGGGCTTGTTCGGCGGAATAGCCACGACGGGCAACTTGTAGATCTGACGGAACTCAGCGTCTTCGGTCATAGCGGTACCCGTCATGCCCGAAAGCTTGTCGTACAGGCGGAAGTAATTCTGCAGCGTGATGGTCGCCAGGGTTTGGTTCTCTTCGCGAATGCGAACGTTTTCCTTCGCTTCCATCGCCTGGTGCAAGCCTTCAGACCAGCGACGGCCTTCCATAATGCGGCCCGTGTTCTCGTCGACGATCTTCACCTCGCCGCCCACCACGACGTAGTCGATGTCGCGGTGGAACATGAAGTGGGCCTTCAAAGCCTGCTGCAAATGGTTCGCGAGCTGGCCCGAAGGGTCGTCGTAGATATCGTCGATGCCCAGACGCGCCTCGATTTTCGCCAAGCCACTCTCGGTCGCGAAGATGGTCTTCTTCGCCTCGTCGAGCTCGTAGTCTTCGTCGCGAACCAAGCCGAACATCGCCTGGGAGAACTTCTTGTAGGTGTCGGCCGCCTTCACGCCCGCGCCGGAAATGATGAGCGGCGTGCGCGCCTCGTCGATAAGAATGGAGTCGACCTCGTCGACGATGGCGAAGTTGTGGCCGCGCTGCACGCGGGCGCTTGCGCGCGTCACCATGTTGTCGCGCAGGTAGTCGAAGCCGAATTCGGCGTTGGTGCCGTACGTGACATCGGCCTTATATGCAGGAATGCGCTGGGCTTGGCGCATGCCGTTTTGCACCAGGCCCACTTCCATGCCCAAGAAGTGGTACAAACGGCCCATCCACTCGCTGTCTCGGCGAGCGAGGTAGTCGTTCACGGTAACAATGTGCACGCCCTTGTCGGAAAGCGCGTTCAAATAGCCGGCGAGGGTCGAAACGAGCGTTTTGCCTTCGCCGGTTTTCATTTCAGCGATTTGTCCCTCGTGAAGCGCCATGCCGCCAATGAGCTGCACGTCGAAGTGACGCATGCCCATAACGCGCTGGCCAGCCTCGCGCACCGTGGCGAAGGCCTCGGGTAGAAGGCTATCGAGGGCCTCGCCATTCGCCGCGCGCTCCTTATAGGCAGCGGTGAGCGCCACGAGCTCGGCATCGGAAAGTTCTTGCATAGACGGCTCAAGCGAGCCGATTTTGTCAACGAGCGACTGATAGCGCTTGAGCTGCTTGCCCTCGCCGAACGTGAGGAGCTTCGAAAGAAATCCCATGGTCTTCCTCATCTTGCCCGCAAACGCACGCGGGCGGCATCGATTTTCGAATGGTTTGCGCGACTATGCGCGCAGCTATACACGTTCGGCAACTTTACCACAGCGAGCAGGCTCGAAATCGAATGGGCACCAAGCAAACAAAGAACCGTCACCCAGAAGTTTCATTCAACCGACTTCATCGACGCCTCTTTCCCGTTAAGCAGTTCGCAATACAGCTCCTGCATGCGTTCCCCCGGATCAATGCCCAGCTCTTCGGCAAGACATTTGGCGCACAATCGGTAGGTTTCCATTGCCTGAACGCGCTGGCCGTTCGCCGCCTGCGCACGCATGAGGGCAAACGCAGCATCTTCGCGCCCAGGGCGCGCATCGACCGCGGTTTCCGCAAACCACAGCGCGGTATCGGCCTCGCCCGCATCAACCAACCGCAAGGCCGCAGCGACGTAGGCGTCTATTCGGCGGGCGCGATATTTCAGGCGCATCGCGTCGATGAAAGCGTTCTCTGTTTCCGATGGGAGCAAATCGCAAGAGAACTCTTCCTCTATCCTTTCATAAATCGCAAGCCATGCGCGGGCGTTGGGCTCATCGAACATGAGCGTGCGGCAGAGCGCATCGAATTCGTCCACGTCGCTTTTCACGTAGCGCGCGTCAATCATGACGCTCGCGCGATGGCGCACGAGATACGGGCAATCTTCGTCGCAATCTGCGCCGAGCGCGCGGCGCAAGCGGCACCAGAGCGAATAGAAATTGTTCGTAGCGCGTTCGGCCGTCATATCGGGCCACATAATACGCAGCAGCTCAGGTCGCGAGATTTCCTTCCCGCGAAACAGCACGAGCACGGCCAGCAACGTTTTCGTGCGCTGCTTCGCGAACAAGCGAGGGTCGACCGCAACCCCGCCAATCGTCACTTCCATTCCGCCAAAGATGCTCACGCGCATCTCGGGAATGGCGGAAGGACGCGGGCCTTGCACAACGCGATCGCGAGCGATTGCAAGCGCCGACGCGTCATTGGTGCGAGGCACTTCGCGGCGCTGCTCGGCGAGCGCGGCCACCAAGGCATCGCACGACCGCCGACGATTTGGCGCAAGAGATACACCCTCGCCGCATTTCTCGACCGATGCGACGAGGATCGCCTCGCACATCGTCGCCTCTTCGGTCGAATCGGCCATACGATGGGCAAGGGCATGTGCAACCGAGAGCACGACGTCGAGATCTCCCCTGTTCACGCGGTTTGCTGCACGCTCCAGCAGCGTTGCGCAATACACCGCCGCCGCACGCGGCACATGGGTATCGACGCCCGCGTCGCAAAGCTCGCTGCACGCCTTCGACGCATCGCCGCGCTGGAGCAGAATCGCCGAAGCGGCAATACGGCGGGCCAAGGCATCATTTGCGAGGGCATCGATTTTGCCAGCAGCAATGCCTTCGAGCGTCTCGCGCGCCGCGCAGCGTGCCGATTCGCTTCCCACATCCAGCGCGACAAGCGCGCATATAAGCGCATCGGCAGACGCCAGCCCCCGCATGCCTAAGGCGCGAAGCGATAGAGACGCAGCGCGCTCCCGGTCGTCAAGCACGAACGATCGCGCCGCAGCAGCAGCGATCATCGAAGCATCGAGGCCTGTGCTTCGAGCTCCCAGGCTCTCGAATAATTCCTGCAAAGGACGCACGCATCCCGCATCGAACAGATGCCACTGTTGCTGCAGTATCCACGAAATGCGACGTTTGCGCGCACAAGCCAGCTGCATGATTTCGCACGCGCGCGGCCCCATGCCGCGCGAGGCGAGCATGCAGGCGACCTTCGTCGACAGCGTGTCGCGCGCTGGGGAAGACATCGTGCGGCCAAAGGAACCGAGCGATTCGCCCAGGCCTTCCACCACCTGCGCCACATCGAACCCGTGCGCCTCAAAGGTCTCGTCGACCAAATCAACCCCCACATAAGGGTAATGCTCGCTGATGAATCGGCGCGCGTCGGCCCGCACACCCCCGGAAACCGCCGCCAGGTCATCGAACGACCCGGTCTGCAACGTCCCCATTACGAATACGGGAGCGCGCATTTCAGAAGGCATCTCCCCAAGACGCATGCCCCGCAGAAATTTGCGCATGCCATCTTGCCCGCCCCATAAAAATGCCGGAACGCGATCACATTCGCGCAGGTCATCCGCCGCGACCACATGGCTCGAGGAAAGCTCGTAGTCATCAACAAGCAGGTCGCGCGCGCCAACAACCACGCTATCGCGTTGCATCTCGGCGATGGCGCCGAATGCGGGCGTCGTGGTCGCGAGCACTTCGCATCCCGCATCGAGCAGCATGTCCACCTCGCGCGAAAAACGCTCCAGCCGCGCGTCCGCCAAAAAAGGAACGTCGTCGAACACCACAAGGCTCAACTGACCGGGACGGCCGATGAGCGTCGTGGCAATAACGCCCGCGTCCAAGTCGCGCAGGAAACACGGACTCGTGCAATCGAGCCATTGAACGCCACGAAACGAAAACATCGACGCCGCATATTCAAGCCCCAAGCTCGTTTTGCCGAACCCGGACGGCGCAACCACAAATCGAGCGACGTCTCGCTCCGCCACCAGTCGCTTGACAAGGCGCGGTCTCGGATAAATTCTTTGCGGCCCAACCTTCTTCGGACGCCTGCCATTGCATGCGGCGTTTTCAAGGTACCCCATGAGCCCATCTCCTCCTCTTATCGAATCCGCGGAGCTGACCAGCGCCCGCGAACGCCTGGATATTGTGCGCGGCTCATACCGCGCGATACGAGGAACGGAAGCGATTCTATAGAAGGAAATCCCAAGAAAGCGCCGAGGAAAACGCCAGGTAAATCAATCAGAACGGAAAACTCGGGAAAGGAGCGCGACACCTTTTCCCGCTTTGCATAAAAAGCGTGTTACATCGCGAAACGAAGCATGCATCCGACACTTTTCCACTATGCTTTTCCCATGGATAAACGAATCGAAATAATAGCCCACTCCCCCGCAGCGACGGCGATTCGCGCGCTGGAAGAAAATGGATACCAGGCATGGATTGTAGGCGGTTGGGTGCGCGACAGCCTTATGGAACGTGCGCCCCACGATGCAGACGTGACGACGAGCGCCCCCTGGGAGCGCACCGAATGCATTCTGCGCAATGCAGGGTACGCCGTGCATGAAACGGGGGTGCAACACGGAACCGTTACCGCCGTTATATGCGGTGAGCCCGTCGAAATAACCACGTATCGCGTAGAGGGCCCCTATTCCGACTCGCGCCACCCCGATTACGTGGAGTTCGTCGACAGCATCGAACTCGACCTTGCGCGGCGCGATTTCACCATGAACGCCATCGCCTACCACCCCGCACGCGGCATCTTCGACCCATTCGGCGGCATGCGCGACATCGAGGCGCGCATCATTCGAGCCGTCGGCGATGCCCGCAAGCGCTTCAAGGAAGACCCCTTGCGCATGCTTCGCGCAGCGCGTTTCGAAGCGCAAACGGGATTCACGATCGAGGCCGCCACGCGTGACGCGGCGTTCGAGTGCGCAAAGCTGCTCGGAAGCGTAGCGCGCGAGCGCGTGGGCAACGAATTCACCAAGCTCTTGTGCGCGCCGTTCGCCGGGCGCGTCATCGAAAGCGAATTTCCCATTGTCGCGCAAGCGGTTGGAGAGCTCGAAGCCACGCGGGGATTCACCCTGAAATCGAAGCGGCACACCTACGATTTGCTCGGACATCTTGCCCATAGCGTCTCCGCAGCGCCCGCCGATGAAGTGCTGCGTTGGGCAGCGCTCCTTCATGACATCGCCAAGCCCGAGTCGAATCACGACCACGCACAGCGCAGCAGCGTCGCCGCCGAGCGCATCATGCAACGACTTCGAATCGGACGGCAGACGACGCAACAAGCCACCGACGCAATCGCATGGCATACGACGAGTTTCCCACCGAGCGAAGAAGCCCTGCGACTTTTTGTCGCATGCCTTGGGGGCGACGTGGGGCGCTCGCGACGCGCGCTCCTGCTTCAGCGGGCCGACGCAATCGGGCACGGGCCAAAAGGTGCCGCAAGAGCGCTCGAGGTCGACGAAGAACTCGCCATGCTCGACGCCCTTGAGCGCGACGGAAAGCCGCTCGGCGCAAAACAGCTCGCGCTCTCGGGAAAAGACGTTGCGGAATTGGGGGGCCTTAAAGGCGCGGCAATCGGCAAAACGCTTGACGCGCTACTCGCCGCGGTTATCGAAGGCAGAGTTGAAAACAGCCGTGAAGCACTCAATTCCTACCTGAATTTCGCAGTTCAAGACGCCCAAGACCAAATTTTTCAAAAAAAGTTGGAAAAGTTCTTGACGAAACGCTGAGAAGTCCGTAATATACCAACTCGCGCCGCAAGAGCGCACAAATCACTGGGGTGTCGTCTAATGGCAGGACAGCGGTTTCTGGTGCCGTATGTGAGGGTTCGACTCCTTCCACCCCAGCCATTTTTGGCCTGGTCGTCTAGCGGTTTAGGACGCCGCCCTCTCAAGGCGGAGATCGGGGGTTCGAATCCCCTCCAGGCTACCATCGAATGTCACAGGTCAGGCGATTGCCTGGCCTGTTTTGTTATCTGGTCAGGTTGAGGGGATTCGAACCGATGAGGTGGAATTCCGTCAAGAAAACTGCCCAGTGGGCAGTTTTTAGGAATTCGCCCGAAGGCTTCAGCCTGAGGGTTCGGGGCGCGCGCAGCGCGGCCAGGAATCCCCTCCAGGCTACCATCGAATGT
>CAKUIK010000028.1 GCA_934661005.1 uncultured Slackia sp.
AAGCCCGCAGTGCGACATTTTCTTGAACGACATGACGGTTTCGCGCATGCACGCGACCATCGAGCGCACGCCCGCCGGTTTCCGCATTAGCGACGCCGACTCGTTCAACGGCTTGTGGGTAAACAACCTCAATGTGAAAGACGCCGACTTACGCGATGGCGACATCGTTCAGATTGGCACGTTCTGCCTGATGTATTTGGCCACGCCAACCATGCGCTAGGCGTCCGTGGGCCCGCCTAGCGGGCCCTTTTCTTGTCGCGAAAGCGAGTTTTTGCACGACCCAAGGGGGATTGGATTTATGGAACTTATTTCCGGAAACGAGGCAATCGCGCGCGGCGCGTGGGAAGCTGGAGCCACCATTGGCGTGGCGTACCCTGGCACGCCTTCGACTGAAACCATGGAAACGTTCGCAAAGCAGCCTGGCGTGTATGCCGAGTGGTGCCCGAATGAGAAGGTTGCCGTGGAAGTTGGCCTGGGCGCGTGCGCTGCCGGCCGCCGCGTGCTGTCGACCATGAAGCACGTGGGCGTCAATGTGGCAGCCGACCCGTTGTTCACGGCTGCTTACACGGGCGTGAACGGCGGCTTCGTAATTCTTGCGGCCGACGACCCAGGCATGCATTCCTCCCAAAACGAGCAGGACTCGCGCTTTTATGCGCGCGCTGCGCATATTCCCATGTTCGACCCCGCCGATTCCTCCGAGGCGCTCGCGTTCACCAAGAACGCCTTCGACGTTTCCGAGCGCTTCGATATGCCGTGTATGATTCGTTCCACGGTGCGCGTATCCCATACGAAATGCCCTGTTGAACTGGGAGAACGTGTGGAAGTTGAGCCGAAACCCTACGCGAAAGACGCTTCGAAGTGGGTCATGATGCCGGCATACGCCAAGCCGCGCCGCGTTTCGCTCGATGCGCGTGTGGCCGCTGTGACCGAGTATGCCGAAACGTGCGAATTCAACCGCATTGAGCGCAACGAGGGCAAAATCGGCGTCATCTGCTGCGGAGCCACCTACCAGCACGTGCGCGAAGCGCTGCCCCAGGCAGATATTCTGAAGCTTGGCATGTCGTGGCCGCTTCCCCCGAAGAAGATTCGTGAATTCGCCGCCTCTGTCGAAAACGTGTACGTTATCGAAGAAGGCAGCGATTATTTGAGCGAAGGCGTGCGCGCCCTGGGCGTGCAGCTTTCCGAGCCCGAAGGCGCGCTGCGCCCCGATGGCGAGCTTACGCCTGGCGCCATTGCGGTTGCTTTCGGCGCTCAGGCTCCTGAGCACGCCGAGATGCGCGAAGATCTGCCGGGCCGCCCGCCGGCGCTGTGCCCTGGTTGCCCGCATCGCCTCGTGTTCCGCGAGCTTTCTCGCATGAAAGCCATCGTCACGGGCGATATCGGGTGCTACACGCTCGGCGCGCTCGCACCGCTTTCCGCGATGGACACTTGCGTCGATATGGGCGCGTCTATCTCGATGAGCCATGGCTTCGAGCTGGGTCTTCAGGGTCGCGAGCATAAGCCCGTGGTTGCCGTTATTGGTGACTCCACGTTCGCGCATTCGGGTATTACGTCGCTTTTGAACACGGTGTACAACCGCGGTGCGGGCATCGTGTGCATTCTCGACAATCGCACGACGGCTATGACCGGCCACCAGGGCAACCCGGTAAATGGCATTACGCTGCAGCATCGCGAAAGCCGCGAACTCGATCTGCCTGGCTTGGTGCGCGCGCTTGGCGTGGAGGACGTCGCCGTGGTGAACCCCATGGATTTGAAGGCAACCCGGGCCGCGCTGAAGGCTGCGGCCCAGAACGCCGACGAGCTTTCGGTGATCATCTTCTGCTCGCCGTGCGTGTTGCTCTCGAAAACCCACGAGCCCGCACTCGTCGTTTCTCACGATTGCCGCGCATGCGGCGCCTGCACGCTTATCGGCTGCCCGGCCATTTCTCGCGATGAAGATGGCAAGGCCCATATTGACGCTAACCTGTGCGTCGGCTGCGAGCAGTGCTCGCAAACGTGCGCGTTCGGCTGCATCGGCAAAGCGGAATAGGAAGGGCTGGCAATGAGCAACGATACGAAAACTGTGCTTCTGTCGGGCGTTGGCGGCCAGGGCGCTATTCTCGCCGCCGACATTTTGAGCCGCGTCGCCATGGCGTGCGGCCAAGACGTGAAGCTCTCTGAAATCCACGGCATGGCCCAGCGCGGCGGTGCCGTTACCACCGTGGTTCGCCTGGGCGATTCGGTGGCTTCCATGGTTGCCGACAAGGGCAGCGTCGACTACCTGGTCTCATTCGAGAAGGTTGAGGCACTGCGCAATATCGAGTTCCTCAAAGAAGGCGGCGCGCTGCTCGTGAACGACGAGTTCATTAAGCCGCTGCCCGTCGCAACGGGTGCCGTGAAGGCTCCGAGCGGCGTTGTGGAATCGCTCGAGCAGGCGGGCGCCGTGCTGATGCCAGCCGAGGCTTTGGCGAAAGAGGCCGGCAGCGTGAAGGCGGTGAACGTCGTGCTTCTGGGCGCGCTTTCCACAAAGCTCAGCTACGACGAGGCCACCTGGCTTTCCGTTATCGAGTCGCGCGTTTCGGCTAAGTTCAAGGACGTGAACATCGCGGCCTTCAAGCTTGGGCGTGCGTTCGTGGAGGAACACGAGTAGGACGTTCTTCGTTGCGGCTGAAAGCCCCCGTATGCGTTTCCGCTTCGGTCAGTCCTGCTCGCGACGAACAGCACATTAAGTGCTGTTCTGCGAGTGCGGAATCTATCGGAACCGCACACGGAGGCTTTCAGCCGTCGTTGATTGCGTTTTTTTGTTTCATGTTGTCCGTCAGCTCGGCCGTGCGAATCCGATAGATTCCGCACGTTTAAATGCCCTGTGGGCTTTCGTGCGAGTCAGGATTGACCGAAGCGGAGTCGCATGGCCGAGCTGACGGGCAAACGATGGCAAACCTCTTTGAAAGGGGAATTGTATGAGCATTTCTCAGATTGGCGTGTTCGTTGAGAACCATCCGGGGCATGTGGCTCGCGTGCTTGAGGCATTTGTCGAGGCCGAAGTGCAGGTTCGCGGCTATTGCATGAGCGATACGGGCGACTATGGCATTGTTCGATTCGTGGTCGATGACCCCGATAAGGCAAAGCAGCTGCTTGCCGACATGGGTTGCGCCGTTGTCGCGAAAGAGGTTTTGTGCCTGCGCCTTCCCGATAAGCCGGGCGAGCTTGCCCGCATAATGGGCGTGTTCGCGAAGCTGAACATCAACGTCGAATACAGCTATTCGCTCGTTTCCACCTATATTGCCATTTCTGTGAAAGACTTGGCAGCGGCCGAAGAGGCCTTGAAGGAAGAGGCGGTTGAGCTTATCGACCAGGCGCAACTTACTGCGCTCGTCGACCTTGATCGCAGCAATGCCCAGGAAGGCAGGTAGTTCCGTGGCAGGCATGACTGTGAAGGGCGCTGCGCTGAAGGCGGCGGCCGAGGGGCGCTTCGATGAGTTGCCCATCCATAACCCGTCTATCGAGTGCGCGAGCCGTGAGCGCATCGAGGCTATTCAGCTCGCTCGCCTTATCGACCAGGTTGAATGGACGTATAACCGCGTTGCGTGGTATCGCGATAAGATGGATGCTATGGGCGTGAAGCCTTCCGACATTAAGACGCTGGCCGATGTACGCAAGCTTCCCTTTACCGATAAGAGCGCGCTGCGCGAAACCTTCCCGTACGGCCTGTTCGCTGAGTCGCTCGATGACATCGTCGAGCTGCATGCCTCTTCGGGCACCACGGGCAAGCCGATTGTCGTCGGCTACGACCGTGGCGACATGGACCTGTGGGCCGATTGCATTATGCGCCTTGTGCAAATGGCTGGCGTCGTGCCCAGCGATCGCGTGCAAATGGCATTCGGCTATGGCATGTTCACCGGTGGCTTCGGCTTGCATTACGGCTTGCAGCGTCTTGGTTGCATGATGATTCCTGCCGGTTCGGGCAATACCGAGCGCCAGATCCAGATGATCCAAGACTACGGTTCCACGGTTCTCGTTTCCACGCCGAGCTATGCTATGCATGTGTGCGAAGTGGGCGAGAAGATGGGCATCGATTGGGAGAAGAGCACGCTGCGCGTCGGCCTATTCGGTGGCGAGCCTTGCACGCCCGCCCTGAAGGCTGAAATCGAGAGCCGCATGCATATTGTGTGTACCGACAACTACGGCCTGACCGAGGTCATGGGCCCAGGTGTTTCGGGCGAGTGCCTCGCGAGCCGCGACATGCAGCACATCGCCGAAGACCACTTCCTGTGGGAAGTCGTTGATCCGAAGACCGGCGAGCCGGTGCCCGACGGCGAAGAGGGCGAGCTCGTGCTCACGCCGCTTGGCAAGCATGCCATTCCGGTGCTTCGCTATCGTACGCATGACCTCACGCATGTCATCAAGGAAAAGTGCGCGTGCGGCCGCACCACGGCGCGCATGCAGAAGGTGCGCAGCCGTTGCGACGACATGCTCATCATTCGTGGCACCAACGTGTTCCCGAGCCAGGTGGAAGACGTGCTTTCCACCATCGAGGGCGTCACGCCGCATTATCGCATCGTGGTCGACAACGAAACCGGCCTCGATCGCATGGTGGTGCATGTGGAACTCAAACCCGAAGCCTTCAGCGACTCCTTCGAGGAAATGGATGCATTCCGTCGCATGATCGAAGAGAAGCTTAAGAGCGTCATGCTTGTGGCTTCCAAGGTGAAGCTCGTCGAACCTGGCGGCATCGAGCGCTCCACGGGCAAGACGAAGCATGTGCAAGACTTGCGTAAATAACGAATATTGATACATTCAAAGCGGGCCTGGGAAAGCAATTCTTAAGGCCCGCTTTCTATGGAGGGGCATTCGAAAGGGGTATTCACATGAATAATTTCACGTTTTGCGTTCCCACGAGGATTCATTTCGGCAAAGGCCAAATTTCGCATTTGAGCGAACTTGTGGAAAGCGGCTCGAATGTGCTGCTCGTCTATGGCGGCGGCTCCATTAAGAAGAGCGGCCTGTATGATGAGGCCACGGCGATTCTTGCCGACGCGGGCCTGCATGTGGTCGAACTTTCGGGTATTGAGCCCAATCCGCGCATCGAGTCGGTTCGCGAGGGCGCGCGCCTATGCAAGGAGCACGCGATTGATATGGTGCTCGCCGTGGGCGGCGGTTCGGTTATCGACGCGGCCAAGGTTATCGCTGGTGCTGCGAAATACGACGGCGACGCATGGGACCTGGTGCTCGATCGTACGAAAATCACGGCAGCGCTGCCGGTGTATTCTGTGCTCACGCTTGCTGCTACCGGTTCCGAGATGGATCCCTTTGCCGTGATTTCCGACTTGAGCAAAAACGAGAAGTGGGGAACCGGCTCGCCGCTGTTCGTGCCGAAGATGTCGGTGCTCGATCCCACGTATACGTTCTCGGTTTCGAAGAAGCAGACGGCCGCCGGCACCGCCGACATGATGAGCCACGTGTTCGAGAACTACTTCACCAATGTTGAAGGCGCAACGCTGCAGGCGCACATGAGCGAAGCCATTCTGAAAACGCTCGTGCATTATGGTCCCATCGCGCTGGCCGAACCCGAAAATTACGATGCCCGCGCGAACCTTATGTGGTGCGGCTCGCATGCGATTAACGGCTTGCTCGACAGCGGCGCCGAGGTGGCGTGGTGCGTGCACCCCATGGAACACGAGCTTTCGGCGTTCTACGACATCACCCACGGCGAGGGCCTGGCCATTCTGACGCCGGTTTGGATGAAACACGTGCTCGCAAAAGACCCGAGCAAGGCAGCCGTGTTCGCCGAATATGGCCGCGCAGTGTTCGGCATTGCCGAGACCGACGATGCTCAGGCCGCAGCTGCTGCTATTGAGTGCACCGAGGATTTCCTGTTCAACCAGATGGGCCTGCCTTCGAAGCTGCATGAAGTCGGCATCGAAGACGAAGAGAACTTTGCCGCAATGGCGAAGAAGGCCGCTGCCGGATGCGTGGGCAGCTTCGTGCCGCTTGAAGAAAGCGACATCGTGGAAATCTACCGCGCAGCGCTGTAGACGAATTTTTGTGAGGGCGTGCCTTCTTCGGATGGCGCGCCCTTGCGTGCTATTCTGTAGGGCATGGAAAACAGCAACGTACATATCAAAGGCCGTTTCGCGCCTTCGCCCACGGGCCGCATGCACGCGGGCAATATTTTCTCGGCGCTTGTGGCATGGCTTGTGGCGAAGTCTCAGGGCGGCACCATGGTACTTCGCGTGGAAGATTTGGACCGCGAGCGTTCGAAGCCCCAGTTCATCGACGCTGTTCAGCGCGATTTCGAGACGCTGGGCCTTACATGGGACGAAGGTCCTTATTTTCAGCATAACCGTGACGAAGCTTACCAGACGGCGTTCGACGCGCTTGTTGAGCGCGGCTTGGTGTACCCGTGTTTTTGCACGCGCGCCGATTTGCATGCGGCTTCGGCGCCGCACCATGGCGAGAAACTCGTGTATGCGGGCACGTGCCGTGCTCTGAGTGCTGAACAGCGTGCAGAAAAGGCGGCAGTGCGTAAGCCCGCGATGCGGCTTGTTGTACCCGATGAAACCATCGCAATCGACGATTTGATTCAGGGCCATTTCGAGCAGAACCTTGCGCGTGATTGCGGTGACTTCCTTATTCGCCGAAGCGACGAGGCGTTCGCGTATCAGCTGGCTGTGGTGGTCGACGATGGCGAGCAGGGCGTGAATAGCGTGGTGCGCGGCATGGATCTGTTGTGCTCGAGCCCACAGCAGCGCTATTTGCAAGATTTGCTTGGGTTGCCGCATGCGCAATATGCCCATGTGCCGTTGGTGGTGGGCGAGCGTGACCGGCGCTTGTCGAAGCGCGACCACGACGCCGCGCTCGACGCGCTGCTCGAGCGCTTCAAAACCCCCGAGGCAATCATCGGCCATATTGCGGGCATCACGGGCTTGGCTCCTACGTGCGACCCCGCGACCCCCGAGGAGCTGCTACAAACATTCAGCGTGAACGGCTTGCGGAAACGATTCCCCGACCTCGTTCAGATTCAGTGGCGATAGGCGCCTGGCCAATGTGGGTTTTCAGGCTCTATGGAAGCGTTACGAGAGCGTAGTGGCTCGTTGTTGCGGCGCAATCTTTCAAGTACGCTCTCAGTCCGGGATCGGTCGCGTATACATAGCACCCCTTCATGCCTCGTGTCATAAGGGTGCGATAGGTGTTTTTGATTACTTCGTCTGCGAGCTTGTGTGCGCGTTCGGGGTCGGCGGACTCCATTTTCTTCAAGCCTTTAATAGACTGGTCTGTCTTAGCTCGTTTTGTATAGTCGGTAACAAGGTGGTTATTCTCGTAGCGCAGGTCGTTGCCAATGATGACGCCAACATATTCAAATTCGAGGCCTTGCGTCGTATGAATGCATCCTGCTTCGTTTATTGATGTGGAACTAATCGCGAATGACTCATCGCTGTCTAGGTTCCAACTTATTTCGAAATCGTCAATTATGATGTCATGGGCATTCGTGTCAGACCTGCCGTTTTTTGGCCAGTCCCAGCAATAGCCCGCCAGTATGCGCGACTTGTTCGCATGCCTATTCTTTTCGATTATTCGCTGCCTCATTTCTTGAGGCGAATCGAAAACCTCGAAATCGTAATCGATTTCGGCGATGTCTAAATTCGCCGTTTCCCTGATGTCCAAGACGTTGTCGAGCCAGGCGAGATAGCCGTCTGAACCATTGCAGCGAAATTGCGAGGAGAGCTCCTCCTCGTATACCGCTGAATGATTGGCGGCGGCCCAATGCTTGATCTCGTCCACACTGCCAATGTCCTTAACGGTCACGCGTTGGCTTTCGTCAATAAAGAACACGCTGAGCCGTGCGGCGTGTATTATCTCGTGGATTTGATTGGTGCCTTGATTGCCATAGAGCCCTGATTTTTCATTGAGGCGATGGGCCTCATCGGCGAGAATCGCGCCAACGACATTATTCGGGGCATCGACGTATGAGCCCGATCCCTTGAACATGTTGTCGATGCTGCTTTTCGTCCTATGTCCTTTCAGCTTTCTCGCATAAACCGTTCGTGGCGCGCTGTTTTTAGAGCAGTATTGCGCGAAAACACCCTCTTGGGTGAGTCGTGCGAGAAGATTGATTGCGATGACCGTCTTCCCTGTTCCAGGGCCGCCTTTTGCGATGAGCGTACGCTTCCTGCCGTCTTTTTCGCAGAGCCGAGATAGCTCCATGATTCTCTCGTAGACAACTTTTTGGTCATCGATAAGGTTGAACTCGGGATTGCTTTCTAGCATTCCGATAATCGCATCTTGCAGGCTCTTCGATGGCTTAATGCGGCCGTTGTCAATCTCGTAGAGAATTTCGCTGTCGTCGCCCTCCATTACGGCGTTCTTGATGTATTCGCGCAGTTTCTTGACGTCGCCTTTCGCGAACGCGGGCGCATCGTTGAGATAGTCGTTATACATAGGGTCGTCGAGCGGGTCGTTTTTTGTGCGCAGGTAATTGTGGAGATATGCGCAAGGCCACAGACGCACGTCGGAATTCTGTGCGTATTCGTTGTAGTCCTTAATCATCTCGGCATAGCTCCAAGCCTGATATGAAGGGTGAACTACGCGTCGATTCGCGCCTCCCGTATACGTTTCGACGAGTCCATCGAGGCCTTCGACCTTATTGAGTTTTTCCCATTGCTTGAGCTCAATTACGACGACGTTCGCGGCGTGCTCTTTATCGTAGCCAGACACGAGGAAGTCAACGCGTTTAGCGGTATTCGGAAGGTTGTACTCGATAGCTATGCCCGAGTTTTGTGGTATGCCATCGTCGTTGAGAACCTTGTACATGTATTCGAGCGAATTGACCCATGAACGGAATTCCGCCTCGCCGGTTTTGCGATGCATTTTTTCTTGGATGCTGTCTCGAATGCTGTACGCAATAGTGTCTTCGACAACCTCATTCATGAAATCGGCTTTGCATCCGCTGTAGATAATCATGGCTGGTGCTCCGTGCGTCCTTTGGAGGGATTTCGAGATTATTCAATGATTGCTTTTACGTTGGAGTTGATTGTAGCGGTTATTGCCTCGGCGAGATTGATATCGATGGTTTTGTCGAGCTGGATGGAATGAGTGGAAATGCGAGTGGGCCGTCAATCGGGTCTTCCCTCGTTGGCTATGCGTGGCTTATTTTGGATTGTCGAAAACGTTATAGAGCTTAGCGATAAGGCGTTTAGCTACGATTGTGCTAATTATTCTGCGCGATTCCTCTTTCGCGAAAAGACGGCAAAATGCCCCGTATCAACCTGGGAGGGGATGGGCTGATGCGGGGCTTAGAATGGGAAGGCTCAGTTTGGAATAGGTTTTACGAGGGTCTCGATTTGCAGGTGGTTATGCCAGGCGAGAAAGGGCGCTGCGCGCGGAGATTCGTCCGAAGGCTCCGCATTCGCCGACGTTGCCACCGCCTTGGTACAATTCGCCCCAAATCGACCCGAATTCGCCCGCGGAGTACAGGCCGGGAATCGGATTTCCATCGGGGTCGAGAATCGATCCGTCTGCGCTACGTACGGGGCCGCCATCGGTGTTCAGCAGCGCGGGCACGCACAACATTGCATAGAAGGGGCCTTGGGCAACAGGTGCCATAGTGTCTGCAGGGCGATAGAATGCCAGGTCTTCGCCTCGTTCGCAGAATTCGTTCCACTGAGCAACCGTCTTAGCAAGCTCATCGGCGGGAACTTCAATTTTCTCTGCAAGCTCTTCAATGGTCTCGCCGGAAACAGCCCAGCCGTCGGTTACGGGATCGGCCGAGGTTTCCTTCGGGCATGCGCCAGCGTCTAGGCCCGCTTGGTCGAAAATGAACCAAGCTTTATCCGGCATGGGTAGATGTGCCATGCCTCCGCCGAATTGGGTAATGCCGTGGCGGTAGCCAACGTTGCGAGTGATGTCGGTGCCGGGGAGTGCATACTTCTTGAAGTTGCTGCAGGCGTCGAAGTCTTGGTAATAACGACGGCCATTCACGCCAACGGTGATGCCATGCTGTTTGCTCGTGAAGGAGTACAGGGTCGAAACGAATTCGGTGTTCTCGATGTTGCGCAGCGACATCCAGTAGGTTGCGCCGCCGTGCATATGCCAGAAGTCTGCGCCAATCTTCATGCATGCTCGGTGACCGTCGCCCGTGTTCGCCTTGCCCGCATAGGGCCAACCATTCACGCCAGTGTATTCCTTCAACATGTTCTGGTCGCTCTCGAAGCCGCCGGTGCACATGATGACACCACCTTTGGCGTGGTAGCGTTTACCGTTGGCAACAATGCCGACAACTTCACCGGTTTCGTTGTCGCGGATCACTTCTTCGAGGGGAGTTGTGGTTTTGTAATCGATGGAATCGCGCTTTTGCATTTCTGACATCAAGAACTCATGCAGGTGATGCGGTTGATCGCCTTCCGTCTTAAAGAGCAGGTAACCAACGGTATCGCTGTCGGGGTATTCTGCATACTCGTTTGTGTCGCCAGGCTCTGGACGGTAGATGTTCATCCATTCTTCCTGCGCGCCCAAGGAGAGGACCCATTCGAGGTTATGCATTGTTTCGTTGACGTATGCCTTGATAACATCCTGGGGCGTACAATTGCCAATAAGATGGTTCAGATAATTTAGCGGCCCCTCTTCTTCCTCGAAGTACATTTGCCAACCAGCGCAAAACGGGCTATTTCCGTTAGGTGCGACATCTTTTTCGATGAGAAGGCAGCTTGCTCCATTGCCCTCGTCGGCGACGGTAATGGCAGCGGTCACGCCTGCGATGCCAGCGCCAACGACAATGACATCATATTCGCCATCCCATTTTTGGCTAGACGAGCTTGCGCTGCTGCTGTTTCCTGATGCGCACCCCATGATGCTGAGCGCGGTTGCGCCAGCGAGGGTGATACCCGCGCCTTTAATGAAGTTGCGACGCGAGGTTGCCATTCCGTTGGTCATTTTGTTGTCTCCCATGATTCCTCCTTGTCGATGAGTGACCCAACGGAATTCGTTTTATCCAAAAATCCATTTTCCGCCTTCTCCCGAAGTGTCCGAATCGCCTTCATTGGGTTCTTTTTCGTATCCCCAAAGTGGATGATTTCTCATAAAACGCGTGTTAAAGTGTCATTTCGGAGCTCCTCGGCCGATTGAATGCGTTCTTGTCTCCGTTGGCCTGTCTTATAATGTCGAAAGGGGATAAATCGCTTTCATGCGCGTTGGATTGTGGCGCGTATTGCCATGCGATTGATTGAGATATTGAGGCGGGGAATCGCATGGGAAATACGCTCGGTCGCCTATTTGGCGGCGGATCGTGTATTCCGGGTTTATTGAAACGCTCGGGCTACACGGAGAACGAGTCGGACTCGTTGCGTGCGGACGCGTTCGTGGCTCTTCTTTCTGCAGTCGGCATGATGCTCGTAGTGGTTTGGGCGGATATTCTTGGGCATGGCTTAGGTTTTGAACCGTCTGCCTCAATGATTACCTCGCTGGGAAATTCTCGCTTGTTTTTCTTGGTTGGATTCACGGTTGCTGCGATTTTCTCCATTCCCTTGGCGAAATACGGTTCGGCCTCATTGATGCCGGCTCGTTTCACCGCCGTAATTTCAGTTGCGGGAACGATTCTTTATGGCTTTGCGTATGCGCAGGTGCCGCTGCCCGCGGATGTCGCCGCTATCGTCGGACTTTTTCTATGCGGGGTAGGGTATTACGCGGCCACGATGCTCATTTATTGTCAGCTCGCAAAAGTTCGATGCCTTTCTGTTGCGGTAGCCGCTGTTGCGGCAGCATTGTTTCTGAAAACCGTGATTGGGTCGCAACTGACAATAGTTCTTCCTTGGGATATGCAAATCGTATTCGCTGCACTACTTCCGGTATGTGTGTTTGCGTGTCTTGTCGTGCTGAATAGGTGCGATTCGGCTGCGCTTTCCGAATATCGCGCACGCAAGACGCTCTCAAAACAGGGTGTTTATGATCTCTTTTTCTTACTTGTCGCTGTTTCTTTGATGCTTGCTGCTCTTCGCGGTACAAGTCATCTTGGTTTATGGGGTGCGGGTTTTACGGGATCTCCCGTGTCGAGCGTTATGGGATATGCTGTGGTTGGACTGGTTTTATTCGCCTTTGCCTATCTGACCCTAATACGCAACAGCAACAATCAGATGCTTGTACGTTTTCAGCCTGCGTTTTTGGTTTTGGCTGCGGGCTTTGTTCTGTATGTTTTGCAAGATTCATTCCTTGAAGTCCCAGGCTATGCTCAGTTTTTCGAATGGTTGTACTTAACGGTTGAATTATTCGGCCATTTACTGAGTGGCACCTTGATTATTGCGGCAATACGAAGCAGTGATCTACCTCCTTGGTGTTTCCAGGGCGTAAGCGATTCTGCCTTTGGATTGCTCGCGATTCCTTGGATCTTTTTAGCGCAAGATGTCACTATGGATATCCGTCCGCTTATGGTAATTGCCATTTTTCTCGTTATGGTTGCAGCTATTCGCCCAATGAGCACTCGTCCGCTCGAGATTGAGCGATTTATGGGAATCCCGCCATCGGGTTCCTCGCTTGCGGCGGAGGTAGTCTCGTATCGAGACGAGGCTTCTGATGCCTCGTCACCGAACCTGCCGCTTGGTCAGCAGGGTGAGTCTCTCGAGCGCCGCCTGGCCCTATGCCATGCGGAAATAGCAAAATCGCACAGTCTATCCGCGCGAGAAACGGACGTCTTTATGCTCCTTGCACAGGGTCGTAGTCGGCCGTATATCTGTGAAGCGTTGTATTTGTCCGATGGTACGGTAAAGACCCATATCTCGCATATCTATCGCAAATTTGACGTGCATGGACGTCAAGAGCTACTCGATGCCGTGCAAAGCGAACTCGCTCATTTTGAGCCAACTGAATTCGTCGATACTAAGAATTAATCGAAGCCGAAAAAATCGGCTGTGTTGTGGTGTATTTAGGGAGGCCCACGCAAGGCCGATGCAAGTAAGAAGCTTTACGCCGTAAAGCTTCTTACTTGCTCTCCGCACCACATTCTTTACAGCGTAAAAGAAACTCCTGAGCTGGCAAGAATCGCTGCGGCGTAGAATGCGCCCAAGGCGATGTTCAGGCTGCAAATCTGCGCCATGGCGCCAATGCGCGAGTGTGAATTGAGCGGGTTGACGAACAGCGCCTTCAGCAGTGGAATGGCGGCCAGCAGCATGAACGGCACCACGATAAGGCCGCTCGTGAAAAATATTCCAACGAGCACCACAATCGCCGCAAGCCACGCAACTACGAGCGCGTGGTAGGCGCTGCGTGCCCTCTCGCGGCCGAGTTTCGCGGGCAGCGTCTGGCGGCCAACGGGAATGTCTTTCTCAATGTCGCACGTATTGTTCGTCATCATGATCAGGCCTACGCCAATAATCTCGGGCAGCGCCCACAGCAGCATGAGCCAGTTCAAATCGCCCGTGAGCGCTTGGTAGCAGGCGAGCGGAATAAGGCCGCCCATAACGCCGCCGCTTACCGCCTCGCCGATGGGCAGGTAGGAAACGGGCGTTTTGCCCGCCGAATACACCACTACGAACACGGCGCCCACAACGCCAATCGCCAAAGGAATCCAACCGGCTTGCCAAATAACGTAGGCGCCCAGCAGAAACGCCGCCACCAAAAAGCCAATGCCCAATCGCAGCGCGCATGCGGGGTTCACGTTGTTGTACACGAGCGTCGCATCGCTTACTTCAACGTCGTCATCGGGCGAGTCGGTGCCTTTCACGAAGTCGTAGTAGTCGTTGAACGTGTTCACCGACGCCTGCATAAGAATGCAAATCGCGAGCAACACGCACGCCATAATCGGTGAAATCGCGTGCCCGGTTGCCGCTGCGGCGCTTGTCGCCACGAGCGCGGGCAGAATCGCGGCCGGCCAGGTGTGCGGAGCGGCCAGTTGCACGGCCATTTTCATGGTGAACTTCTGGTATTCGGGTTTGGTAGTGCTTTCCACGGTCTCTTCTTTCGAGGTCTCGTTGGTTTCGTTAGTTCTTCTCGCGTTCGCTCTGCGCGCTATCTCGTTCGGTGTCGATGAACGGCACGGCTTCTTTCATGCGCTCAATCGTAGCGCCCAGGCGTTCGCGCAACGTGTGACCGGCCACATCGCCCAGGTTTTTAATGGCGTGCGCCATGACTTCCTTGGTCTGGTCGTCGAGGTTTCGGCCGTCGCGCACGAACAGCGCCATGTTCGACATGAAGCTGCTCTGGAAGTCGGCCCAGCTTTTCGCGTCGCTCGAGGTAATAAGGTCATACATCGTGTCGATGAATACTTCGCGCTCGTGTTGGGAGCAGCTGCGCAACCAGCGATCGAGCGTAATGTCGAACATTTTCGCGCTGTTGTTCAGCGTGCTCTGCGTGCTGAAGTCACTTCCGTCCACAATCCAGGTGAACGGCACGTGCTGGAAGAAGCCCATCGCATTTGACTGCACGATGCGGAAATCGTCGCGGCTTTCCAGAATCATGCCGAATACGGAAGACTCGGGCACGGTTTTATCGAGCTTCGCCTGGAACTCCGGTTCGTCGATACGCGGCGAGGGCGCTTCTAGAAAACTCGGGCCGTCGTGGTTGAATACGCGTTTGATGCGTGCATAGCCGCCTTCGTCGATGGTGAGCGCTGCGAATTCGGCGAGGTTGCCGCCCTTCGAATGCCCGCCTACATAAATGGGCATGTCGCCGGGCAGCGCGGAAAGCACGCCCGACACGTACGCGGTGGCGGTTTTCTGCGACGGAATCACGCGCATGTAGCTTAGGTTGAAGTCTTCCTTCCAACCCGCGATGGTGCCGTCGGTTCCGCGGAACGCCAAATACGCCAGGGGGGCGCCGTCCTTCGCGCCCACGGTAAACGTGCACGCGCAGAATTGCTTCTCGATGATTTCTGCTGTTTCGTTTACGAAGAGGCTCACGCTCAAGTCTGCATAGCGGCGGCTGCATGCGAGCGCGCGCAGAAAGTCGGGCAGCTCTTCGGCGTCTTCGAGCCAGCCGCCCGAGAGCATGCTTTGCAGTGGCGTGAAACGCAGAATGTCGATCACGGGCACGCTTTCTGTGCCA
The DNA here is from genome assembly GCA_934661005.1 of uncultured Slackia sp. Taxonomy (GTDB): domain Bacteria; phylum Actinomycetota; class Coriobacteriia; order Coriobacteriales; family Eggerthellaceae; genus Slackia. Next base: position 15,007 of record CAKUIK010000028.1, read on the forward strand.
TGCACGTCGCCGTAGCGATATTCGTCGAGGTTCAAATACACGAGCGACGAAAGCACGAGGCTGTCAACGGGGCAAAACGGCACATCGACGAAGCTTTCCTGCGTCTCGCGCAGGAAGTCGGCCATGAATTTCTGCGGCTTTGGCGCGGCGGCCATCGCACGCATCGCGTGTGCGCTTTCGTTCATTTTCTCTTGCGGTCCCATAGTGGCCCCTATTCGCGCATGCGCAGGTTGGCGGCGGTTTTTTCGGCCAAGTCAAGCAGCTCTTGGCGGCTATGCACGCCACATTTCGAGTAAATGCGGCGCAGGTGTGTGTCGGCGGTGCTTTTCGCGATGAATAGCTCCTGCGCGATGCGCTCGTTGGTGCGGCCGCGCAACGCGAGCGAGAGCACCTCGGTTTCGCGCGCCGAAAGCGCCGCCGCCTGGGCGATGGCCTTTTTCACGTCTTCGGTATTGTCGGCGGCGACGGTGTCGACCGCGCGGGAAAGTGCGCTGAAATCGCGCTCGGTGAACAGGAACACGTAGGCGCACACCATGGCGAGGCCGGCTGCCGCCATTGCGGCATAGGGGGTGGTGTTCAGCGAATTCGCCGCGTCGAGGCCGTTCGCGAGGAAAATACCCAGGGCCTCGCCGCCATAGAGCACGGCAAACCCCTGCGCGAAGGCAAGCGCACAGCTTGCGCCCTCGAGCTGGGCGCTCGCGCAGAACAGCGATGCGAAGGCGGCGCACAGGCCCAAATAACCCGCAAGCACAATGGCGTCGCCCGTGATGTCGACGTCCACAAGCACGGGCGCGAACAAAAAGCCCGCGAGCATGAGCGTGAACGCGATGCGGTAGCTCGCCGAGAAGGTGTCGCGCTCGCCGGCGGCGCGTAACGTTTCCAAAACGCCGCCGCAGAACAGCGCCACGATGAACATGGCGTAGGGGAGCGCGGGCGTGGAAAGCGATCCCGGGTCGCTGCGGTAGGCCTCGACGAATCCTGCCGCCATGCCGAAAATGAGCGCGCCGGTGAGCATGCGTGCGGAAAGCGCGCGGGCGCGGGCCGGTTTCATGGCGGGCGGCTGTGCGGCTTCGGGTGCGGGCGTGCCCTGCTCGTGGCGGGCGATTTCCATGAACGCGACGCCTGCGAAGGGCAGCACGCAGCGTAGCGCGAGGCCGATTTCATCGGGCGCGAACCATAGTACGAAACAGCACGCAGCAGCGATGCCCGTGGCGGCGAATATTTCGGTTGCGGCGATGCGCGGCGGGTTGGCTCCGAGCGTTTTGCCCCAGGCCATAAGCGTAAGTGCCATAGGCGCGCCAATAAGCAGGCCCTCTGCGGCGACTTCGGCTGCCGTGGTGCCGGGTGCTGCTGAAATGGCGGCTCCGGCGCTCATGAACGCCGCGAACGCCGCGAGCGTGCCGCTTCGCGAGAGGGCACGCGCGCCTACGTCGGGCGCCAGGCGCACGCCAATGAAAGCCGCCACCATGAATGCGAGCGTGAGAAGCAGCTCGGCACGCTCCACCGAAAACGGCCCGAGCTGCATTTGGTGGTTGGTGCCCAAATAGAAAGCGGCGTATACAAAGCCCTGGTAGCACGCGAAGCCGGCAATGCGCGCCCACGACGGCTTCGGGGTATCTTCTTGGGGTTTGTTCACGTGCGCGCCTTCCTGAATATGAGTATTGGGAGCTTTCATAATAGCGCGACCGCCCGCCAGATATGGTGCGCTTTGGGAGAATGCGCACGCGTTTCACGGAGCTTCGCGCGCTTGTCGTATGCTAAGCGCGTATACGACAGAAAGAAGGAAGAGCTCATGCCAACTAACGCCCAGCTCACCGATGAATACCTCGCGCTCGTTGCCGAACGTGGCGGCGATGCGCAAGGCCGCCTTGCCGCGCGCGAGCACATGAACAATTCTACGGCGATTTACCACCACGATGTGGTCGATTCGTCGTACGTGCCGCGTTTGTATAACCGCGAGACGCACGAGCGATTCACCTACATCGCCGAAACCACCTATTCGATTTTGTCGAAGGTTATGCGCGAATATTTGGAAAACCCCAGCTATCGCCACGTGTATGACATCGACCCGCGCTTGGTCGAGCTCATTTTGCTGCCGCGTGGCTATGATGCGCTGTTGCCGTTCGCGCGCGTGGACTTGTTCTTGAACGAAGACGACATGTCGGCGCAGTTCTGCGAGTTCAACGCCGATGGCTCCTCGGGTATGAATGAGAACCGCGAGATCACCGCAAGCATCGCGAATTCCGAGCCTTTCAAGGCGTTCGCCGCCGCTCATAAGGTTCGCACGTGCAACGAAGAGCTGTTCGCGGGCTGGGTTGACGAATTCCTCAACATCTATGGCACCTACGATTTGAAGGTTGAAAAGCCGCATGTCGCCATCGTCGATTTTTTGGAAAACGCTATCACCGAGGAATTCAAGATTTTCGCGGGCCTGTTCGCCGAGCGCGGCATTGAGTGCTCGGTGTACGACGTGCGCGATTTGGCATTCGAGAACGGCGAGCTTATTGGCAAGAAGGCGTTCTATGGCCGTGACAACGCGAAAATCGACGCCATTTGGCGCCGCAGCGTGACCAACGACATCATCGACAATTGGGAGGTGTCGCAGGCGCTCGTCTCGGCTGTGCGTGAGCGCAAGGTGGCGCTCATCGGCAGCTTTGCGGGCCATTTGGTGCACGACAAGCAGATTTTCCAGGTGCTCTATATGCCTGAAACCCAGGCGCTGCTCACCGACGAGGAAAACGCTTTCGTGCGCGACACGGTGCCGTTCACCTCGTTTTTAACGAGCGATGTGGTGGTCGAGCGCGACGTGAAAACCACGCGCGAAAGCTGGATCATCAAGCCGACTGATGCCTACGGTTCCAAAGATGTGTTTGCGGGCGCGAATTACACCGATGAGCAGTGGGCGGAAATCGTCGACGCCCACGTTGACGGCAAGGCGGGTGCGCCGTTTTTGATTCAGCGCTACTGCACGCCGTTCAAGACGCTTGCTATTCCGCTGTATGGCACCGAAGCTGATGCTACGGTAGGGCCTTCGCCGTATAACAATATGGAAGGCCTTTACATTTACAACGGCCGCTTCACCGGCGTATTCAGCCGCCTGGGGCCTGAGCCGGTTATTTGCAAGAAGACGCATGGCATTACCGCCGCGACCATTTGGGTGGATGAATAGCATGGTGAAAAGCGAGTCTTCGGCGCGCGTCGTGACGGGCGCCGTTGCCGTGATTTCGGCGGTGGCGCTGGCGGTGAGCCTGGTGGCGGCCGGTTTCGCGGCATGCGCCGTGCCCGATGTTTCCACTAAGGCGCTCTCGGGCGCCTATTCGACCGACGACGACTCGCCGTTCACGAAAGACGAGCTCGTGGCGGCGGCGGTGCAAACGAAGCGCTACACCATCGACGACAACGATAAGGCGGCGGTGTATGCGACCATCGCCGCGATTAACGCGCAAGAGGCGCTCGCCGGCGTGGCTGGCAAGGGCGCGCCGAAAATCGATGCGACGGCGAACTATGCCGCGGGCGAGCTTTCCAGCGAGCAAGTCGAGGCGCTTGAGGCGGCGTTCGATGCCGCAAGCGAGCGCTACGTGCTTACGCCCGACGCCGTGAGCCATCTCGACGACGTGTTCGGCGTGGTGCAGGCCGCGAAATGGTGGCTCCTTGCCGCCGTGGTGGCCTCGTGCGTCGGCTGCACGGCAACGGCGTTTCGCGGCGGAAAGCGCCTGCTCGGGCGTGTGCTCGCAGGCGCGGGCATTTCCGTTCTTGTGGTGTTCGCGCTGCTTGCGGCGTGGGTCGCCATCGATTTCGACGGCTTCTTCGCGCAATTCCACTCGCTGTTTTTCGCGGCGGGCACGTGGACCTTCAGCTGGGATTCTTTGCTCATTTGCATGTACCCGCCTGAATTTTGGGTGGGCATGGGCGCTATTTGGCTCGTGGTCACGGTTGCGTGCTGCGTCGTTTGCATTACTATAGGAAAGCTGCTGCGCAAAGGGTCAACCCAAAAGCGCTAAGAGACTATTGGAAGGATAGATTCGTATGGCAGATTCGACCTCTGGCGTGCGCGTTCGTTTCGCGCCTTCGCCCACGGGCAAGCTTCACATCGGCGGCGCCCGCACGGCTATTTACAACTGGGCGTTTGCTCGCGCCACGGGTGGCACGTTCGTGCTGCGCATCGAGGACACCGATCCTGAGCGCTCCACCGAGGAAAACACACAAATCATTCTGCGCGCTATGCGCTGGCTCGGCCTCGATTGGGACGAGGGTCCCGAGGTGGGCGGCGATTTCGGCCCCTACAAGCAAACCGAGCGCTTCGACACGTATAAGGCCGCTCTTGAGCAGCTCAAAGAGCGCGGCGCGGTGTACCCGTGCTTCTGCACGAAGGAAACGCTCGACGCCAAGCGCGAGGCCGCCGAGAAAACCGAGGGCGGCTATTCGGGCTACGACCGCACGTGCCGCTCTCTTTCCGCTGAAGAGGCTCAGACTCGCATCGACGCGGGCGAGCCGCATGTGTGGCGCCTGAAGGTGCCCGAGAATCACGGCCCCATCGAGTTCGACGACGCCGTGTATGGCCACATGAGCTTCCCGGCCGACGTTATGGACGACATGATTCTGGTGCGCACCGACGGCACGCCGACCTATAACTTCGCTGTGGTCTGCGACGATGCGAACATGCGCATTACGCATGTGGTTCGCGGCGACGACCATTTGTCCAACACGCCGCGCCAGATTCTGATTTACGAGGCGCTGGGCCTTGAGGCTCCCACGTTCGCGCATCTTTCCATGATTCTGGGTGCCGACGGCAAGAAGCTTTCCAAGCGCCACGGCGCCACGAGCGTCGAGGAATACGCCGCGCGCGGTTATTTGCCCGACACGATGGTGAACTTCCTGGCCCTTTTGGGTTGGAGCCTCGACGGCGAGACCACCATCATTCCGCGCGATGTGCTGTGCGAGAAGTTCGGCCTCGATCGCATCACGAAAAAAGATGCCGTGTTCGACGAGACCAAGCTCGATTGGATGAACGGCCAATACATCAAGACCATGCAGGCCGACGAATGGGTGAAGCTGTCCACGCCGTGGTTGGCGCAGGCTCGCGCGGCCGGCATGGCTGCAGCCGAGGGCGCTGTGGTGGCTGACGCCGCCGAGGTTGAGCCGTTCGCGCTTTCCGAAGACGACCAGGCTGCCGCCGTTGCCGAAACCGCTGCCGACATCGAGGCGCGCCCCGCATTCTACGAGGCGCTCTATCCGCTGCTCGCCGAGCGCGAGACGAGCCTGAGCGACGCCGCCGAGAAGCTTCCGTACATGTTCTGGGGCAAAAACGTCGTACTCGATGCCAAGAGCGTGAAGAAGGTTCTGCAGAAGGAAGGTGCGCGCGCCGACGAAGCGCTGCGCGCATGCCGTGAGGTGCTCGCAAACGCCGAGGCATGGGAATGCGACCCCATGCAGGAAGCGTGCCGTGCGCTGTGCGAGCCTATGGGTATTAAGCCGAAGCTCATGTTCCAGCCGCTGCGCGTCGCCGTGTGCGGCAACATGGTGAGCCCTCCGTTGTTTGAGAGCATCGAGCTGCTCGATCGCGAAGACGTGCTCGCTCGCATCGATGCGACGCTTGCCGCCGCATTTTAATCTTCCGCCCGCGCTGGCCGTGTGCCCGGCGCGGGCGCTCTGCGTTGTTAAGGCTGCTTAAAGGGGGATTCTCGCAGCGATGAAAATTCTCACGATTCCTGAACATTGCACGCGTACGCATGGCGCGAATTGCGCGCGTTGCCAGCTTGCGTGCCCGGCAAAGGCCATTTCCTTCGACGAAGCGGGAGCGCCCGTTATCGATGGCGACGCGTGCACGAAGTGCGGCGTGTGCATGGGCGTGTGCGACGCGTTCTCTTCAAGCTCGGCGACGGCAATGCGTTTGTACGACCACTTGCGCAAAGTTGCCATGCGCGGCGAAATCGTGTATCTCACCTGCGAAGAGAACATTTTCCCTGGCTTTGAGCCGGCGAAAAACGTCACGGTTTTGCCGTGCTTGGCGTGCATTCCTCCTGAGCTGTGGACGCTTCTGCTTGCGCAGAATGTTCCGGTGTGCGTGGCGTGCGATTTGAAGTATTGCGAAGATTGCCCGCGTGCCGCGAAAATCGGCGAGCTTCTTTTCACCAAGGCCATTGAAATCGCCGAGGCGCAAACGGGCGAGGGCGTTCATTTCGATCGTGAGATTCCCGAATACGTGGCGCCTGTTGAAGCTGTGGTCGATGACGAATTCGATCGCCGTGCCGCATTTGATAGCGTGAAAGACGATGCGTTCGGCATTATTTCGGGTCGTCGTCGCTTGAAGCAATCCGATACGCTGAAGGAGGCCTATCGCAAGAAGGAGCGCGAACGCATGCGCGAGGCGCTGAACCTGAGCGAGGGCGAGTATCTGAGCGACGCGCTCGAAAAAGGCAGGGCGATTCGCGTTATGCCGCCGCGCCGCCGCATGCTGCTCGAGTCCTATGCCGCCAAGCCCGATATCGCCGAAAGCGTTGAGGTCGCCGTGAGCGCGACCGACCATGAGGCGTGCGTCGAATGTCTTGATTGCGTGGCGAAGTGTGCGAGCGGTGCGCGCATCGCGACTAAAGAGGGCCATCTGGAATACGACGCGCGCTACTGCATCGGGTGCGGCGCGTGCGAAGCGGCATGTCCGCGCGACGCGATTGCGCTCGTCGAGGCGACGTTTGCCGATCTTTTGCCTGAAGGCCCCGGCAAGCCTGCCATTGAGCCCAATCTGGCCGATTACGAGTAACCGAATGGGATAAGGCCGGTGCCTGCCCCATTGGGCGAGGGTTCTATTCGGGCCCAAGGTGAGGCGTTTGTTCGCGAGAATACGATACGAGGCCTTTCTTCTGGCTTGTTTTCGATGGCGTGCTGCCAGTTCTGGCTTTTTGCGAGCGGGACGGAGGTTGACTCCTGTCCCGCTTTTTGTACGAGGGATGCATGGGGGAGCGTGTATGAGTGCGATGTCTTGCGACTGCGCCCGATTGATTGCCGATATTGAAGCTTTTGAGCCGTTCAACGAGCAGGAATCGGTTGATAAGCAGGTGATTCTTCGCGCGCTTAAGACCGATCCCGATTGCTTCGAACGCTCTGCGCAAGCGCACATGGCGACGTCGATTTGGACCGTTGATGCCGCGTTTGAGCGCACGCTTCTGGAATGGCACAACATTTACCAGTCGTGGTCATGGATTGGCGGCCATGCCGATGGCGTGGCCGATTTGCGCGCGGTTGCCCTTCGCGAGCTTGAGGAAGAGACCGGCGTGCGTGGCCGCATTCTTCCCTATGGGCGAGGCGTTTGGGCCGAAAGCGGCGACATCTTCTCACTTGAAGTGCTTACGGTGGATGGCCATGAAAAACGCGGTGCGTATGTTGGGTCGCACTTGCATTTAAATGTGACGTATTTGGCGCAGGCTAACCCCGATGAGCCGCTGAAAGTGAAGCCCGACGAAAATTCCGCTCTGAAGTGGGCGCCGCTCGACGATGCCGTGCGCCTGTCGACCGAGCCGTGGATTCGCGACCGTATCTACCGCAAGCTCATCGACAAAACCCGCGCCTACGCCTGTTCGAACCCGTCAAACGCTGCGAGCATTTAGCGGGTTATTCCGCTTCTAAAATGCCGTTGATGCCCCGGGTCATTGCTTTCGCAACGATGCGAGCGATTTCGGCGAAGGGCACGTCGTCGCCGGAGTTGTACCAACTCTCGTAGGCTTCGAACATGCCGCCTAGAATGAAGCGCGCGTAATACTCGGCATTTTCCATGGGCTCCAGGCCATGCGCCGCGCGTTCTCGCTTGATGGCTTCTACCCAATAGGGCGTCATGGCTGCAATAAGGTGCTTCTTGGGCAGCTTTTTCATGAAAAGTGGGTTGAGCAGGCGCGTTTCCCGATAACTTTCGCCAATCTCGTGCGCGACGCCGTCGATATTGAGCGGCACGGTGTCCAAAATGCCGCTTGCCTTAATGCGCTCCATGGTGTTGTGTGCGTGCCGTTTTGCCATGGTGTCGAGCACGTCGTCGACTGAGTCGTAGTGCAAATAGAACGTTTTGCGGTTGATGTTGGCTTCTTTCGCCAATGCGCTCACGGTGATTTTGTCGTAATCGGTTTTCAGAATGAGGTTCGCCAGGGCATTCTCGACCGCCTGACGAGTTTTCAGCACGCGACGATCGGTTTTCTTTGTGTTGCGCCCTTGCTCCATATTTCTTCTCCTTGGCTTTAAGGCAACGTTTCGGCAAACTCGGCCCCAGAATTACCAATCTTGTTGCTTATACACCACCTGTGGCAACTCTGGCAATTGTTTCTCATGCTTTCTTTCATGATAATCCACATATGGGAATAAAACCACACATGTAGAAAATCTACCCAAATGCCACGTCGGGAAACGCGGCGAAAGAAGGGGAGCGTTATGGTTGCTTTAGACTCGATGAAGCACGCGGCATTGTACAAAATGGTCGACTATCTGTTTGAAGACCCTAAGACGAGGTTCCCGAAGGCGATGGAAACGGTTGATAAAATCGCCCCGCACACCCTCTTCCCGTCGCAGCGCGATGCGTTTCGCAATGCGATTGAGGAGCAGAACAACTGGTACCAGTTGCTCATGAAAATCGCGAATTTGAACCCTGAGGTGCGGAATCGCCTGGTGAAGACGTTTTTGGTTGATTCGAACCTCATGGTATGGGGTGAGCAAGAGAAGAATCGCGACAAATACCAGTGCAATATTCCGTGGGCGATTCTGCTCGACCCCACGAGCGCGTGCAACCTCCATTGCACGGGGTGCTGGGCTGCTGAATATGGACATAAACTCAATTTGACCTACGACGATATCGATTCCATTATCAAGCAGGGCAAGGCTTTGGGCACGCATGTGTTCATCTATACGGGCGGCGAGCCTTTGGTGCGCAAGCACGACCTCATTAGGCTGTGCGAGGCGCATCCCGATTGCGCGTTCCTCTGCTTTACGAACGCCACGCTCATTGATGAGGCTTTCTGCCAAGACATGATTCGCGTTGCCAATTTCGTACCCGCGATTTCGGCCGAAGGCTTCGAGGGGGCCACCGACGCGCGACGTGGCCAGGGCGTGTTCCAGAAGGTGTCGAAGGCCATGGCGCTGCTTCGCGAGCATGGTTTGCCGTTTGGCGTTTCGTGCTGCTACACCGCGCAGAATGCAAGTTCCATCGCTTCCGAAGAATACTTTGATTGGCTCATTGACCAGGGCGCATTGTTTGCATGGATCTTCTCGTTCATGCCGGTAGGCCACGGTTCCACGCCCGACCTTATTCCCAATGCCGCTCAGCGCGAGCACCTGTATAACTTCGTGCGCGAGATGCGCCAAACCAAGCCCCTGTTCACGCTCGACTTCCAAGACGACGGCGAATTCGTGGGCGGCTGCATCGCCGGTGGGCGCCGCTACCTGCACATCAATGCCGCGGGCGATGTGGAGCCGTGCGTGTTCGCGCACTATTCGAATGCGAACATCCACGACGTGAGCTTGCTCGATGCGCTGCGTTCGCCCATCTTCATGGAGTACTACCACGAGCAGCCGTTCAACGGAAACTATCTGCGCCCGTGCCCCATTCTCGAGAACTCCGGCATGCTGGCCGATATGGTCGCGCGTTCTGGTGCGAAATCGACCGATTTACAGCACGAGGAAAGCGCCGAGGAGCTCTGCTCGAAAACCAAGGCGTTTAGCGAGGAGTGGGCGCCTGTGGCCAAGCGTTTGTGGAACGATCCGCGCGACCCCATGCATGGCAAGCGCATGACGAAAACCCAGGGCATGGCTCAGGCCGACATGAATAAGTTCGAGCGCCTTCAGAAGGAAGGCCGAACGTTGCATTACAACGGTGGCCTGCGCTCATAATTGCCTGTTCGTGTCGTTATCGTGTGCGCCGGCGGCGCGCCTCGTTGCGCAATCGATTTCGGCTACCATGTGTAGCTTGTGCGCCAGGCGCATCAGTATTTATCAAGATCCGGGGAAGAGGGTTGGCTCGTCGATCCCGGTACCAACCGGGGGCAACACCCACGGTGGTCCCGCCAACAGCGATGAAGAAAGGAATTCTGAATGTCCAACGAGAATGCTACCTACCTGTTCACGTCTGAATCGGTGACCGAGGGCCATCCCGATAAACTGTGCGACCAGGTTTCCGACGCTATTCTGGACGCGATTCTCGCTAAAGAAATCGAGCTCGAAAAGGCCGGCTATATTTCGCCGAGCGGCAAGCCTGCCGATGTGTCGCAGGTTCGTTGCGCATGCGAAACCGTCGCCACGACGGGCACCGTGTTTGTGACGGGCGAAATTCGCACGCAGGCTTACGTCGATGTCGACACCATCGTGCGCGACGTCGTGCGCTCCATCGGCTACGACCGCGCGAAGTACGGCTTCGACTGCGACACCTGCGGCGTGATCAACGCCATCCACAGCCAGAGCCCCGATATTGCTCAGGGTGTCGACGAGAGCTGGGAGGCCCAGCACGGCGAAGCTGCCGATAAGGAAGACGAAACCGGCGCGGGCGACCAGGGCATGGTATTCGGCTACGCCTGCAACGAAACGAGCACGCTCATGCCGATGCCCATTTACCTGGCACATCGCCTTTCCGAGCGCCTGACTGAGGTTCGCAAGAACGGCACGCTTCCGTTCCTTCGCCCCGATGGCAAAACCCAGGTTTCGGTTCGCTATGTCGATGGCAAGCCCGAAGCCGTCGAGAAAGTGCTCATTTCCACGCAGCACGACGAGGGCGTAGAGCACGACCAGCTCGAAGTGGCACTCATCGAGCACGTCATCAACCCCGTGCTTGCCGCTGAAGGCTTGAAGGCCGCAAGCGACATGGACATCTACGTGAATCCCACGGGCCGTTTCGTTATCGGTGGCCCCATGGGCGATACGGGCCTTACGGGCCGCAAGATCATCGTCGACACCTATGGCGGCATGGGTCGCCACGGCGGCGGCGCGTTCTCGGGTAAAGACTGCACGAAGGTCGACCGTTCTGCGGCATATGCTGCGCGTTGGGTCGCCAAAAACGTTGTGGCGGCTGGCCTGGCCGATCGCTGCGAAGTGCAAATCGCCTATGCCATTGGCATGGCGCGCCCGGTGAGCATCATGGTCGATACCTTCGGCACCGAGCATGTGGCTGTGGCCGACATCGAGAAGGCTGTGGCGGAAGTCTTCGACCTGCGCCCGGCGGCGATTATCGACGCGCTCGACCTTCGTCGTCCGATTTACCGCCTCACCAGCAACTATGGTCATTTCGGCCGCGAGCTTCCTGAATTCACGTGGGAGCGTCGCGACAAGGCCGAGGCCCTGCGCAAGGCATGCGGCTTGGAGTAGTTCGTTCCAGCGTATTTTCTTAAACACGAACATATGTTGTATTTTGAAAGCGAGTCTCATCGGAGGCTCGCTTTTCTTATATACTCGCCTGCATGAGAACCGTTTCCTTAGTTTTGGACATACAAACCCAATCGCTTGACAGCCTGTATACCTACGTGGTTCCCGCCGATATGGTCGGTGTGGACGTGGGCTGTGCCGTGCTGGTCGAATTCGGCGCGCGCCGCGCGGTTGGCTACGTTATGGAAGTTTCCGAACACCCCGATTCCGAAATCGACCCGGCGTCCCTCGCTCGCCTCAAACCGCTGCTTTCGGTGCTTTCCGCGCCGTATTTCGATGAAGACGGAGCAGCGCTCATCCAATTCATCGCCCACGAATACGTGGCGCCGCTTAGCTCGTGCGTGCATTTGCTCACGCCCGTGGGGCGTGCGCCGAAAGTTGTGAAGCGCGGCGATGCGTGGGAGCTTCAGAAGCCCGCGCGGCGCAGGAAGAAGAAAGGCGAGGTGGAAGCGCCTGTGCCGCTCGATGAGGAAATCGCCGAGGCAGCCGAGGCGCGTGAGGGCTTTGCGCTCACCGAGGGCCAGGCCGCGGCGCTTAGCTGTGTCGATGCATGCATCGACCGTTGCGCCGGCGAGGTGTGCGTGGTCGATGGCGTAACGGGGTCAGGTAAAACCGAGGTGTATCTGCGCACGATTCGCCATGCGCTCGAACTGGGACGTGGTGCCATTGTGCTCGTGCCCGAAATCGCACTTACCCCGCAAACGGTGTCGCGCTTCGAGAGTCGCTTCGGCGATACCGTAGCCGTCATGCATTCGCGCATGACGGCGGGCGAGCGATTCGACCAGTGGGAAGCGGTGCGCCTGGGCAAAAAACGCGTGGTCGTGGGGGCGAGAAGCGCCTTGTTTTGCCCTATGGCAACGCTCGGGCTCATCATTATTGACGAAGAACACGAAAGCACCTACAAGCAAGAAAGCGCCCCGCGCTACCACGCCCGCGATGTCGCTGCGTGGATGGCGCAGCGCACGGGAGCGACGCTCGTGCTGGGAAGCGCGACTCCTTCAATCGAGACGCTGTGCCGTTGTAAGGTCGACGATATGTGGCATCGCGTGCTGCTTCCGGCGCGCGCGAACGGCAAGCCTATGCCCGAGGTGCGCATTATCGATATGGCGAAGGAATTCGGCCGCGGCTCGCGTTCCATGTTTGCCAAGGAACTGCAGGAAAACGTGTTCGCTGTGGTGGATGCGGGTCGCAAGGTCGTGCTCATGCTCAATCAGCGCGGCTTCGCGAATTTCCTGCTGTGTCGCGATTGCGGCTACGTGCCCGAATGCGCTACGTGCTCGGTTTCGCTGACCTATCACGAAGTGGGCCGCAAACTCGTGTGCCACCATTGCGGTAAAACCTCTCAGGCTCCCGTGACGTGCCCGGTGTGCGGAAGCCCCTATTTGAAGAAGTTCGGTGCGGGCACGCAGCGCGTTGAGGTGGAGTTGCGCCGCTTGCTTAACGACCATGCGGCTTCAACGGGTCGGCCCGCGCCCCGCGTGGTGCGCATGGATTCTGACACCACGGCCACGCGCGACGCTCATGAGAAGCTTCTCGCCGAATTTGGGCAGCCGGGCGCGGCGGTGCTCCTGGGCACGCAAATGATTGCGAAGGGCCTCGACTTCGACGACGTCGTGCTCGTGGGTGTGATCAACGCCGACACGCAGCTGCGGCTGCCCGACTTCCGCTCAGCCGAGCGCACCTTCGATTTGGTGGAGCAGGTCGCGGGGCGCGCCGGCCGGGGGCGCTTCGAGGGGCGCGTGCTCGTGCAAACCTACATGCACGATGCGATGGCTATTCGCGCGGCGGCGCATTACGACCGCCGGCGTTTTCTTGCTGATGAGCTGCCGAAACGCAAGATGCTTGGCTATCCGCCGTATGCGCGTTTGGCGAACATCTTGGTATGGGGCGCTGAAGAAGAAGCCGTGCGAACGGAAGCCGAGGCGCTTGCAAAGCGCGTTCAGGAGCAAATCGACGACATCGTGGGCGACGGCTGGCAGAGCCTCGGCGCCGCTCCATGCGCCATCGATAAGCTGCGCGGTCAGCACCGTTGGCATATTTTGATCAAAGCGCCGGCTGGGTCCGACATCTCGAGGCTTGCCGAGCCGGTGATTCGCAAGCGCCGCGCGAACAAGAAGGTCAACGTCGCCGTCGATGTCGACCCGTACAGCTTGTTGTAGGCGACGGGCGCCTGCGTTGCTGTGTCATTTCGGCGGCGGCCGCACCCTTTTCCGGCCTTTGCGGGGTTGCGACTCGCTTTCGTGCGTTCGGTTGGTTGGCCCTTGCGCGTTCTGGCGCTTCACGCCCAACACGCAAGGGCGTTTGGTCCCTGTCGGAGCTTCGGTCGCTTCGCTGTTGCGTTGCTGACTTTCCTAAATTGTAAATGGTGGAAGTTTGACCACTCAGACGTAAGTTGCGGTCAAAACTCCCGTCATTTGCAAATATCGGCTCCTATCGTTCCCGCGAGAGCTTTCCGTCCGAGGCTAGCCTCCGTAAAACCCCAGGTGGGAACGATATGGAAAAGCCGGGTCGCGTCCTTTCGGTTCTGGATAGCTATCTGGGTGGGTGAGAAATTACCAATGGCTGCGGTTTTGGCCATTTCGGCGCGAGCTATGGTCAAAACTCCTACCATTCGAAAATATCAGGCACTGTTGTCTTCGCGAGAGTTTTTCACCCGAAGCCCGTCTCTGCAAAACCCAGGTAGGGGTAGCGTGGTAAAGCGTGGCCGTGCCCTTGTGGGCCCGAGCCGTTGTCTGGGCGAGCGAAAAATTGCCAATAGCAACGGTTTTGACCACTTTGCGTCGGGGGTGCGGACGAATAGTTGGACCGTTTGGTCCGGTCAGGAGTCCGTATGTACAGCCAAGACCCAAAGGACGAAGCCCTCCGCATGCTGAGGCTCACCGGCGACGTCGAGAAGACCGCCAGGATGTCCGGCGTTCCCGGC
>CAKUIK010000029.1 GCA_934661005.1 uncultured Slackia sp.
CGCTGCGCCCCATGCTGGGCGGCATCTTGCCATTCAATCGTCGCTCGCGTACCGAAGTACGCTTCGCTCCTCTTTCAGGGCAATCTGCTCACCCAGCATGGCGCTCGCTGCCTTTGGGTGCGAATGAGGCTCTTTGGAATTCGCCCGAAGGCTTCAGCCTGAGGGTTCGGCTCGCGCAAGCGAGCCAGGAGCCCCTTATGTCCGCTCCAGTCTTTATTGCGTCGTTCTAACGAACGGCGCTTTTTCGTTTGAGCCGGCAAGCATACCTGCTCGTCTCCATTCACCTTTGATGCGCGCCTTTCTGCGCAATGCATTGCACGTCGCTCTGCTTTCCGTCCTAAGGCGTGCTACTATGCTCATTTGCCGCTAAGACGGTGCGGCGAAGCTTCTCGAGCAGAAAGGTTGAGAGTGGATACGTTTTTTAAGATTTCCGAGCGCAAATCTTCGGTCGGAAATGAGGTCATCGGCGGCCTCACGACATTTCTCGCGATGTCGTACATCATCGCCGTTAATCCGCAGATGCTTGTTGCGGCGGGCATGCCGTTTGAAGCGGCGCTTACCGCAACGTGCATCGGCGCGGCTATCATGACGATCGCTATGGGCCTTATCGCCAATCGTCCCGTCGCTTTGGCTTCCGGCATGGGTATTAACGCTATTGTTGCCTATACTCTGTGCCTGGGCGGCGTGAACGTCGACTGGCGCGTGGCTATGGCCATTGTTATGCTCGAAGGTGTGGTTATCTTCATCTTGGTTGCGTGTGGCCTTCGCAAGGCGGTTATGGACGCTATCCCGGCCAGCCTACGTCATGCTATCGGTATTGGTATTGGTTTATTCATTGCCTTTATTGGCTTGAAGGGCGGCGGCGTCATCGTTTCGAACGAATCGACCCTTCTTGCGCTTGGCGATTTGTCTTCGCCTGTTGCTATCGTTTCCCTCGTTGCCATTGCAATCGCAGTTATTCTGCAGGTGCTCAACGTGAAGGGCGGATTGCTTATTTCCATCGTTGCGGCGACGATTGTCGGCATTCCGCTGGGCGTAACGCCGCTGCCGACGTCGTGGAACTTTGGCTTGGACTTCTCGGCCTTTGCGGCTCCGTTCCAAACTATTCCGGGCACCGATACCATGGCAATTGTCCAGGTGCTCCTGCAGCCTGCATTGCTGCTCTTTGTGTTCTCATTGCTTATGAGCGACTTCTTCGACACCATGGGCACTGTTGTGGCTGTTGGCCAGCGCGGCGAGTTCGCCGACAAAGACGGTAACGTTGAAGATATCCAACCCATCCTCATGGTTGACTCTGCCGCCGCTGCGGTAGGTGGTTTCTGCGGCGCGAGCTCCATCACCACGTTTGTCGAATCGGCCTCAGGTGCTGCCGCAGGCGCCCGCACAGGCCTGTCCAACATCGTCGTGGGCCTGCTGTTCGTCGTGTTCGCGTTCTTTGCGCCCGTGATTGGCATGGTGTCGTCTTCCGCCACGTGCGGCGCCCTTGTCGTTGTGGGCTATCTCATGCTTTCCGACGTCGTGCATATCGATTGGGAGAACATTGAGCACGCTTTCCCCGCGTTTGCGTGCATCATGGGTATTCCCATGACGTATTCCATCACGAACGGCATCGGCTTCGGCTTTATCTCCTACGTGGTCATCATGCTTGTGACCGGCAGGGCTAAAGAAGTCAAGCCCCTCATGTGGGTTGCCTCGCTTGCGTTTTTGCTCATGTTCGTTTTGGCGTAATAAACATTTTGTTCATATGCCAAGGCCCTACTTCCAACTGGAAAGTAGGGCCTTCTTTACTTTGGCCATCGTTCGCAGGTTTTGCGTCCGGGAGGACCGTTAGTCATATTGGAGTTATTTGAGCGTTTGTATCCATCTACCGAAATAATATCAACCTGCAAATTCATTTGCCGCCTCATCCACTATCGTAAGGCTGGAGGAGGCCTAGCATGGATATTAGGCACTTGAAATACCTTTCAGCCGTAGTCAATTATGGGGATTACCAACTTGCCGCTCGCTCGCTTTTTATCTCGCCACAGGGATTGTCGAAAGCGATACGTCAACTAGAAAACGAGCTAGGCCTAGCTCTTATGGAAAAGGTGGGAAGGGAATCTCGCCCAACAAATGCCGCAATTGAGCTGGTCGCTCGCAGTTCTCAACTGATTTCCGAATACGATTTGCTGCTCGGGTTTTTATGCACGGACAAGAAGCGCGAGGTGTTGCGCGATTTAGAAAAACTAACTCTCGGCGTTTACAATGCAGGCCTAAGAGGGGATATCTTCTCGAATACGGACTTCTCGCTTCTCTTTGATAGGCTGCAACCGATTCGCTTTGAGCTCATTAGGCGCCCAGGTTCGGTTTGTCTTGGCGGAGTGCTGAATGGTATTTTGGATGCAGCCGTTATTCTTGGCAAGCCCAACGCAGACGAACTGAGTTACCATCGAATTGCTTCCATTCCGGTACACGTATCCATGGTCGTGAATCATCCTTTGGGCGCAAAATCGGGTATTGCGCTTTCCGACCTGAACGATTGGCCTATTGCCTACCCGGATGACCTTCGTTATATACCCAATTATATGAAACGAGAATTCGATAGAAAATCTCTTAACCTGACGTTCGAGGAGGTGCCTCCCAAAAGCGAAGAAGTTGACGCTTTTCTTGAGAAAGGTGGCCTATTCCTTACGAGCCCATATGGATTCATCGGTAATAAAACCATAGAGCGACCATTGGGATCGGATGGTGAAATCGCTTTTGATATGTACATGATTTACCGAGAAGGGGAAGTCTATTCAATTTATTCCGATATCTTATTTTTCTTCAGGAATGAACTCAATAAGATATTGCTTACCATCAGAAACTGATAGTTCCCCTCACAAACATTTCGTTTCGTTCTCCTTCGCTCATTCTGTTGATACTGGTTGCAAGGCTATTGCCAAACGGTAGTGTATTTGCGACAGCTTCTAAGAAGCAGAACGGAGGAACAATGGTTTCTTTCGCTAGAGAAAAGATATTGTGCGCAACCGTAATGGGGTTCGCATTACTTATGCTTTACGCACCTTGCGTAGCGTATGCCGCCGATTACGATTACATTGCAGCTGATGGGCGTCCCTTTGCCGCAACTCCCACGCAAGAAGAATTAGACCAGATAGCCATCCTTAAAGCCAATGCTGAAAACGGAATCGCACCTCAAACTTCCAGCGATAGCTATTTTGCGTTCAACCTAAAAGACAATACAACGGCTGCGGCCAGTCCTGCCACCAAGGATGACGACAGCTCGACATATGTATACGCAACGAAGAAGAATGTCAATTATTGCCAACTGTATGTGGATGGTTTTTGGGGCGGTACGTGGCATGACTGCACCTACGGGATGGCAACGTTGAGGGCGTTGGGCGAATACCAAATTTATCAGTATGTCTATGAGAATCATCGTAATCAAACCGGATTCAGTACTTCATGTCCTGCACGACTGACCGCATGGCGCTCAAGCTCCAGTTATTGGGGAGACGGCTATGTTTGCGGACTTTGGAGTCCTGATTGCGTTCTTTATAGCAACTATCCAGTTTTGAACCCTTAGCATCATGAAGCGTTTGGCAATAGCTTTTGTCGGAATTACCTGCGTCGTCATCGGATTTAGCCTAATTATGGTTTCAGTGACGACAACGAATACGACATCGAACGATAGCAACCATTCGTCCTCAATTAATTATTCGGTAAACCCCGGCCAATCTCTCGTTTTAGATTCCAACGAAGCACTTCAGCAAAAGCCGGAAGCATATTTACCATGGGACGGGACGCTTGTTGTGACTTTGATAGATTGTGACGTGTACGAAAATATGCAAGAGGCGGGGATTGATTCGTCTAGCCCGTTTTATCGCGACGACGGCCCTGCGCCCAACTCAAAATGGAAATATGTCCAATGCTCGCTAGAGATTGAAAACGTTGATGCGGTCCCTGAAGGAGACGACGGCCTGTTTGGCATTGATTCATTCGGACTTTTCGTCGAGGGCGGTTCAAACGGCTTTTGGGACCCAAGCCAACCCAGACCGGTCGAATATTTCGACGGCTATGTCGAAAATGCAGCCGAGAAGGACCATTATCGCTTCGAGTTACCAGCCGGAGAAGAAAGACTTCTTACTATCGGCTTTTGGGTTGAAGAGTGCGACTGTTCAAAACCGATGTATGTTTGCGCCGGATTATGGGACGGCGCCATGAAATACCGCTTTTATCTGCCAATCCAGAAAGAAGAATGATTATGCCCGGCCTGAAAGCTGAATTATCCAAAGCCTTCTTATCGAAATGGTTCGTGCTCCCATGCTGCATCGCGACGATAATTGCGATTGTCGCTGCGATTGGCGGATACCTTGACGATGTGAAAGGCGCATATGCGCTGGACTACATTTCAACGAAATGGTTCGACTACACCATTTCTTCTTGTTTCAAATACAACATCCTTGCCGACTTTACTCAACCTGCCAGCGATATCTTCTTCATATTGCTGCCGCTGCTGTGCTCGATTCCGTTCTCATGGACACTGGCAGACGAATTAAATAGCGGCTTCGCTTTGAACAGCATTTTGAAAAGTAATCCGGCCATGTATCTAAAAAATAAATACCTAGCGGCATTTGCCGCCGGGGGCTGCATTGCTGCCGTGCCCATCATTGTAAACTGCATTCTGTGCGCATGCCTTTTGCCCGCAAGAATCCCCGATGTAACAAGCTCTATTTACTTTGCCGTTTTCGACGATAACCTCTTTTCATATTTCTTTTATAACTGCCCAATCGTGTTCGATGCATTATTTCTTGTATTGAATGTTGTGTTTTGCGCCTGCTGGTCTGCTTTCGTTATGTCGCTTTCGTTTGTCGTAAGGAAGCCAGCATTGCTTGTCGGTTTGCCATATTGCGCGCTATTCCTCATTAAAGCTATCGAAGATGCCATTCCCGGCGATTTAATTTCGTTTGAGCTCTCACCGTTTCTCTTTTTGCGAGGATGCGCGCTATCCCATTCCCAATCGGGAATTTACATTTTGCTTACACTACTGGCCTTGTGCTTGGTCCCGTTGGCAACAATTCATTACGTTTCGAGGCGGGGTTTCTATGAGTAGCGTAACAAAAATCCTGGTAGTTAATATCAAACGCCGTCGCTGTAAGCTTATAGCGCTCATTGTGGGGATATTCGTTTTGTGTAATGCTGCCATTATGAGCTTCATCTTTGAATGCGACGCGGAGCAACTCAAGTCGCTCACATTTGCGGATTTTTTCGCAGCGCCCCTTATTGGGGGTATTAGCCTTCAGCCGTTATCCAAGGCACTGCATCCTATCCCGTTTCAATGGATGGGAATTTGTCTATTCTTGATGCTTTGGACGATGCTCGCCCCGCTTGGACGAGCGGGAAAAGAGAATGGATATTTCGTCTTAGCGACTGGAAATAGAACCGCTTGGTACGTTGCAGATATCGTGTGGTTGCTTGTCGGCGCTCTACTGCTCCTTATTGCGCTCTGCGTGTCTTCCCTGATATGGGCCGTAACGCAAAGTGCAGAATTTGACACAAGCGTTCTCGCTTTGTGCACCGTGCTTTTGGACGATGACTATCTGAGCAGCAATCCACACCTTACGGGAGGCATGCTCGCTTCATTTCCACTTGCTTTATTTTCTATTAACTGCATCGTGCTTAATGTGCTGTCCCATTTCGGCGAAATGCCGGCATTCGTGTTGAGCGTTTTTGTCGTCGCTTCGGCTCCTTGCTGTCCCTCGGGTCTTCTTATCGGAAGATATCTTTGCCTTGCATGCTATGCAAGCATTTCCTCTGAAGGGCTCGATGCCGCGATTGGTTGTATCGCGTTGTTTATTCTGGCGTTGATTTCGGTTGTCTTGTATTGGACAAGGGTCAATCGTATGGATATCTCGTTCGGTCAGGAGGCATTGCAATGATCGTTCTTGATGGTGTTTGCAAAAGCTACAAAGGCACTCGTGTGCTTTCGAATATCGAGCTCCGCTTTAATGACGGCATTGTGTACGGGCTTCGCGGTGTCAACGGTTCGGGAAAAACGACCTTGCTTCAAATTATTTCGGGATTAGTTATTCCGACTAGCGGTTTAGTTGTCGTGGATGGTAAGCAGGTTAATCCTGGTTCAAATATCCCCGATTCCATTGGAGCCCTTATTGATTCGCCAGGATTCATTGCACGTTACAGCGGATTGAAGAACCTCATGTTTCTTTCTAGCTTAGGCTTACCGTTCTCAAAAGACGATGCATGCCTGATGATGGAAAGATGCGGGCTCGATTCGTCTAATACTAAGCCTTATAAAAAATATTCACTAGGCATGAAGCAGAGGCTTGGTATTGCTGCGGCTTTTATAGGCCATCCTCGTGTCATCCTTCTCGACGAACCAACCAATGCGCTTGATTCTACGGGTCCCGAAATGCTGAAGGGCATAATTGATGAAGCGAAGAGCCAAGGCGCGACGATAGTCATAGCGAGTCACGACGAGGATTTCCTTAAGGGTCATTGCGACACCGTATATACCTTGGAGGAGGGGACGGTGGTTCCGAATGACCGATAGTATCGCCAAAGTAATTGCAAAGACAGTTGGTGTTCTTGGAATATGTGCCATAGCCGTAGGCGTTGTCATGCGAATCGCCTGGGTCAACGATACTGCTTTGAAATTACCTGCTGTTGAAACGCGCGAGATGTATGGAAATGTGTCGCTTGACGGTGCCTTCTTGTCGCTTGCCAGCGAAAACACTTCAGGCTATTCCGTCAATGTGACCAGTGCGGAAAAAATGTCCTACAACGAGTATGTCGAACGTTACGGTCTGGATAAAAGCAAAATAACAAAAGGGCTCGATTCTTTGAGCCTTATATGTCTGGAGATAGAAGTTAGCAATATCGGCAACTCTGATGGCGGAATATTTCTATTCGAATGCAACTTAGTGCCTGAGCGCAAAAATACGTATTACATTGCAGACACATGGCTTTGGGCGGAAAGCGAACCGGCGATTATGGACGGTTCGATGCGCTATATTAAAATCGCACCCGATTCAACGTACACGATTCACGTTCCCTACAAGACCAATATTCGCGACGAGGAAGAACAGACGGAGTATAAAAAGGTCATCGAAGATTCTGAATTTAAATTGTATCTGTCCAATATGCCAATACGAAAAGAAATTCATATCAAAGCTGAAGGATAGCGGAGAGGTAAAGATGCCATTGAAGGGCTATTCCTATTGATATTCTTGCTCGTGTTCATTCCTATAAAATAAACTGTTCGTTCTTGTGCAGGAAACCTCTTTTGTCCAGTTAGAAGAAGAAATTTCCGCCTTGTCCGAAACCTCTTAAGTGTTCAGAACACTTAAGAGGTTTCGTGTTGCGTTGGGCGTCGCTTACGGCAAAATGCGGTGGGTAAAGGTTTTACCGTCGAAAATGCCGAAGCTGTGCGAGCCGTCTTTGGGAATGGACACGCTGCCCGGGTTGAACAGCCACACGCCGGCGTGGTGCACATCGCGTTCGTTTACCTTGATATGCGTGTGCCCGAACAGAAACGCGCTGCCTTTCGGCAGTCGCGGCATGTTATTGACGCTGTTGTGCAGCCCGCTTCCGAATATATGGCCATGCGTGCAGAACAGGCGCATGCCGTCGGCGAATACGAGCGCGTAATCGCCCATGCAGGGAAATTCGAGCATCATTTGGTCGACTTCCGCATCGCAATTGCCGCGCGCGGCTACGATGGAGCTTGCACGCTCGTTGAGCATGGCGGCAACGCTTTTGGGGTCGTACCCTTCAGGCTCTTCGTTTCGCGGCCCGTGATACAGAATGTCTCCGAGCAAAATAATCTCGTCGGCTCGCTCCTCGTCGGCCGCTTTTAAGAACTTTTCGCACCATTTCGCCGAGCCGTGAATATCCGAAGCGATTGCGAGCCTCATGGGTGTCCCTTTCGTTGTCGAGAGATGGGTAGTGGTTCCATTATGCGCACTAAACCGCCGCTTCGGTCTTACGAATTCGAAGCGGCGGAATTTCATGTGTTCTCGGTGGGCGCAGGCATCGCCAAGGCGCGGCCGTTCGGCCTATTCCTTCGCGGCGCGTTTGGCAAAGGGGTTGAGCGATTTCTTTTCTCCCGCGACATTCCATTCGCTTACGAACGGGTCGTTGTCAAGGCCGTTCATAATGCTATCAAGTTCGGCATCGACCTTTGGCAGGTGCTTGGCCTTGTATTTTACCGGTTTGCCAGCCATGTAAACTTGTTCGACTTCGCGCAGGGCGCACAAATCGTCAAGCGGGTTTGCATCGAGCACGATAAGGTCGGCACTCTTGCCGGGTTCGATGGAGCCCGTTTCTTCGGCAACCCCCAGCAGCTGCGCGTTCTTGAGCGTCGCGGTATGCAGCGCGAATTCGGGCGTCACGCCGGTATGGCGCTGAAAATACACCACTTCACGCCACATGTCGTAGTGTGTGACGAACGGGCATGCGGAATCGGTGCCCAGGCCTACGGGAATGCCGTTGGCGAGCGCCTGGCGGGTGGCGGTGGCGACGCCTTCGTAGACAACGCGGCCGTTGACCTTCTGCACATGGGTAGAGTGCGTTTTCTCGGGTGAAAGCACGGCGAAGGGGAGTGCCGGCGAAAGGGTACACGTAAGCGAAGAAGCGTTGCCGAGCCCGTTTTTCTTGAACAGCTTCAAAAGATCATCGGTAAGCGGCGCGCCATGCTCGATGGTGTCAACGCCTGCCTTCAGGCCGACTTCGACGCCTTCGGTGCTTTCGATATGGGCCGAGGTGCGAAGCCCGAGCTTATGCGCCTCGTCGCACACCGCTTGCGCGATGTCGAGTGGCATGCGCAGTACGCCCGGCTCTCCTTCGACTTCGGCGTCGAACACGCCGCCGGTGATGAAGAGCTTGATTTGGTCGGCACCCTGGCTGAAGTGCTCATGAACAAGCGCGCGGCCCTCTTCGGGAGTCGTTGCTTTCTTCGCGAACAAGCGCGCATGGCCTTCGGGAACGGTGATGCCGCAACCCGAAGCGATCAGACGCGGGCCCTGGAATTTGCCTGCCTTGATTTGATTGCGCACTTGGATGTCCGCAAAGCCCGGGTCGCCGACGCTGCGCACCGTGGTAACGCCGCTTGCGAGCTGGTTTTTCAGGGAAGCCTTCAGCATGTGACGCAAAATCGCCATGCCGACGGGGTTGCTCGTGATTTTCTCGACAGTTCCTTCGGCGTTGCTCGAGCTTCGCGGGGTGCCGTCGCCGCAGAGATGGACGTGCATGTTGATGAGGCCAGGCATGAGGTATTTGCCTTGCAAATCGACGATTTGTTCGCCGCCGTGCATCTTCACTTTGGCGGTGGGGCCGACTTCGACGATTTTGCCCTCGTCATTGACGAGTACCGTTGTGTCGGGTGCGGGCTTCATTTTTTCTGTGCCATCGAGCAGCGTGGCGTGGATAAATGCGTAAGACATGGCTATCCTCCTTGAATCGCGTTGCTTGGATTGTATCGCCTGTGGCATATTGCTGCAGAGCTGAACTATCGTTTTTGACGTTTCGTTGCTCTCTTCCCAATTAATACCTATAAACCTATTGCATAAATAGGGAAATAGAATAATAATGCAAAACCATCCTAATCAAAGGGGCTTCGGCTCCATGTTTCAAAGGGGGGACGCTATGTCGTTCGAAACCGTCGCGTCGACGGTGGTGGTGCTCGCGATTCTCGCTGGCCTCATCGCTTTCCTCGCATTTTTGAAGAAGAAGGGCAAGAGCTTCACGTTCCGCGTGTTCACCGCGCTTGGATTGGGCGTGGTGTTTGGCGCGGGCATTCAGCTTGTGCTCGGGCTTGGCACCGATGCGACCAAGACTGCGCTCGATTGGATGAGCATTGTCGGCCAGGGTTACATCAACTTGCTGAAGATGCTCGTTATGCCTCTGGTGTTCGTGGCTATTGTCGGTGCTTTCACGCGTGCCGAAGTGACCGATAACCTTGGCAAGATTGGTGCGGTCGTGCTCGTCGTGCTGCTCGCGACGGTCGCCATCGCTGCAATTGTTGGCTGGGCCGTTATCGCGTTTTCTGGCTTGGCGGGCGCAAGCTTCGCCGATGGCACGGTTGACCCGACCAAGCTCGCGACGCTTCAGGACAAGCAGGAAACCGTCGCTGCGCTCACTATTCCGCAGGAGTTGCTCAGCTTCATTCCGACGAACGTGTTCGCCGATTTCACTGGAAGCCGTTCCACTTCCACCATCGCCGTCGTCATTTTCTCGGCAATCGTGGGCGTCGCTTATTTGAAGCTTCGCG
Organism: uncultured Slackia sp.; assembly: GCA_934661005.1. Taxonomy (GTDB): domain Bacteria; phylum Actinomycetota; class Coriobacteriia; order Coriobacteriales; family Eggerthellaceae; genus Slackia. Next base: position 10,268 of record CAKUIK010000029.1, read on the forward strand.
ACAAAGATTCCGAGCAGGCTGAATTCTTCAAGAAGTTCATCGATGCGCTGTACGGCATTGTGATGCGCATCGTGAACATGGTTTTGTCGCTGACTCCTTATGGCGTGCTCGCCCTTATCGCGAACTTCATGGCGAAAAGCGATTTCGCGGCTGTGCTTGACTTGGGTAAATTCGTCATTGTCTCGTACATTGCCCTTATCACCGTGTTCATCGTGCACCTTCTTATTGTGGCAGCAAACGGCGTGAGCCCCATTACGTATGTGAAGAAGGCGTTTCCGGTTCTGAGCTTCGCGTTCGTTTCTCGCACGAGTGCGGGCGCGTTGCCCATGAATATCGAAACGCAGCGCCATGCGCTGGGCGTCGATTCCGCTACGGCGAATTTCGCGGCAAGCTTCGGCATGTCTATTGGCCAGAATGGTTGCGCGGGCATCTACCCCGCCATGCTTGCTACGATCATCGCCCCGACGGTCGGCATTAACGTGTTCTCGCCGGAATTCGTGGTCATGCTCGTCGCGGTTATTGTCGTGAGCTCCTTCGGCATCGCAGGCGTTGGCGGTGGCGCGACGTTCGCCTCGCTTATCGTGTTGGGCACGCTGGGCCTGCCTATTGAAATCGTGGGCATTCTCGCTTCCGTTGAGCCGCTCATCGATATGGGCCGCACGGCGCTCAATGTGAGCGATTCCATGGTTGCGGGAATTACGTCATCCCGCGTCAATGGCGGCTTCAATCGCGATGTGTTCAATGATTCCGAAGCTCAGGTGAGCTCTGCGGGTGCCATTGAGGCGTAATTTCATTCTTTATTTTGTTAGGTGAACGTTTGTTGACGCCGCCAAAGCCCCGTCCGGAGTTTTCCGGGCGGGGCTTTATAATTCCATATGTTTACGCTTTCGCCCCTTGGGGCGTTGAAAGGGGATTCTCGTTTCGTTATGTCGAACGTATTTGTGAATAACGCGCTTACCAGAACCATTAGCCAATGGTGGAACCGTTTGCTCGGTGCTGCGAAAGACGGCTCGTTTTCCGATCAGGACGAGATGTACGCGTCGCACCGCACATCGCGCGACTACGTTTGCAATATGTTCGGCATCGCCACATGGGGCATGGTTTTCCCCGTGCTCACCGTTGTTATTACCCAGCTCACAAACGCCGAGCTCGCGGGTATGTTTTCGCTTGCGTTTATCACCGCCACGCTGCTCATGATGATTGGCAATTACGGCGTGCGCACCTACCAGGTGTCCGATATCGACGAGCGTCATTCGTTCGCCGATTACGAGGTAAATCGCTTCATCACCTGTGCGGCCATGATGGTCGTGGGCGTGGGGTACTGCATGGTGCGCGGCTACGGCGGCGATATGCTCACCATTTCAATCGGCGTCTACTTTTATCGCATGATCGACGCGCTTGCCGATGTGTACGAAGGCCGATTGCAGCAACAGGACAAGTTCTACCTGGCCGGCATCTCGCAAGCCGTGCGCTCGGTGCTCGTAGTGCTCCTTTTCTCGCTTGCGTTGCTTATCACACGCAACGTTGGCGTTGCGAGCATCGTCATGGCCGTTGTCGCGGCGTTGACGTTCGTGTTCCTCACGTTTCCCTTGGGTCTTATCGAAACGCCGAAATCGCCACGCTGCACCTTCGAAAGCGTCGTGGTTATTTTCAAGCAGTGCTTCCCGCTGTTTCTGGCCGTATTTCTCTTCAACCTTATCGAAAGCATGCCGAAGTTCGTGATGGAAGGCGTGCTTCCTTACGACAGCCAGCTCTACTTCAATGCGCTGTACTTCCCGGCCCAAGGCATCATGCTTGCAATTCAGCTGGTGTATAAGCCGCTGCTGGTTCGCCTTACGAAGGAATGGGCCGACCCGAGCAGGCGCAAGCGTTTCGACTTGGCGTTTCTTGCCATGATGGGCGTTGTGCTTGCGTTTACGGGCGTGACGGCGGTGCTCATGGGCTGGATTGGCGTGCCGCTTATGAGCTGGATTTATGGTCTCGATTTCGAGCCGTATCGAGGTTTGGCTTACGTCATGGTCGCAGCGGGAGGCGTTACTGCTGCGGTCGATTTCCTCTACCAGGTCATTACCGTGCTGCGTCGCCAGGGCGATGTCACCAAGCTGTATTTCATCACGTTCGGCTTCTCGGTTTTCGTGCCTATTCTGCTCATTAATTTCACGGGTTTGCCGGGTGCTGTAATTGGCTATCTCATCGTTATGGCGATATTGCTTTCGCTTTTGGCAATGGAGTACATCACGATTCGCGTGCAGTTCAACCACGGCGCGGTATGGCAGGAAGACGATGAAGCTTCGGGCCGTACGCCGACGTTGCCGGTGAACCCTGCCATGTCTGGGCGCATCGATATTTCCCAAGCCGATGCGCTGCGTATGCGGAAGAAGACGCAGAGGGCTATGCACAGCGCCCGTGAGCAGGTGAAAACGGGCAAGACGAACGTGATTCGCTCGCGCGGTGCCCACGGCGAGCCCTCTGAGAGCTCGACACGCGTTCGCGTTCAGAAGGCACAAGGTACGCAGCGCGTGCGCGTCTCGGGCGCGACGGTTGCAACTTCGGCGGCTTCGGGCGACGCCGAGTCTCGTGAACGCGAGCGAAAGGCGCGCGTTCGTGCCCAGCTTATGGAACAGGCCGCGAAAGAGAAGCAACGAGCTTCTGAAGTGCGACAATTCGAAGATGATACGCAAGCTCTCGCAGGAAGGCATGCATCGCGTCAGCGGACCGTGCACACTCGGCCCTCGACGGGCTCATCGAGCCGCAGCCGCGACACGCGCGGAAAGCACCAGCGTTAGTTAGTTAAGCCCCACAGAAAGGAATACATGATGGCTTATATTCCCGTTGCGCAAAATACCCCCTGGCAGCAAGCCGACGACTTCGATATGTCGAAAACCGCCGTGCTGGTGATCGATGTTTTGGGTGGCGAAGGGGGAGCGACTCCGGGCCTTGAAGAGATGGCTTCGAACAGTGTGAAAATCGTGAAGGCCGCCCGCGCGAAGGGATTGCCGGTCGTGTTCTCGTGCGACGCCCATATTCCCGGCCTCGATAAAGAGCTTGAGCTGTGGGGCGAGCATGGCATTGCAGGAAGCGATTCGGCTCAACCCTTGGCCGATTTCGACGTGCAGGAAAGCGATTTCGTCATTTTGAAACGTCGCTACGACGGCTTTTTCCAGACCGATCTTGATTTGACCCTCCGCGAGTTGGGCGTCGATACGCTTATTGCTGTCGGTTGCGATACAAATATTTGCGTGCTGCAAACGCTCGCTGGCGCATATTTCCGCGGCTATAAGACCATCGTTCCCGCCGATGCGACGGCAACGTTCCTTGTCGGAACCCAAGAGGGTGGCTTGGAATACTTCACGCGTTGCTACGATTCTCGCGTGACTACGACAGGAGCTGTTCTCGAGAAGCTTCGATAGAAGTCATTCGCTGAAGAGCAGTGCTTCGGTTTTGAATATCGTGAAGCGCCGAAGTTCGCTTAGCTTTTTAGGCTTTCGAACAATTTTGTCCTTTAGGAAACCGCAGGCGTTTAGTGGCGCCTGCGGTTTTTGCATTTCATTGAATATGCTGTTGGCGAATTGGGCCGCAATCGAACTGCAAGGCCCGCACATCGCGGCAGCTCAGCGCCATCGCAACATGCGGGCCTTTTGGCTTGGATCCTAATTCTTGAAACCGGCTTCGTAGAGGGCGAGGATTTCAGCGCGATTGTGCGTGTCGCACTTTCGATAGATGTTGCGCACGTGCGTTTTCACCGTCGCCTCCGAGATGAAGAGGTTCTCTTGGATGTATTTCAGGCCATGGCCCGTTAGCCACATCTCACACACCTCGGATTCGCGAGGGGAGAGGCCATAGTGTTCGCAGAACTCGCGAATGGCGTCGCGTGAATCTTCGACGGGGGTTTGCTCGACCTGTACGCTGCTTTCATCAGCCTCGATGTCGAAGTCGAGCACAAACTGCCCTTCCGAGAACATGAGGCCCACGGTCAAGATAATGAACATGAGCACGACTGCCACGAAAATCGTCGAATGGGCTGCACAAAGCGGGGCGACGATGTGTCCGGAAACGTTTCCGGCGCATTCCGCGAACCAGCCGACGATGAACACGACCATGGGCTTTGCCGGGCTTTTCTTTGCGATAAGCAGCAGCATGATCCACATGAGCACGTCTGCCGTAATGAAGCCCGAAAACACCATCGACAACGGCACGCTTTGCGAGTTCGAGAATAAGAAAAGGAGCGCCGCAAAGCTCGCGAGCATCACCTTATACAGAATCGTCATGTCGACTTTGCTGCGCAGCGTAAGGGCGCTTACGGCGAAAAAGACGAAAATCACGACGGGAATGATGAGGAATTTCAATCCGAAATCGAACGGCGGCTCGCTTGCGGGCATGAGGGCGCCAATGGAACCCAGCGCGAAGAAGGTGACGAAAAGGCCGGCGAGCGTGCGCCATTTCACGGCGGCTTTTAAATTGTCGAGGAGCGAATGGGCTTCTTCGGCGGCGGACTCGTGTTCACCCGTCGAAGGTGTGGGCTTTTCAACAAGCGAATGCGGCATAAGCGCGAACGAAGCGAGCGGAAGCGCCGCGAGCAGCAAGGCGGATACGTTGAGCGGAGCGGCTGCAATCGCGAGGCAGAGAAGCGCCGCGAAAAGAAATGAACATCCGGCAAGCAGTACCACGTCTCGCGTGCTCAGAAGTGCATAATTCTCGAACCACGATGCGACGATGCCGATAAAGCAGAATCCCGAGAGCAAAAGGCCGAATATCGCTATTGGCGTTGATGGGAACATGGGGAACGCGTATAGGAGCGTTCCAACAGAAGCTCCCAGGGCGAAAAGGAACGAAAGCCACTGGCGCCCAGCAATCGTTTGCAGTTTGGGAGATGCGAGCAGCAGTATGAGCCCGCAAACCGCGCCAGAGAGCATCGATCCGCTTACGATAATCGTTGAGTCGTGAGCTCCAAAAAGCGGCACAAACAACAGCATGAATGACCATGCGTTGGTAAGGCCGTATCCTATAAATCGAATGTGGCGAATTGAATTCGCCATCATCGCGTTGTGTTCCATGTTCCCTCCAATGCCCAACATCACATTATGCCATACCATCGGTCGACCATACGAAGGCGCGCGTAGGTATTCCGCGGCAGCCGAAAGGGCGTAAAACAGGCGGCTGCCGGGATGGGGCTTCGTGAGGAATGGAGCGTGGGGCGGAAATGCTAGATTACGTAGTTGTCGCCCGATTGGTACGGTGCTACGAGATCGGCAACGGTGACGCCGTCGAGATACTCGTTCACGACTTCGTCGAGGCCTCGCCACAGCGATACGGTGCGGCAATCGGTCATGCGCGGGCATGAATCGGCATTTGCTTCGAGACATGCGACCGGGGCGAGCGACCCTTCGGTAAGGCGAAGCACCTCGCCTACGGTGTACTGCTCGGGCTCGCGGGTGAGGCGATACCCACCGCCCTTGCCACGAAGGCCAACGAGCATGTTGCTCTTCACGAGCGACTTGATAATGCTCTCCAGATATTTCTCGGAAATACTTTGGCGTGCGGCAATTTCTTTAAGCGGAATATACCCGTCAGTTTGGTGTTCGGCGAGGTCAATCATAACGCGCAGAGCGTAACGGCCCTTGGTTGAAACCATCATGGCAAGCCCTCCTTGCAGGTTCGCATTGAATGGGCGGTTCTTCTAATAATCCTATTATATACAGGGTTGGTAGGAATATATAGAAATTATTGAGATGCTTTTTTATGAGCGGAAAAAACGGACAAGCGCTTGACAGCGATAGTGCAAGACGTAAAATACCGTTATACCTACAGGAAAGGTGGGAATATGAAAACCACGCATTGGAAAAGAGATGGTGCTATGTCGTGTGCGGGCGAGCGATGTCGATGTTCGGTTGCCTGCGAACGGCGAGTTCGCGCTTGATTTTCGTTTTCACCCACTTTGCAAAGGAGATTTCCCCATGGCCGTTTACACCTCTATCGATCAACTGATTGGCAATACGCCGCTTTTGGAGCTCAGCAACATTGAGAAAAACCTCGACCTGAAGGCCCAGGTGCTCGTGAAGCTCGAGTACTTCAATCCTGCGGGTTCCGTGAAAGACCGCATCGCAAAGGCGATGCTCGACGACGCGGAAGCTGCTGGCAAGTTGGATAAAGACACGGTGATTATTGAACCCACCAGCGGCAATACGGGCGTTGGCCTGGCTTCGGTCGCGGCGGCTCGCGGTTATCGTCTGATCATCACCATGCCCGAGACCATGTCCGTCGAGCGTCGCCTGCTTATGAAGGCCTACGGCGCCGAGCTGGTGCTGACTGACGGCGCGAAGGGCATGAAAGGCGCCATCGCAAAGGCCGAGGAGCTTGCAGCCGAAATTCCGAATAGCTTTATTGCCGGCCAGTTTACCAATCCTGCAAATCCGCAGGCCCATATCAAAACCACGGGCCCCGAAATTTGGAACGATACCGATGGCAAGGTCGATATCTTCGTCGCGGGCGTTGGCACGGGCGGCACGGTGACGGGCGTTGGCAAATACCTGAAATCGCAGAACCCCGATGTGAAGGTTGTTGCCGTTGAGCCCGCGAGCTCGCCGGTGCTTTCGAAGGGCACCGCAGGCGCGCACAAGATTCAGGGTATTGGTGCCGGCTTCGTGCCCGATACGCTTGACACGAGCGTCTATGACGAGATTATTGCTGTCGAAAACGACGACGCATTTGAAACCGGCCGTTTGGTTGGCCATTCCGAGGGCGTGCTCGTAGGCATTTCGTCTGGTGCCGCCGTATGGGCCGCAATCGAGCTCGCCAAGCGTCCGGAAAACGAGGGCAAAACGATCGTGGCGCTTCTTGCCGATACGGGCGAGCGCTATCTCTCCACGCCGTTGTTCACTGAATAAAAACCGTTCGAAACTCAATGAAAGCCGCGATTTCGTATCGCGGCTTTTTTGTGCTTGCAAATGAATTATGCTTGCTGCGGAAAGCATGACATGGCTGCGCGGCGATTCGCGTAGCTTGATCGGTTTAAGGAATACGATGCAAGAGCCCCTTTGCAATGCTTATTTGGACAACGCCGCCACAACGCCCGTTATTGACGAGGCTATCGAGGCCATGAATGACGTTTTGCGCCATGCGTGGGGCAACCCGTCATCGCCTCATCGCGTGGGGTATGCGGCAAAAGACATTCTCGAACAAGCGCGCGCGACGATTGCCGAATGCCTTGACGTCGATGCCGACGAGATTTATTTCACCTCGGGCTCCACTGAAGCCAACAACCTCGCTGTGCGAGGGGCATGCATGGCGCGCAAGGGCGAATCGCGGCGCATTGTCACGTCGTCCCTCGAGCACGCTTCCGTTACGAGGTCGGTTCGGGGCATGCGTCGTGAGGGTTGGGACGTGGAGCATATCGAAGATGTCGGCGGCAATTTTGATATGGAGCAGTTGCGTTCCGCGCTGCAGAAGCCCACGACACTCATTACGGTGATGCGCGTGCAGAACGAGCTTGGCTGGCTGCTGCCCGTTCCTGAAATCGTCTCCATGCGAGACGAGCTCTCGCCAGGCACGATCGTTCATTGCGATGCGACGCAGTCGTTCGGAAAACTCCCCACGACTCCGCGCGACTGGGGCGTCGAGCTGCTTACGATTGCGGGCCATAAGATCGGCGGTCCGCGCGGAATCGGCGCGTTATATGTGAAGCGCGGCACCCATATGTTCACGACTGCTTTCGGCGGCGGTCAAGAGCGTGGCTTGCGTTCTGGCACCGAGCCGGTGTTTTTGGCCGCGGGTTTCGCCGTGGCCGCTAAGAAGGCCTGCGAAAACCTCGAGGCTAATTTCGCGCACGCGTCTCGGCTGAAAGCCCATTTTCTCGAAGGCCTGCCCGACGCCGCGCCCGATGCCATCGTGAACTCTCGCGACGATGGCTCCCCCTATATCGTCAACGTTTCATTGCCGAGTCTCTTCAACCAAGACTTGCTTGATTTCTTGGGAGATAGGGGCGTATTTATTTCAAAGGCGTCGGCATGCACCGAAAATCACACGACCGTTCCTAAGGGTACCTGGCGAAAGAAGCACCCATTGAGCTTGCAGGCGGCGGGCGTTCCTTTGAAGCTCGGGAAATCGACGATTCGCGTGAGCTTTGCTCCGAGCACGACGACCGCTCAGGTCGATATGCTTTTGCGGGGAATCAGAGATTTCTTGAATCGGGAGCAATAATCTCGCGTTCCGATTTTGGATAGGGCGGAGCGTGCGGTTCGCCCATGAAGGCGAAAGCGCGAATGCGTCCGTTGCGGGGGCCGTCGCGGATGCGGGGTGCTTCGGTGCATTCTGGGCGCATTTGCGCCGATGAATGCCATATATGCAATTCGTCCAAGGGATGGTGGAGTTCGAATCATGAGACTGAATCCTGAATATGTGAAATTCGCATCGAAGATGATCGATGAAAGCCCGTATTTGAGACTGCTTGGCACGACCACCGAACTGCTCGATGCGGGTCATTATCGGTGCCGTATGGAGCTCGACCGAAAGCATACGAACATGTTCGGCGGCATAAACGGGGGAGTGAATGCCGGGCTGCTCGATTCGGTGACGTATTGGTGCTTGCTTTGCTGCATGCCCGAAGATGTGGGGTATACCACCATAGACCTTACCGTGAACGACTTGCATTCGGCCCATAGCGGAATTATCTACGCCGAAGGTGAGGTCATTAAGCACGGCCGCACTATAAGCCTCGCCGAAGGGCGCATTACCGACGAAAAAGGCACGCTTATCGCATACGGCACATCGAAACTGCTCGCTTCGCCCACAATTCAACCCATGTCGCTTGCGGCGGAATACTTGGGCGTGGGCGCAATGCCGCCGAAGTTTATCGACTAGCCCTCTCGTTTCTCTTGCCTCGTTAAGTATGGTCGCGGGTGCTTTGCGCAACCCGCGACAAGGTAATTTCGCTCAACGCTCTTTCGTCTGCGCTGACGAGCGTACGTTTCTTTTCCCGATTGAATTCTTCATGCATATAGCATTGTTTTTATGCGGTGCCAGTGTGGCGGCGCTTTGTACGTCATGCGTCGAAACGGTATCGGGCGTGGAAACCTCCTTGCAACAGAACTAAAGTATCCCCGTTAAAGTTGGCGTGTGATATTGGGGGAATCTATGGTGTCGAACGCTTTCGTTGAGTCGGTTGAGGCGCAAGCGAGCATCGCGCCTCATTCGCTTGCATTCGAGGCCGATTCGTACCGAATGACGTATGGCGAGCTTTCTGCGGCCTCCAATGCTGTGGCCGCCAGGCTTCGCGAAATGACGAGCGATCGCTTTCCCGTGGTCGTTTTCGGCCATAAGGATTTTCGTATGATCGCAAGCTTCATCGGATGCTTGAAGAGCGGCCATGCGTTCGTTCCTGTCGATGTCGAGCTTCCTCCATCGCGCATCGGCGATATCTTGTCTCAGCTCGATTCGCCGTTCGTGATTTGCGCTGCGTCGCTTTCGGAAGCGCTGGCGCCTTATGTCGCCACCGATCGCGTGCTCGATATCTCTCAGTTTTCAGAACCCGCTGCGCTCATCGGTGCGAGCCTTTCTTGTGAGGCGCCTTCGAGTGACAAATGGGTGAGCGGCGAAGAAACGCAATATATTATTTTCACGTCTGGATCAACGGGCAAACCGAAGGGTATCGAGATTTCTGCGAACAACGTGCGAAACTTCATGCAATGGGTGCATACGTTCCCCGTTATTCGTGATGGCGGCCAGGTTTTTCTCGATCAGCCGCCCTATTCGTTCGATTTGTCTGAATACGAATTGGTGGGCGCTCTTTCGACGGGCGGTTGCTTGCATGCCGTCTCGCACGAGCTTACGTCGGATACGCGTGCGCTGTTCGCCGATTTGGCCCAATCTCAGGTGTCGGTATGGGTTTCCACGCCGTCGTTCGCCGATTTATGCCTGGTCGATCCTTCGTTTTGCGAAGATGTGCTTCCGAATGTGAAGCTCTTCCTCTTCTGTGGCGAAGCGCTGCGCCATGCGACGGCAGCGGCTCTTCGCGAGCGTTTTCCGCGCGCCATCGTCGCGAATACCTATGGGCCGACGGAATCGACGGTTGCCGTGACGTATTGTGAAATTGGCGAAGACGAGCTCGCGAGCGATGCGCCTTTGCCAGCGGGTTTGCCGCGCTCGGGCACGGAAATCCGCATTTGCGACCCCGAGACGGGCGAGCCTTGCGCGCTGGGCGATTCCGGCGAAATCGTTATCGTGGGCGACACGGTGGCGAAAGGCTATTACCGCAATCCAGAAAAAACCGAGCGTGCGTTTTCGCGGGCGACGCTGTCTGATGGAACACAGGTGCGCGCTTATCGCACGGGCGATGCAGGCCACGTGGATGCCCAGGGCGTTCTGCATTGCGAGGGTCGCTTCGACTCGCTCATCAAGCTTCATGGCTTTCGCATCGAGCTTGAAGACGTTGAAGAAAACATCCGTGCGCTTAAGGGTGTGAAGCAGGCGTGTGTGGTGCCTGTCGTGCACAAGGAAAGCATCGCTTACCTGAAGGCGTTCATCGTTCTGCAAAAGCACCCCGATGGAACGCCCGCGTATGAAGAACTCGAATTCGACGCGACGGGTCGAGAGGGCGGCTTCGATGGTGCGCATGGTTCTGTCGAGGTGCCTTCGAAGCTCGATTTGGAGCGCTCGCTCAAGGCGTCGCTTGCGGCGCGCATTCCTGAATACATGGTTCCCCGTCGATTTTCCCTTATCGACGAGATGCCGTTGACCCCTAACGGGAAGATCGACCGCAAAGCGCTCGCGGCGTCTGGCCCCAAGCGCGCCTAAGTTGGTCCCCATGTCGTTTTACGCTGATCCAAGTTTTTTTGTACTGCTCGCGGTTGCCGTTGCGGGCGCGGCGGTGATCGGTTTGCGCGAAAAGCCTTTGAAGTGGTATGGAATCGTGGCTTCGCTGTGCTTCGTTGCCATGCTCTTTATGGGCGATGAAGTGCAATTCGCGTGTTTCTTGCTGTTTCTCGCTTCGTCCGCTGCGGGTTGCGCGCTGCTTATGCGCGCGCCGAAATCGGCATGGCGTTTTCGCGTGACGCTCGCGCTTACTTTGTATCCGCTTGTCGTCTGCAAAGTAAGCGGAGCGTTCGATGCAAGCCTTCTGGGGTTTGCGGGCATTTCGTATTTGACATTCAAAGCGACGCAGGTCGTTATCGAAGCGCATGACGGGATTATCGAACGCATAAGCCCGTCCGATTGGCTTTGCTTCCTCGTTTTCTTTCCCGTATTTACTTCAGGGCCGATTGATCGCAGCCGTCGCTTCGTCGAAGACTTGCATGCAACGCGCTCGCGCGATGAATATGCGGGGCTTCTTGCGCGGGGTATATTGCTCATCGTGGCCGGGATGGTCTATAAGATGGTCATCGCCGCCTTTATCTTCCGCTTCTACGACCCGCATGGATGGGGGAGCGAACCGTTTGGCGTTGAGCTATGGCAACAAATCGTTATAGCGTATCAATACGGTTTCTATTTGTTCTTCGATTTTGCGGGGTACAGCCTTATGGCGATGGGTGCGAGTTATTGCTTCGGCATTCGCACACCGCGCAATTTCCGAGCGCCGTTTTTGGCTGTCGATATCAAAGATTTTTGGAATCGTTGGCATATCACACTGTCGTTTTGGTTGCGCGATTTCGTGTTCATGCGTTTCTCGCGGTTCGCGTTGAAGCATAAGCTCTTCAAAAAACGCCTACGCGTTGCCCAATGCGGCTTCATGGTGAACATGCTGCTCATGGGTGCATGGCACGGCTTGACGCCTGGGTATCTGCTGTATGGCCTGTTCCACGGCGTTTTGCTCGCCGCTACTGAGGCGTTTCAGAAAACCAAGTTCTACAAAGCGCATAAGAAGGAACTCTGGTTCCGCGGCGTTTCGTGGTTTGTGACGATGCAGGCGGTCTTTTTCGGATTCGCTCTGTTTTCCGGGCAAGTCACGCGCCTTGCGTGTGGAGCGTAAGAGAAGGAAATGCGCCGCGGGCGCTCAATGAAAGGAGACGGCAATGGCTACGATGGCTCACGAGGAAGTCGAAGAAAAGATGCTCGACATGCTCGAGGAAGTGTGTGGCGATGAAGAGGTGCGCGACCATCGCGACGAAGACCTCTTCGAGCTGGGCTTTCTTGACTCTATGGCGGCGGTCGAGCTGCTCGTCGATATCGAGGACGAATTCGGCGTCTCCATCGCGCCAACTGAAGTTGAGCGTGAAGAAATGAACACCGTAAACTTGATTATCGAGCAAGTCGAGAAGCGTTTGTAGGAAACACGCGTTCAGCGCCACGAAGGGAGGTGCGTTATGACCCAAAAAACGAAAAGCAATACGATTTCGGGCATGCTGCTTTTAAAGGGCGTTGTAGCAGGGCTGCTTGCTTTGGTGCTTGTGGTTGGCGGCGTAAGCTGGGCATTGCCGCAGCAAGGCGCTGCAGCCGATCAAACGCGCCTCTACGATTATGTGTATTCGGGCACGAAATCGGAAAGCGTCGATTTCACCATTACGAATATGAGCAACGACGGCATTCTGACATTCGGAACCTCTGAGTTTTACATCTCCTCGCCGCTCGTGGATCAGTGTCCTCAGAAGGTGTTCGGCGAAAGCGTGAGCGGCGTCGATATGACCTACGTGGGTGAGGCGTTTGATCAGAGCCTATGGCAGGCAATAGCCGCTGGGGCGTATGCGCCCTCATCGAAAAGCCGCAAGATCGTGCTCATGCTTTCGCCGCAATGGTTCTTTAAAAATAACGGCCAACAGTCGAAATTCTCTTCAAAGTTTTCGTACCAGCTGTATAAGGGGTTCCTAAATAACGAATCCATCAGCGCCGATACGAAGGCGTATGTGCGCCAGCGCATTGAGGCGCTTGGAGTGGATTCGACGCAAATCGCTGCCGCAAATGACGATACGTTTATCGATGCGATTAATGATGTGGCGTATCAGTTCTCAAATGACCTGCGAATTCGCAGCAAAATTAACGCATTGGTCAAAGGCTCGCCCAAAAAATCGCAAACGCGCTCTGCTGGCGAATCGACGGGGGAGCCCGATTGGGATTCCCTTCTTAGCGATGCGAAAACCCAGGGTGAGCAGGCGTGCACGAACAACGATTATGGTATTCATGATGCGTACTGGGATAAAAACTCGCAATATAAAAGCGAGCAGAACCAAGACTTTGTGCATGCCGATGATGAGTGGGACGATTTCCAATGCTTGTTGAACGTGTGCAAGGAGTCGGGCCTGGAGCCGCTCGTCGTGATTTTGCCCATGCATGGAAGCTGGTACGACGAAATGGGAGTCACTGCCGATACGCGTGCGCAATTCTACAATCAGGCTCGTTCGCTGTGCGAAAATGCCGGCGTTGCCTATGCAGACTTCTCGAGCTGCGAATACGAAAAGTACTTCTTGTGCGACACGGTGCATCCTGGTTGGATTGGCTGGGTGCGTATTGAGCATGCGGTATACGACTTCGTGAACGACTGGGACAATGCATTTCTGGGCGGAGCCGGTTTCGGCGATGCCGAAGGCCTTGCTGCGTGCGAGTCTTCCGACCTAAGCGATGGAGATGAGTCGGATTCTGGTGCCGTTTCGGCCGATGGGGGCTCTGTCGGCGACGCCGACGGTTCGAGCGCCAATCGCGCCTCAGATTATGGCGCGACAACGAATCCCGATCGTGTTTCGCGCTCAATTTCTCAAGAAGGCGGTGCCCAATGACGATTCGCGAATATGTCAAGGCGCGTCCAAATCTGCATACGATTTCGTGCGATATCGTGTCGCTCGTGTGCGGCCATCCCGTTGCTGCGGCTGTTGGTGCGGCGGCTTTTTTACTGCTCGCGGGTTGTTTCGTGTTTTGGTATGAAGTGTTTTCGGGGTTTGCCGAGCCCGTCCAATTCATTTATGCGACGTTCTAGCGAAAGCCTCGTTGTGCCGTGCAAGTAAGCAAGTCGAAATATTATGTGTGGCGAAGGTGTCTCATGGCGCTCTTTGCAGGCGCGTTCTGCTTCGGGATGGTCGTGTTTCCCCATCTCGCGTTTGCCGATGAGCTCATGAAATCGGATGCCTCTTCTGCGGCTTCGACAATCAAGAGCGTATCGGATGGTTTTGACGCCGATGCGCTTTCAATCAAGCTCGATACCTATCTCGATTCGAATGTCGGTCGAACCCATGAACCTGGTGTGGCGGTCGCCGTTGTGACGACCCAGGGGGTGGCATATATGCGCACCTTTGGAACGTGCGAAAGCGCGAGCGACTCCTTTTACATTGGCTCATTGAGTAAATCGATGTGCGCGGTTGCGATTATGCAGCTTGTCGAACAGGGGAAAATCGACCTTGACGCCCCCGCAAGCGATTACGCGCCCGAATATCTTATATCGCCCGAGGTCAGTGTGCGAATGTTGCTGAATCAGACAAGCGGTTTCGGCTATTACGAATCGCTCAGCGAGGCAACGGTGGGGGATAGCTTCGGTGAATTCTCGTATGCGAACGCCAATTACGACCTGCTTGGACGCATCGTCGAAGACGTGTCGGGGGAGTCATATTCGGCATATATGGCGAAGCATGTTTTCGCGCCGCTGAATATGGTCGATTCTTCAGCGCAGGGCTTGCGAACGAATGACGTATTGGGGGAATTCGACAGCAATTCGTTCGGTGGCATGAGCGACGACGACCCCGATGAGGCCTCGACGTATTCCGAATCGCGCGACGTGCTTGGGCATCGGAATTATTTTGGCCGCTTTATCCAGGACGATTTCCAACATAGCGAAAACGACGACGCTTGGGGTGGGCCTTCGTCGGGGTACGTATCTTCAAGCATCCGCGACATGGCAAATTACTTGCAGATGTATCTTTGCGGCGGGAAAAACGTTCTTGACCACGATAGCGTTATGCAAATGTTTATGAGTCGCGTTCCTGATCCGGATGGCGACTCATATTACGGCATGGGATGGACGTCGTATAGCAACGATGGCGAACTTGTTTTCTGTCATGATGGCGACGTTGAGACCAATGTGGCAAGCATGGCGATTTTGCCCGACCGTGGCATTGGCGTGGTGGTGCTCGGCGACGGGTACGATTCCGTGGCGGGCAATTCACTGTTTTTCGAGCTAGCGAGCGGGGTGCTCGATGTCGCGATGGGCGACGATGCACCCGATCTTGATGAGGCGGAATATGACGAGCTGCATGCCGAAACGAACGCGGAATGGGCTCGCTTCTGGGCGATATGCGCGCTTCCGTTGCTCTTTGTTCCCGTGTGGTGCGGAGTTGCGCGATCGCTTGTGCGAAAAGCGGGAAAGACGGTTGTGCTTGCTGCAGCTATCGCTGATGCGGCCGTGTTTGCCAGCGTCTTCGCGCGGGCTATCGATTTTCCTCGAGATATGGGAATGCCATGGCGCGATGTGTCGACATTCGATCCATCTATCGCCATAGGGCTGTATACCGGGTTAGGTTTGTTCTCTGCCGCCGCGGTGGCGCGCGTTATTGCCGCGATTGTGATCGCATGCAGAAGTCGAAAACGGTGGAGCCATGCATCAGAATGACAATGCCCGTAAATGCCATCGATATGCCATTAAAAGTCACTTTTTTGCATCGAAGGCAGCTTTGGCCTTCGATGCAAAAGTAGTTGCTTTACTCGTTTGAACTGCGGTTTCATTGATTTTATATAGGGGCGTATTGGTATGTATTTTCTTGTTACTTTACATAACAGAGACGCCTCATAAGTTGCAACCCCAGGTCAGACGGGGCGTTTTCGAACGCCTGACAGAAAATGCCATCACTTCTTACCGAGTACGCCGATTTTAGCCACCGCGTCGCGCTTTTGATCGTCCTGCACGTGGGTGTAGACCTGCATCGTGACCGATAGCGTCGCCTGCCTCGCAAGCTCCTGCATCGTGCGCGGATGGACGCCCGCGCGGGCGAGCAGCGTGATGAAGGTATGGCGCAGCTCGTGCATCGTGTACGGCACTCCCCACGCGACGCTTTCGCGCTGCCACCAAACGCTCATCGCGGGCGGCTTGATGAATGTTCCGTCCCACGAGCATATCGGGGTATCGCCGTCGGGCTTGAAGATGCGCGCCTGCTGCACGCGCCACTTATCCAGGAAGTCGGCGGCGAACTCGGGCACGGGAACGCGCGCCACGCTTGCGGGGGTCTTGGGCTTGCCGATGGGCGTACCGTCGTCGGCAAGGTTGTCGTACACCTCTATGGTCGAGCCGTCGTAGTCCTTCCATTCCACGCGCAGGGCTTCGCTTCTGCGCAGGCCCATGCATATGTACATCATCAATGCCACGTGCCGCGCGTCGTTCGGCTGGAGCCGTTCCAGGAACGCCGCAGCCTCCTCGTCGGTCATGGCGCGGCGGTTCGGCTGCGCCCCCTTCGGGGCGTGCGAGCCGAGGAGCGCGTCCATCGGCAGCACTTTCCGTTCTATGGCGTGGTGGAGCATGGCCTTCGTGATCGCGTGGTATCCGACTACCGTGTTCGGCGAAAGCGGCCTGCCGCTCGGCCTGCGCCCGTTGCGCAGGTCAGCCCAGAGCTTGTCGAGCGTCCTCGAATCGACCTCTTGAAGCGGAATATCGCCTATCAGCTCGCACACGGCCTTCATCGCGTTGCGGTAGTTCTCGGACGTGCGCGGGCTGTACTGCCTGGAATCGTCGCGCTCGGCGAGCCACTTCGCGGCGTACTCGGCGAAGGTCTCCTCGCTTTCCGACTTGACCTCTTCCGCGTCAAGCTCGCGCACGAACTCGAAGAGCGCGGCATCGGCCTGGCGCACGGTTCCCGTTATGCCGTCGCGAACCTCGGCCTTCGACGGGAAGGTGCGGGAGAGCAGGCGCTTGCGGCCTCCCTGCGCCATGTCGTAGACGCTCACGCGCAGCTGCCACTTGCGGCACTTGCGCGGCGGGTTGCCGTCAAGGGGACGCTTGGAGCCTGCCCCATTGACTTCATACCGCTTCACGGCCTAAGCCTTCCAGGTCTTCCCACAGTTGTCGCATACCATCATCGAGACGTGCTTGTTCTTTACCTGGCGGCGTTTCGGCTTGAAGAGCGCGATGAGCAGCGCGGGGAGCGTGAACATAATCCACTTGAACGGAAGCCACCACCAGCCGACGCAGACCCACCACAGTATGCCGTGGTGTTGGTCGTGCAGCTTGGTTTCGGTGACTACTTGGGTGTGGGTGCGGTCGCTTCCGCATCTTGGGCAATTCATGGCGTTTCCTTCCTATTCCATCTCATTGCGCGATTGATACCAAACAACGGTGCCTACGAGGCTGACGGTATGGCCGTCTCCGCTGGTTATAACAATGTCGGTGTGCTCGGGATTGGTGCTTTCTGGCGAGAGCATCATGCTCGACGCGCCGCGATGGAGCCTGCGCATCACGTAATCGGTGCCGTCGATTGACACGGCGGCGATTGAGCCGTCTGCAGGCATGCGGTCGGGGTCGACGAGAATCAAGCAGCCCTCGGGGTACACCCTGTTCATACAATCGCCCTCGACTTCGAGGAAATAGGCGTTCGGGTGGTTCTTCGCCACTGTCTCGGGCAGCTCCACCATTCCTTCGAG
>CAKUIK010000030.1 GCA_934661005.1 uncultured Slackia sp.
ATGATGGACAGAGGTATCTATCTCTATACCTTTGGCACCGTCAACACCGGCGTGGACATTACCACGCGTTTCTCCGGTCTTGTCGGTGACGCCGTCGTGTTCGGGCAGGTTGTCGCTCTTGTCGTAGGGGTGAATGCCTACCTCATGTATGCGGGGAGGGCATATCGCGGCGCATTCCCCATCACGCTTGTCTTGGTCTTCTTCGCGTTTCTAACCTATTCGAAGGGCGCGCTGATTTGCCTCGGTATCGTCGGAGTGTTTGCGCTTTTCGGTTTCGTTCGTAAGACGGTGCGGGACGGGTTACCCGTCCGCTATTTTATCGGTGGTCTGCTCGCACTTGCTGCAGCGTATTTACTGGCGACGTATATGCTGTCTGGGTCGTCGCTGTTCTCTGCCGACGCGCTGGCGACCCGTCTCGATTCAAGCGATTTGCTCACGGCGCGCAGGGAAATCTGGAATGCCTATTTCAAGCTATGGGACGGCACTGGTCTTCCCATGCTGTTCAAGGGTATCGGATTCGACACCTACTTGAACACGACGGTTTACGGCAGGTGGCACAATTGCCATAACTTGTATATCGAGGCCGTAACCTTGTTCGGGTGGATTATGGCCGTTGTCATGGCTATCGCCCTCGTTACGCACCTCATGAAGATGAAGCAAAGAGGGGCGGTCTTTTTCACCTTTATGCCGTGCATCTTGCTCCTCGTATCGGGGATCATCTTGCACGGATTCCTTGATTTCCCGTTCTTCTACGAGTGGACTGTCGCCCTTGGTTGCCTGGAGTTCGCGGCCGAGAGAGCGGGAGGGCGTGAAAATAAGAAACAAGAGGAGGCAGACAGTGCGTATACGGGTCTTGTCTAACCTTAAGGGTTCCCTTGTCGGGTTCTTTCGAGGTGACCCAAACATCGGAAAACTCAAGGCGAGGGGGCTGAAGGTCGGCAGCAATTTCAACATGCTCGGCGGGTGCATCATCGATCACTCGCACTGTTGCCTGATTACCATCGGCGACAACGTGACGTTTGCCCCGCGCGTGCACGTGCTCGCACACGATGCGAGCACTAAGCAGGCGCTTGGTTACACCCGCATTGCGCTTACGCGCATTGGGAATGATGTTTTTGTGGGCGCCTCCAGCACCATCATGCCCGGCGTTACCGTCGGGGACGGCGCTATTGTCGGGGCGGGAAGTATCGTGACCCAGGATGTTGCTCCTGGTACCGTTGTGGCAGGTAATCCCGCCAAGCCTATATGTAGCTGCGAGGACTACCTTGCAAGGCAAGAAAAGAAGATGGGACAGTTACCTGTGTTTGATGAGCGGTATACGTTCGGCGGAGGCGTGACCCCCCCCCTTATCAAAGAAATGGTCGAGCGGCTTAAGGCGGCCGGCGGGCGTGGGTTTATCAGGTGATAGGATGGTTCGGCTTGTCGCTTAGAAAAACGAAGGTTGCTCCAGAGAACAAGACGCTTCTCAGGAGCACGGTGTCGATGTATCTGCTGCAGGCGGCTAAGTACATCTTCCCGTTCATAACTCTGCCGTATCTGGCGAGAGTCCTTGGCACGGACGGCTACGCCGTGCGCTCCTATGTGCTCTCAATCATGACCTTCGTGCAGATGGCTGCCGAGTTCGGCTTTATGAATTACGCAATTGCTGTCATTGTTAAGGACGGTCTTTGTCCTGAGACTGCATCGCGTGTCTCAAGCAGGATCATGGCCGCGCGCCTTGTGCTCTACGTACCTCTCACCCTTGTCGTGTTCGCCATGAATGCGACCGTTCCCCTCATGGGTGAAAATGCCGGTTACGTCTGGCTGTCATTTGCGGGCGTTTTCTTCAGTTCACTGCTGCCGGACTTCGTATTCAGGGCCTACGAGCGTATGGGCATCATTACCGTGCGTTACGTTGTGTCGAAGGGTGTGGCCGTTGTCCTCACTTTTCTACTCATCCATTCCGTTGACGACCTCCTTCTGGTGCCGGCGCTGGATTTGCTTACCTCGCTTATCGCCTTCGTCTGGAGCTGGGCCGCCGCTGTGCGGGAGTTCGGCGTCCGCCCTGTCGCTTTCACCGTCAAGGAGGTTTGGCGCGACCTCGCGCAAGCGGCGGTCTATTTCGTCTCGGGTGTCTCGACGATCGTGTTCTCTTCCTTGACGACCTTTTTGCTTGGAGTTTTCAACCACAACCCGACAGAGATCGCTTACTGGGGAATTGCGATGACGGTCATGAATGGGTTCAACTCGTTGTATTCGCCGCTCTCTCAGAGTCTCTACCCCAACTACTTGAAGCGGGCGAAAGGCAATGGCTCGTTCTCGCTAAGGAGGCTGTACCTTCTCTGTCTGCCTGTTTTACTGGTGGGCACAGTGGCGTTCTTCTTCCTGAGTAAGCCCGTGATGTGGCTTCTGGGGGGTGACGACTATCTAGGCGGTAGTTATGTCCTCGCGATTCTGTCCCCCATTGTCCTCTTCTCGTTTTATGTGCAGCTTTCAGGCTGGCCGTCTCTTGGAGCGGTTGGACGGGTGAAGGAGCTCACCGCCACCACCGTCTGGGGTACGCTGTTCCATCTCTTAGAACTCGTCTTGCTTGCGGTGTTTACTCATTACGAGCTCTGGCTCGTTGCTGCTGCAAGGATGCTTTCAGAGGGTGTAACAGCAGTGTTGAGGCTGATTGCATGCCGCAAAGCCGGCATCATTTAGGAGGTTCATTTTGCGTGAGATGACGCTTTCAGAGGCGCAGGGCTGCATCAAGGAGACGCTGTACTATTTTGCAGACTTTTGCGATGCTCATGGGTTGATTTATTGGCTTACTTACGGCACCCTCATTGGTGCGGCGAGGCATGGGGACATAATTCCCTGGGACGATGACATCGACGTGTGGATGCCCCGTAAGGATTACGAGACGTTTGCGCGCGTCTTCAAAGACAACGCCGGTTACAGCTTTCACTACATGGGCAACGATGAGATGCAGTACGACTACCGTGGCATCATTTGCGATGAGCGCACGCTTCACAGCTTCAACCGGCGCGTGACCGATTTTCACTATGGGTTGCATATCGATGTGTTCCCGCTTGACTATCTTAACGATGACAGACGCGTTCGCGAGCATGACGCGCTTCGAACCTATCGATTGATGGACCTGTCGCATAGGCTATGCCTTGCCGACCCAGAAGCCTATCTTGCCAGCCACTCTGCCGCCCATGGTTTTCTTTTCCGTGCGGCAAAGGCGACCGTCGGCCATATGGACTTGCGTACGCGCATGATGAATGAGGAGCGCAAGGCCGCTGCGCATGCGCCTTCAAATTGGGTCGGAATCATCGGCGACCCGACCGTTACGGGGTTCAAGGCCGAATGGTTCGATGGGACCGAATACTTGGATTACGGCTCGCGCAAGCTCGCCGTTCCTGCGGGTTACGAGAAAATATTGAGGACGCAGTACGGCGATTATACGAAACTGCCGCCGGAAGACCAAAGGAAACCCTGCGGGCATTGGTACTGGAAAGATTGATGCCGTCCAAAGGCCGAGAACCCTCTGGATATTTATCCGGAGGGTTCTCGGCCTTTGGCTGCTAGCATATGTTTTACTGTCTTAACTTACTGCTGTTTTTATTTGATATACCTGTCGACCATATCTTTTCCGAATTCGGTCAGTCTATAGTTGGTAACAAGCTGCTTATTGCTGTCGATTTCGTAGCTAGTTTCCTGGAGGATTCCGTTTTCTTTGGCTGTAGCTAGTGCCTCGGCTACGTCATTTAGGGTTAAGAGCTTGTATCCGGAATACTCGGCATCGAGCGCCGCCACAACGCCTTGTGCGCAATCCTCGGTTCCGTTTTCGAAATGCTTGATGATTGCGTAATAAAGCGGCAGAGAAGCGTTACTCATCGGATGCCTCCTTCTGTTTAAGCGCGGTAAGCGGGTTGATTGCAATGCAGAAGATGCCTGCGACCATAATCAATGCGCCGATCCATTGCTCTGCGGACAGGGGCGGGTAGTTGGTCGACATTCCTCCAGCGTTCAGAACGCCCATAATCAGCCAAATGAAGAAAGGTCCCCAGAAGGCGTACATTCCGTTGCATGCCATACCCAGTGCCGTGCCGCACATGGAGTTTCCTTTGTACCAGAACGAGAATGCAGGCATGGCGAAGAATCCCGATATCGCAAACAGCAAGATGGCTGAATCAGTTGCCGCTGCCGAAACCATAGCGGGCACAACCGCAAAGCCATCGCCGATGGTCGCGAGTATCGGAAACGCGATAATGAATTCAAGTATGCCCGCCGTAAGCTGCCTGATGGCGATGCCGATGCGGTAGTCGATGAGCACGGTGCCGAAACCTGCAACGCAGCCTTCAAAGCCCCAGCCGAATGCGGCGAGGAACGCAAACAGGCAACCGAACAGAGCTTCAGGTCCCATGTTTGCGAAGCTGGTGCCGCCGATGATGCCGGCGGCAACCAGGCACACGAGCACGCCGGCTACCTTATGCGCTTCCAAGCGCTGCTTGAAAAGGATTCGTCCGAGCACGGTGCCGATGGCGCAGTTCAACGCTGCGATGGGCACGATGACGCCAGGATTGCCGGCTGCCGTGGCTGAGTTGAGGGCGACCACGTAAGCGATGGTCGCAAAAGGCCCGCCAATGGCTGCGCATAGCATCATCACGCGGCCTGGCTTGGTTTTGGCTGTTTTCCAAAGATCTCCGAGTTGGCCGTTTTTCGCACAGGCGATTAACGACCATAATCCGCTGAACAGGTCGTTCGCTCCTGCGGCAAGCGCTGCCAGGGCAAATGTGACGGTAAATGCGCTTAGCGGCGCATTGGCTCCCCAGGACTCGGATGCGAACCACGAACCCCACACGCCTTGCGTTTCCGCCAAGGTCAGGAAAGCGGTGTACAGGCCATAGCAGATGCCCGATGCTGTGGCGAAGGCGATGCCTCGAGCCATAAACTTACGGCGCTGCTGTTTCTTCAGTAGCAAGATATCTTGCTGCATTTGTGCCCCTTCTTTCTGATTCGCTCGGAATTTGACTACGCGGTGGCTTCTTTGCGATAAAGCCCAAGCGCCTCTTTTAGGTAGGTCTTGGCGTAGCGATAGTAGATGTACGCCCACTCGCCAACGTTGTCGCCTTCGCTTTCCTTAAGCAGCGACCATGCGTACCAGCACCAGCCGGCCATGCCTGCTTGACCGAGGTTGTGGCGCCATTCGGCTTCAGTGGGAGTGCGCCCAAAGTAGTGCGTCAGCGCTCGCATCATCTCGTCTTCGCTCAGCTGCTCGCACACGCTGAAAGTGCCGAAGTCGTTTGCGTAATCGCCCATTCCAGCGTATTCCCAGTCGATGAGGTCGGCATGTCCGTTTTCGTCGACGAGGAAGTTCAGGCCGAAGAAGTCGTTGTGACAGAGCACGGGTGCGTTGCCGTCGGCGAGAAGCAGGTCGTTTAGTTGCTCGGCTTGTTCGCGCATTTCCGCCCAGTCGCTCACGTTGATGGGCTCGCGTTCGAGGATTTTCTGCTCGTAGCCGGCGCCTTCCTCGTAGAAGCTGAAGAAGCGTTCTACCTTGGCGCCTGATTCGTGCAGCGCTCGTGCCATTTCCATAGCGCGTTTGAGCTGGGCGTCGTCGTGTGCGTCAAGGTTCTTGCAGTTCGGCACGAAGCGGGAGATCTTCCAGCCGCGGCGTGGGTTCTCGAACACGAACGTGTCGTCCAGCTTCAGCTTAGCGGCGGTTTCAAGTGCGGCTTTTTCTGCTTGGCGGTCGACGAGCAGCTCGGTGCCCACGCCGGGGTGCCGATAGACCCATTCGCCGTCATCGGTTGTGAAATGGCAGCTAAGGTTGGTGAGCCCCTGCTTGAGGGGGTACACGTTGCGGATTTCGGTCTTCTCGCATCCCAGGACGGCGACGATGTTGTCGAAGATTTCGCTGTCGAGGTTTTCCAGGAACAGGGGATCGAAGCCCTGCAGCTCATCGAGCGAGTCGAACTCATGGATGATGGGCGGGTTGTAGCGCATGATCGACATATCCAGCTCCTTGATATGGTCGACGTACAGCTCCTCCCACAGTTTGTCGCGCGTTTGGGGAAGGTCGTATTCATCCTCGAGGATTTGACGGAAGCGTTCCGAGAACGTGCGGTCGAAGTACGCGTGGCCGATCATGTACCAGGCGTCGCTGCCGCCTACGGTCACCTTCGAGATGCGGCCATGAGCGGCGGTCTGCATGCACCATTCTTTTGTGGGGCCTTCGGAATACTCTGCGGAGTAATAAGCCTTCCAGACATAGCGCTCGAAAGGGTTATCCTCGAAGTAGTTGTCCGAAGAGCAGATATAGGTGTTGCCCAGGATTTCGCGCACCAGCATCAGCGAGCTGTTGTTGTTGCGCTCGGCGTATGCGCGGTTGACTACGATCTTCACGCCATATTTGTCTTCCAGGTAGAAGAACGATTCCTTCTTATAGCCGACGACGATGATGATGTCGTTGACGCCGGCTGCTTTAAGCTGTTCGATTTGACGTTCAACGAGCACCTCGCCTCGCACTTTGAGCAGTCCCTTAGGGCGCTCATAGGAGATTGGGGCGAATCGGCTTGAGAGGCCTGCTGCCAGAATGATGGCATTTTCGACTTCGTACGGCTTCAGCTCCGCCATTCCCTTTGCCGTGAGGCGACCGTCGTCTACAAGACCGGCGTCGAGGCACTCCTTGAGCGCGGCGTTCACGGTGGCGAGCCCCATGTCGGTCATCGCCGAAAGCTCGCGTTGGGTAGCTCCCGAAGCGGTAGAAAGCGTGTTGAGTATCTTGAATTGATTATGAGTAAGTGCCATGTTCCCCAGTTCCTTCTTGTTCGGTTTCTTGAAAGATAGCAGAAGAATCGAACATGGGAGTGGCTTGTTCGGATAATGGCAAGAAATATCAGTATTCGAACACAGATGGAATTGGTGGATATCCTCGTGGTTGTTATTGCCCTAACTCTTTCATTGCGCTTTGGTATTTGCGTATCGGACGGCCTACCCGGTCGCCATCGTGCCGTCGTCGCCGAAGCAGTAGCTCGCGCCGCCGATCTGCCGCCAGCCGGTCGCCGCGGCGCCATCCTCTTCGACGTAGTACCACGTGCCGCCGAGCAGGAGCCAGCCCCCCTTCGCGAGGCTTCCCGATTCGCGTAGGTAGTATCTCTTGCCCGAATCCTCGACCCATCCCGTGAGCATCGCGCCGTCGTCGCCGAAGCAGTAGCTCGCGCCGCCGATCTGCCGCCAGCCGGTCGCCGCGGAGCCGTCGGCCTCGATGTAGTACCAGGCCCCATTCTCCAAGTGCCATCCTAATGGCTTTGAATTGGAATAAACCGCAGTGCAGTTGAACTTTGCGGACCATGTGTTGTTCGACTGCGCCGTGACGCTAGAGGCGGCGGTGAGGTTGACTTTGGCACCGTTCACTTTCCACTCGCGTTGATTCATTGCGTAGGCGACGAGGCCGTTTTGGATGCCGCTGATACTGGGTGGGAAGGACTGGTTGTCGGCGTCGATGGAGAAACTTGTCTCCCTGGCGTCGAGGTGCTGCTGGATGCGCTCCGCGTAGGCGCTTGCCCATTCATCGGCTTTGCCATTGCGGACGAAATAGTTGTTGCTTAGGTCGGTTGAGCGGTAGGCGTAGCTGTCTGCCTGGTAGTTCTTCGTGTGGTCGCTGTGGGCGATTGCCATGAGCTCGTCGGTGAGGCCGAAGTAGAGGTGGCGCTGGTCGAGGTCGCCGTACCAGTTGTCGCTTGTGTCGTCCCAGGTGAGGTCCATCTGGCACCACTTGCCGTCGATCTTCACGGCGTTCCAAGTGTGACCATTTCCGGTGATGCGGCCGTTGGCGATGCCGGCGGCATTCAGCAGCTTGGCGTAGATGCGCTGGTAGCTTTCGCGCGTGCCTTGGTGGCGGGTGAGGCCGCTTTCCGCGCTGCACCAGTTGAGGTCGTGGTCATATTCCAGCTGGTCGAGCGTCCAGTCGTGCAGCCACAGGGCCATGTCATACTCGGAGCCGGAGGTTTCCTGCCGGCACTGGGCAACGGCGTTGTTCACGATTTGTGTGACCGAGGGGCGTGCGGGATCGTTGACGGTTATCCAAACGTCGGTTATGCGTAGGTAGCCAATGTTGTTGGCCGTATCCATGAAGTAGAAGTAGATGTTGTAGCTGCCTGAGGCGGTGAACTCGAAGGTGAAGTCGTATTCGTTGTCGCCGATGGCCTTGTATGATTCCGCGCCTGTCCACTGGTTGCGCGAGGGGTCGCAGACGCTCTCTTGTGGGCCGTCGGTATTCTTGTAAGTCGGCACATCCATACGCGCTTTTGCGTTGGCGGAGCCGCCCGTTTGCGTGACGTGGAAGGTGGTGGGCTCGCCTGCGGTCGCATCGTCCCAACCGACGGTGAACGTGACGCCGTTTTGCTCTGCAGTCGCGGCGGTGGTGGCTATTGCGTTTTCGGAAGATTGGGCGGCGGGTTCGGCTGCTGCGCTTTCAGAGTGGTTGTCAGCCGTGTTTCGGTTCGGGTTGGTTGCGCCGGCGGCAGATGTTTCCGTGGCGGCGACGTTCATTGTTGCTTGGGCGTTTGCGTCGCCCGTTGCGAGCGCCGTTGCCGGGCATGCGCTTGTGACGAGCGTGAGCGAAAGGGCGATCGAGAGCGTTGCGGACGCGGGCTGTTTAATGGCATGACCTCTCTTATGGCCGGCGGCGATTTCGCGACGCATGGGGCAGTGTTGTCGTGCGATATTTGCTGGCGACATTTTGCGATAGAGAGTCTAGGAATTACGGCTCAGCAGGATAGTTTTAGGTAGTTGTGGGCGACTTTTTGGCGGGTTGGCGGGGGTGGATGAGGGTTGCTTTTGTAGGGGCGGGTACGGGATCCTACTGGCGTTCTCCATGAGCGCTTTCGCGCGATAGTTTGCGGTGCGTTTGGTGCAAGCATTGGTTTGGCTGCATGGGCATCGGCTGCCATCCTTTCTTTTATGCAACGATGTCTTGGCGGCTTATAATGATTTCGCAGCTAAAGAGCGGGTTGATTGAAAGGGTTATTGCCTTTGTCTTATATAGTTACGGCAACTGAAGAGCATACAGGGACGGGGTCTGACACCGAAACCAAGGCGTTGCTGTATCTTATGTGTCGTGATGACGACGCTGATAAGGTGGTCGGTTTTTTCGTTGATGTATTCAACGATGTTACGGGCACGGATATGTATGGCCGCAAGTTGTGGGATGTGCGGTCGAAGAAGAGGCGTTCGCAACCAGGCGAAATCGGCCAAGAACTCGTTACGCTTTATAAAAACTACCTGAGTGTGTTTTCGAAATCGTTCCAGCGATTCATCCTATTTCTCGGGGGAGTGTCTTCAGGCGTCAGAGACGTTGATGCAGAGAGCGCGAATGCATTTGCCTTTTTCGACATGAAGAGTCGTGCGCAGGCGGGTGTTCTTAAGGGTTTGCTAGATGAATCCCATCGTAAGACGTATATGAAACCCTTTGTTGAGCGGGGACTTGTCAACGAGTCCAGTGCGCAAGACTTTCTCACGAACGTGCTCTTCGTTATAGCCGACGAAGGGAAAGAGGCGTATATCAGCGATCTCTTGAAAGATGTGCCCGCCAGATCTTTGGAAAACAGGGATCTCAGGGGGATTTTTGATGAAATTCGGGATTATCAATCTTCGAAGAAGAATATCAAATGCGAGGGGATTGCATTAAGCAACCCGGCTCAAGCATTTGCCCTCGGGAAAACCGTGAGTCGCGACGAGGTTCTGAAGCTCGCATTAGGCAGGGTACTTATGTGCAATCCTTTCGAGAGCACGCCGAGGTCATTCGTGATGTTGCTCTCACGATATCCAGACAAGGATTATCAAGATATTATTGAGAAATGCCAGGCTGATTTAGCTAGACAGATGTATGACAAGACGTCAGTCGATTCATTTTGGGCATTGTTTGGCGCGATTTTGGAAAAGGTCGAGGCTGGTGTAGAGATGGAGATACCGGCTATTTATGAATCCCTTGATGCGGGGCTGCTGGGCTCTTGTCCTTATCTGAAACCTCTGTCCGTTATGTTGCTCATCGCGTCAATCGGGGAAGGGCTTAAATGCTAACCATCAAATCTGTTTATGTTGGAAATGAGAACGAAGCCTACATTGAAAAACGTTTTAGGGATGGCCTGAACGTTGTATTCAGCGATGACAACCATATGGGTAAGACCGTTGTCATGCAGTCTCTTATGTATGCATTGGGGGGGGCTATGCTGGGTTCCCGCCTTCATTTAATAGCGATGACTATTATCATATTGTTGATTTCGAGGTCGGTGGGAAGTTTCTGTCCGTTCTCCGGCGAAAGGATTCATTCGCTATTTTGCAAGACGAAGACGTCTATATAGCGGAAAATGCAGCGGAGTTTAGAGATTTTTGGAACTCAAAGATCAGTCCTGTGCCAACAATTATCAAGGATGGTCGTGTCCATCGAGTGTACCTTGCACTTTTTAATCAGTTATTCTTTGTCCCCCAATCTGACAGATCGTCGTCTCGAACAGTCAATCCTGGTCAATACAATAAAAAGGACTTTACTGAGATGATTGTTTCAATCGCGGGCGCGAGCAAAAGGGTCCTGGATGAGGGCGAAACCGTTCGGCTTAAACAGCGCAAAGAGGAGTTGCGCTTCGCGCGCGATCGGGTCTTGAAGGAAATGAAGGCCTTTAACTGCGAAGATGGTGCGCTTTCGGCTATTAGCACTGTCGCCGATGCTGAACGTCGCGACAAGGTTTTTCGAAAGATTGAAAACCTTCAGGAGTCGATAGGTCTTCTTCAGCGTGAGCGCAATAAACGTCATTCAAAGAAGCTGGAGTATTCCAATCTGTTATCGGAGCTGAGGTCACTAAAAAGAGCGGTTGGGTCTGGGGAGCTCGTTTGCCTCGACTGCGGCGGTAGCAATATCGGTTACAGAGTTCCGCAGTCGAAGATGACATTTGATGTTACCACGCCGAAAATGCGTTCCAGTATAGAGAGATCTGTGAGCGATAAGATCGATGCGTGCGATGATGAGATTTTTCGCATTGATGGAGAGATAACCTCAAAGCAAGCTGAGTTGTCTCGATTGCTTGAGGGGAACAACTTTACTGTTCGCGAGGTCATGGCTTATCAAGGGGTGGCGCCCGATATTGCCGTTTTGAATAAGGAATTCAGCAATATCGAGCGGGATCTTTCCGATGTAGATGCTGCTCTTGCGGCTTCGCAAGAAAAGGACAAAGCCGCCTCTTCGAAGTACGATGAACTTATGTTCAGCATCGTATCCGTCATGAACGATGCGTATAAGTATTTTGGCGAAGACGAGCTAAAGCCCTACGAGAAGATAATGACACCCAACGATAGCCCGTTCAAGGGGAGTGAAGAGACCGAGTATTTCCTATCGCGCTGCTATGCGCTTGAAAAGATTCTTCATCACGGGTTTCCTATCGTGATCGATTCGTTTCGTGCTGAAGACCTTTCGACGCGCCGGGAGGACGGGGTTCTCACGGCGTACAAGTCGCTGCGAAATCAAGTCATTTTGACGACGACAGTGAAAAGGGAAGAGCATAACAAATACCTTGAAGATCCGGATATTAACGCGATTGACTACAGCAGCTTTCAGACCCGTCATGTACTCCAGCTCGATTATGTGCCCGCTTTTCTTGATAAGCTCGAGTCCTTTGGCGTAGTGTTGTTTGCGGAATAAACGGTCGGCCGTCCTTCGTCATCCGATTAGTTGGTCTCCTCGAATTTGGTCGGGCTCATGTAGTCCGGTGCCGAATGTCTGACACCGAAGTTTATCGGTGGTTTATCCCAGACTGCGATGGGGTAAAGTGCGCTACGCTCCTCGGCCACAGGCTTTGAGGAGCGCAGCGCTGGGGCAAACTCCTTTGACAATTGCCCCAGAGGCGCAACGCTATGCCAATTCGTATCGCAAGGCGCGGCCTCCGCCGTGCGTTGCGATTTGCCCTTTGTCCACCATCTCTTTCAATATGCGGCCGGCCGTGGATTGGCTGACCTCCAGCAGCGCCTGTGCCTCTTTTCGGGTGATTGAGGGGTGCTCTGCCAAAAACCGCAGAATCTCATCCTCTCGGGAATGGGAAGCAGAGGGCGCCTCTGTGCTATTTGCCGCAGGCTCTTTTGCTTTCGTTGCCGTGAAGTTCACGTTGGGCAGGACGATTTTGAATGCGTTATTCGTGGCTATGATTTGCGGCTGAGTGGCCGCGCCCGCGTAAGCTCCCATGATTTTTCTCATTCCCGTGCCGTATGCCTCGATGAGCTGCAGGCGGTAGAAGACGTTGGCGAGATGCGGGTTCCGGCAGGCGGAGACGCCCATCATCAGGTCTTCCAGCTCCAAGCCGGGCAAAAGGCCGCCGACGGACACGAACTCGATTCTGTCGTCGTAGATGCTGATCAGCGTGCTGGCGTGGAAGGAGTAGTCCCTGTGTACGAGCGAATTCAGCAAGGCCTCGCGCACGGCGACCTCCGGGTAGTCCCGGGTGTCGACGCGCAGCAGCTTTTGGAAAGTGGCATGGGTCTGGTTGTGGAAGTCGATGTAGTCGTAGGCCTCGCCGAGCTGCCGCATCAGGGACCCGGAGAACTCCCGGCGGTCCTTGAACACGCTTTGGTCCGTCCCCTCGAAAACGGCTGCCTTGATGGTGTGGGGGCATTGATCGGACAGGAGCAGGCCGAGGTTCGTGTAGAGGCCGTCCGGCGAGGTTATCTTCAGGGTCTGCATCTGCGGCGAGCCGAAGGGGATGCCCCGGGCTTCGAATTCCCTTTTCGTCGACTCAAAGGTGAGCCCTTGATCGAGGGATCGCATGTCCTCGAAGCTGTCGCCGTCGGTCTCCTTAATCATCTGCCGGATGGCCGCATCGGTCGCCGGGACGGAGGAGTACCCCTGCCGAACGTAGACGCCTTCGGGGCGCAGGCCCTTTTTCGCCATGTAGTAGGGGCGGTTCGTGCCGCGTTGGACCTTGACGGCCACGACCGCCTTTCCGTCGCAGTCGAGCGTTTCGTAGCTGACGAACATTGTGACGTCCGGCTTCACTGCGTCTCGCACCATGTTGGAGACCTGCAGGGCGCACCCGTCGGCGTCTTCGACGCCCAGTACGGTGCCGTCGTCGGCGACGCCCACGTAGACCGTTCCGCCGTTGCTGTTCGCAAAGGCGACGATCTCCTTCTTGATGCCGTCCTGCGCAACGGCCTTCAGCTCGACCGTCTCTGTTTCCTGATATTTCATCCTGATCGCCTTCCGATTCTTTTCTGCCCATATTCTAACCATTAAATTAACCATGGTGGTTAGAATGGTTAGAATCGAACTGAATCGAGAGGGTGGTCGGGGCTCGCTTGCGCGATCGAGGAGCGCTTCATGGGGATTCCTCGCGGTCATGCGCTTCGTCATTTCGATCTTTGTGCTGCCGACAACTTCCGTCCTGGCTCCCGAATTCACTCCGGTTTCATGGGTACCGTTTTTGGTTGCCCTTGATACTCGCGATGTCATCGACGGCGTGTGCTTGGAGCCGCGCATTGGCGCCCATTACAACAACCCGAGCTTCGGCTATGGCGGCTACTGCCTGCCGAAGGACACCAAGCAGCTGCTGGCGAACTACAAGGACGTGCTCCAGAACCTGATTGAGGCCATCGTCGACGCCAACCGCACACGCAAAGACTTCGTCGCCGACGAGGTGCTGCAGATGGCGTGGGACAAGGTCTACGAGGGCAAGAAAAAGCCCGTCGTCGGCGTGTACCGCCTGACCATGAAGTCGAACAGCGACAACTTCCGCGCGAGCTCCATCCAGGGCGCCATGAAGCGCGTGAAGGCCAAGGGCGTGCCCGTGGTGGTCTACAAGCCCACGCTCGACGCGCCGGAGTTCTTCGGCAGCGAGGTCACGCACGATCTGGCCAAGTTCAAGGCCGAGTGCGATGTGATCGTGGCCAACCGCTGGAGCGACGATCTGTCCGACGTGGCCGATAAGGTGCACACGCGCGACTTGTTCAAGAGGGACTAGCGCAGAAGGGGTCTCTGTTTTGCGACGATCCTGCTGGATTGAATCGAGGGGTGTATCGGCTTGCGCCGGTGTGCCCCTCTTTTGGTTTGGGAGTGAGTTGGGTTTTGGGTTTGGATTAGACGGTGTGCTGCGTGGGGCTGGGTGACGCGTTGGGGCGCGGTGTGAGGCGCATGTTGGCGATTGGTTTGCTTGCGAGCGCCTCGCCGTCGCGCGTCGCGACGCACGCCCAGTGCGACGACTTTCCGACGTCGGTCCCTATGACGATTTCCGGCCTTCTCGGTGGCGCCATGGTGGTACCTTCCAATCGGCGGCCCTCGGGGCTTGCCCGTATCGTAGGCAATGCGCCGAATGCTCGCCACCGAAGCTCATCGGTGGCTTATCCCAGACTGTAATGGGGTGGATGGGAGCTGCTATTTGTAGGGGCGGGTATGGGGTCTCGCTAGCGTTCTCTATGAGCGCTTTCGTGCGATTTGAATAAGAAAGCCAAGTACCGCAAATGTGTTTTTCGAGGAGCTTTAGAAGTTGATCGACCTGGCATTTAAGAATGTACTCGAGTTGATGGAGGCACTCAATCGTCGTTACGGCATTTATCAGTTGAACGGCAGTTTGGCCGGACGCAGCGAGTGCTATGCGGTTAACTCTGCCGACCGATCGTGGTTCGGTCGGCAAACGATGAGGCGGCCTTCTTTAGGCTCGCTGGCTACTGCGATGAGTTGTTCAGGTGGGACGACCATGTCATAAACCGATTATTTTAATGATAAGCGAGGGCGTCCTTACTGCCCTTACGTTGCTTTGTCTTCGGGATGGACGATTCTCTCATGCGGAGTGTTTTATATTCAAGGAGTAAAAGATGAATCAGGAAATCGCTGAAAGTGCAGCTTCTGTGCTTGGAAAAGCCTACGACGATCTCATTCATCCTTCGGCGAAATCGATTGGCAATACGGTCAGCCTGGTTCCGAGAACGATTGGGGTGTGGTTTCGTGGATGGGAGCGCTGGGTTGTGAACGGCGAGGAGAGCGTGAGGCTCACCATCGCCGCTGTCGGCGAGCGCGCTGTTGAGATACCCGAGAATCACCTCATGGAGCCGCCTGCCCACGTTGCCGTGCCTGCTATCCAACAGCTTGCTTATTGCTATGACAGCGCTGAACTGCGTGAAATGTATGCTAACTTGCTTCTTTCTTCTATGGACGACAGGACTGCCGAGTTCGTCCACCCGAGTTTCGTCCAAATACTGAAGGAGATTAGCCCCGATGAGGCGAAGCTGCTTGGTACATTCGCTGTTGACGAATTCAGCGACCGCGCTACCGTTCCGATGATTGACCTTCGCTCCGTCCCCTCCGATTCGCTCGTACCCAGCAAGTGGGCTTCGATTGTCGAAGGCTACAACGAATGTTGCGTAGGCGTTTGTGAGCATCCGGAGCGGTCGCTTGTCTATCTTGGGAATCTCGAGCGACTTGGCATTCTCGAGAGCCGAGAGAGCTATGTAGAAAACGACAAGGATACATTTGAGAAGTATGAGTCAAGTGAGACAATCTGCCGCGCGAAGGAAGAGGCTACCCTTGGTGATAATATGCGCTTCGATTATCGGCGATGGAGCTATCAGGTAACCGATTTCGGTGCGAATTTCATCAAGACTTGCGTTTCGGAGGGATAGCCTTATTTTCGTCCGACGTCGATCATTGCGAACTTTACTGTAGAGCACAGCAGCGCTCCGCGATTCTTTGGAATACCTTTAACCTTTACTTTGATTCGCGACTTTAGCAGTCTTGGAGGCTTCTTGCGTGGTGTCCCTTGAATCTTTCCAACGCATTGGCCATCGGCGAGTGGTGCTCGCTGAGCAAGGCGAACAAGCCGAGGCTAGCGTGATAATGGTGAATAGGAAATCCCTGAACTTTTCTCAAGGCGAATGGGAAAAGTCCGGGAGTTCTCCCATTGCTACGCGGTTGCTTTTACACCCATCGGGCTCTTCCGCCGCCGCGACTGGTTGGGCGCGACGATGCCCGAACTCTGTCGCATGTTCGACGCCTATCTGAGGTACTACAACGAGGAGCGACCGAAGGAGAGGCTGGACCGAATAAGCCCGATGCAGTACCACGGGAGCCTAGGGCTGGCGGTGTAGCCGATCCAAGGAAATGCTCAGGCCCCCTTACCTCGTCAGCAGCTACTCGAATTCCACCTCAACCTGGCTGTACTCGTAGATCTTAAGCTCGTTATCAATTTCGACCCGTTCGACTATCCAACCAATTGCAGAACACTGCCGTATGAATGCGTCAATTCGGTTCTCGCCTTTTAGATTGTGGATGGTGACCACTACGCCAAAACGTTGTGGATCGTGGGAACCTTTTTGATATCGCGATGACTTGCGAATCATTATGCCCCACATTGGGTTGGCGTACACTTTTTTAGGTTTGCTGCGGCTGGTTAGCGGTTCTGCAATGTGCTTAACGTTGTCCCACTTCCGTAGTTTTTTTCGGGCTTTCTCTTCATCGGTTGTGCAGTCTTCCTCGCCCTGATTGTTGGGTAGCAGGGACTTGATTCGTCCATCATTTCCAATGCGGCCAAAATGCAAGTCGAGCTCAGTATCCGTATAGTCAACGCCTTGGTTTCTGTTGCATTTAGGGAAGTAGCATAGAGTCGCCCTTGCTACTGATGGGTAGGATGCACCTGAAACAGGGATGGGAATATTGAAATTGTAGTTCTCGCGTTCGGTTGCTACACCACTCAGCATAAATCGAATCTCATCGTTGCTGGTTTCGAGAATCTGTTCAATTTTGACTGGAACGATGCCATATCCAAGTCGATCCATGTCCTCGGGGGTTGTCCATGCGCACGCTGCATCAATTAGTAGAGCCTTTGCAAGCTCGCAGCTCAGGTGCATCTTATAAATAAGGTAGGCAGCTTTTCTTGCAATTAACGGGGCTGCAAAAGATGTGCCAACGGCTGGATAGGCTCCTGTTCCGCAGCAGGCGATGATGGGATCGTTGCTTTCTCCTCCATAATACGCGAGGTCTGGTTTATGATGAAAACTCAAGACTGGGCCTCTGCGCGTGTAAGAGGCCGGCTTGTTGTTCCTATTGACGGCATTAACCACGAGGGCATTAATGGAGTCCGCTGGGGAGCCAAGATATGTGGGCTCCCCGTTTTCCTGGTTGGTGCCGGCGACAACGAAGAGGACGTCGTATTTCTGCTGCAGTTTGTCTAGCAGGGCCGCTTCGGGCGATATAGAGTTTCGAGGCACCTCTTCCATCGAACCCAGTGAGATGTTCCAAACTTTAATGTCTTGGTTCTCGGCAACGATGCGCTCAATGTGTTTCATTACCGCAAACGAGCTGAACTTGCCTGCGGTTGCAACTCCAAAATGTCGAACCCTAAAGTGGCCACAATGGTCGTCTAGGGATGGGTTTTGTGCCTGGACGTCAACGATCAACGAGCTTACGCATGTACCGTGCCGATAGTCGCTTGAAGTGGGATGTATGTCTTTGGGTAAGCAGCTTTTGTAGTCCACCCAGTTGCTAAAATACGGCGGGTATTTCTCCTCAAAAGGAGTGTCGATCACGCCGACGATGGGCTCGTCGGTGGGGTATTCGGGAAGGCTGCTGATGGCGGGGGAGGCTGGACCTTCGTCATTCATGGGGGCGAAGCTGGACAGGTCGATAACCGACATGGCCACAAGGTAAGGGGCGCTCTCGAGCAGAGTGCGATATTCTGTCTCGGTCAGAAGCGCGCTGTTTTCTAAGATGTTTGCAGGAGATACATCAATGTGCAACTCCTCAAATAGGTCTTGCGGCTCTCTTTCCGTTTTAAAGAGCGTTACGATTGAACTCTTGTCCTTAGCCGCCGGCGGTTTTTCTATCCTAAATTCGTTGACGTAATAACAGTCGCGAATGAGCTGCGCAAAGCCAGATCGAGTCAGTGTGCCAGAAACGGCTGTATTCCATTTCTGCTTGAGCTCGTCATTTTTAACCAGTTCGACCATCTTATCTGCGTTCATCAGGCCATCAAAATAATCGACTACGATTCGCTCGCACTCGCGCAGTTCGTCGATGGTGGACAGGATGGTTGTTTCGGGTACGTAGTGGGTCATCAAGTGCCTTGGGCGATTTCCATTAAAATCGAGATAACGGGCGCCACGAATAGACAATTCGGGCTCTTGATCTTTTCCGCCATTCAACATCTCCCCAATTCGATTGCTCTTGGCTACTATCTGGCGGTATTCAACGGAGACCAAAATATCTTTGATTATGGCATCTTTGGGCCATTTTCTCAGAACGGTTTCGAGACTCTTGCGGATGTGCATTATTTTCACTGATGTGACCGTGCCCTTGGCGGGGAGTGTCGCAGAACCAGGTCGCGAGCCTCTTGCCGTTTGAAAGTCGCCGGTGAGTCTGATTAAACTGTTCATGAGCTACTCCTTTAGGGTTCGCGCAATCGTGCTTCGGGAAACACCTGTCAAGACTTCCATTTCTCTTAAAGTGAAACCTTGGGATTTGAGCAGGTCGAGTGATTCGGGCTCATATCCATGAAGACGCTGGTAAAGCTTGCGGAGATAGTCGTTTGGGTTAAGGGGGTCACTAAACGCGACAGAAGTCTTAATGAGGTTTTTGAGCGTGCCGGGCCAGGGCAGATTCGGACAACTCTGCAGTACCTTTTTTAGGGTTCGAGAGTCGTTTTTGATTGTCTGATTGTTTTTGGTCAGGTTCTTTGCAATTGATTCGCCGATTTCGACAAGGTCGTTATGGGTGTATCTATTAAAGTTGACCTGCACATCGAACCGTCTGGCGAGCGCCGGGTCTAATTTGTCATAAAGGTTTGTTGTCGCAATGATGGCGGAACGTGTATCCAACTTGTCGAACTCCTTTAGGAGTGCGCTTGTGGCCCGTCCCATCTCTCGGACGTCGTTTTGGTTGATTCTGTCTAGGGCTATGGCGTCAATTTCGTCGAACAAGACAATGGCGCCGTCGCCCACGTCATGAATCTCTTGAAAGACCTTTGCGATATTTTTGGCTGTTTCCCCAAGCTTGCTATCGATGATTTGGTTGAAATCGACGGCATATAGCTGGTAGCCAAGTATTCGGGCTATTTGTTTCGTTGCTTCGGTTTTGCCGGTTCCCGACGCGCCGTAAAAGAGGACAGTATTAATGCCTGCATCTTTAGAGAGCGCGTTGAGAAGCCCTTGGATATCGTTCGCGATGGCTTGGGGAAGAGGCAACGAGGAATTGCTGCTGATTACTTTTTCTAGGAAGTCGTATTCCTGCTCGGTAACTTCTTGCGGTACGAAGGTGCGCGTTCTGGCAACGAGGGCCATGATGTAGCTCGCAAGCTCGGGCTGTCCGGATGCCTCGAAATCTTTCGCGATGACAGTGGCTGCGTTGTTGAAGGCGATATCGTCGTGTTCCGAATGCGCTCGAATTAAGTCGATGATGTCTGATCTCTTCATATGCTCTCCTCTCTTTGTCGTTATTGTATGAGACATAATGAGACAAAGCAAGGAGTTTTGAACTAAATTGCGACAAACCTGTGCTACGATATTCACGACGCAAGATTGGAGGTGAGATTATGGCCACCCATCATGGAGGTAAGGTTGGTGCTGCTGCCAAGACGCTTGCAAGCTCCTCGACGAGCAAGGCCGCGAAGACTGCGGCTGCGAAGACGCTGGTTAAGCACCAGATTGCCAAGCATCGTTAGTCTGAGAGCGAAGCGGGATGAACCTTAGGGAGGTGATATATATGGTTTCGAAGACGATTCGCGTAAAGATTCCGAAGTGCCGAATTAGCTCAACGGGTGCGGTCGGAAAAATCGGAACGACCGCGAAGATCGTAAAGGTAAAGATTCGCTAGGCTTTAGCGGCAACTAAAGCCTAGCGCAATGTTGACTTAGCGGGCCAACTTCCACCATTTTATGAGGGTCCTCGGCGAGATTCAAGTGTTGGGGACCCCAATTATGCTCAGCGCCGATGTGCACGCACGGCGTAAATCGTGGTGCCGCTGCTGCGTAAGCGATATGCTCGCAACGACCATCTGGCCATGTCTGCATTTGTGCTCGCAAGGCAAGGCGCAAGGCTTGCGGCCTTAACGGGCTCACTTGGTCGATGGCGCAGAGAAATGCCGCCACCCTCAGTTGGTATATTTATGGACTTTTTGCAATCGGTTTTGGTAACTGAAACAAATTGGAAAGAGGCGGAAACATGTCGTGGGAAGAAATGAGCAGCAAACAAGTCGGCCCTTGTCCATGCGGAAATGGCCATATTGTATGTGCTGTTAGGATGGACGATTGGAACAGAAGTGAGGTTGGCTATCGTCTCGAATGCGGTACTTGTTCAAAAAAATATCAAGTAGTACACGAGGTTACGGGGCGTTGCCATCCAGGGCACGAGCGGGAGGCGGCTTATCTTATACCCACCAACTACCCGCTCTATAACGGCCCGAGTGAAGAGGCAAAATACGGTCCAAAGAAAGCACCGATGAACGATTTCGTTGCCTGGCTGATTGAAAACGAGACGAGATCGGCTCTTGTTGACGCAAAGGAAGATCTTGTCGCCTGCGGCAACTGCTCGCGGGTGAAGGGGATTGCGGCTCAAGTGGTAGAGAATCGTCGGAGGCTCCTTAGGTCGGCGAGGGTGAAAGTCATTGTCAAGGAGATTGACAGTGCGCTCGAGTGCTACGACGCGTATGTTGGCAATGCCGAGCAAAGGGAGGCTTTACGTATTATTGAACAGGCGGAGAGGGCAAAGTACGAAGAGCGTCGCCACGGGGCTATGATCCCAATTGGTTAACCGTTGGCTTTATGGCAAAGTCAGAGCAGTCAATTGCGCCGACGGCTCTGGCATGCATGCGTGAATGTTTCGGGTCTGGTTAAACCTTGGGTTGCGTTAAATTGCGGCACGGTGTTTCGAGGTGGATTGAATGCTTGCGAATGGGATGTGCTGCATATCGTGCGCTGATTTCGGTTTGCGACGCCCTTGGGCGTCGTTAAGCAGGTCGTGTTCTCGCGGGTATTTGAAATGGTTTGCGGGAAGTGCGGGCTTCGCTAGCGTGATGGCCGTGCGGTAGATTCGCGTCATGTTGAATTCGATGGGAAGGAGGGGCTTTGGCCGCGATTATTGATGGCAAGGACCTTCGCTTCGGTCTTCGTTCTGATGTTGCGGAGAAGGTGGAGAAATCTGGCCTTCTCAATCTTGTCGAGCGCTGCGATTTTCTGTACCAGCAGGCTTTTTACGCCAATGCCGAGCTGGCTATCCTCTTCGATTTGAAGAAGTTGCCCGGGGAGTATGAACGTGAGGTTATTTGCGCGCCTTGCTTTTTCAACTGCGTGCGGATAGCTTTGGCCGATTCTTGCTTTATGAACTGCGCGAGGCTTTTCGATCGCGATGGCGACGTCACCATTGGAGCGTTGCTGAAGATGTGCGCTGCTGTGTCGGTCGAAATCGATGTGCGCGCATGCGACATATATGGGAAACGTCCGGGCATCGATGGTTGCAAGCCAATCAAGCACGTATTGGCCCGTGACGAGGAGAGGTTCTTTTTTCGAGACGTTGAGCGGCAACGGCGCATCAATAAACTGTTCGGAGATAATCGCGGGGATGCTGTTTATGTACGCATGTGTGCTGTAGAACTCATCGAATTGTGGCAAAAACGCTACAAAAGTCTCAGCAAACTGACTGGTCGGTTGCGGACGCAGCGGAACAAGGTTTTCGCGCACAACGATGCTGTTTCCCTTGATTACGAGAACTTCGTCAGCAAGTTCCCGTTGACTTTTGGTGAGTTGCAGCAGCTCATCGATTTTGCGCTCGACGTGTCTATTGGGACCCTCGCCGCCGTCGCTGGCGATAATCGGCCGCGTTTGCCGAGAAACGTCGAGGACTTGCGTGGCCTTTTGAATTGCGTGAATGCTGGTATGGAAGCCGTGGAGCAGCAAGCCGTTAGTGCTTTTCCTGCGCTATGACGGGCTGGGGCGGGGCTTTATCCGGGATGCGAGCTCGCCGGGCTCGTGCCCGAGCGATTTCCTCTCGACCTCGCCCGTGGCCGGCACGAAAGCGCAGGCCTTTATCGAGCGCGCGTGGACGTCGAGCCCTACGAAAGTGGTAGCATTGTTCATCGGAAGCCCCTTCCATGAATGCGGCGTGGCCGCTGGTGGTTTGGACACCACTATTGTCGGCCTAATCCGCGGATATGCATGCAGGAGGGGCTTCCAACTTTTTTATGTCCTGCTCATATCGTCTTTGCATAGTCGGCGACCAATTGCGCGCCTTGTTCTTCAAAACACGGATGTTCGCCTCTTTCGAGGCGTCAATCGTTTCCGGGGCTGTGTTCGCTGTGAGCTGATTATTTCGTGGCGTAAGTCCCCCCCCCCCTGTGTTGCGATTTGCGTAGCGGTGCTTGCGCCGTTTGCGTATCACCCGCTTTGCAGGCGCGTATCGTTATTTCCTTTCGGCCATGAGGCAGCATGACCCAAGCCGCTGACTGACACGCCTACCCAGCACAAAGAAAGGCTCGCATGCTGCTGGCCTTTTGGGCTGCGTGGATTGGGCGATCAAAAGGTAGGGATTCCCATCATCGACTTTACGTCGTCTTTTGGTCAGCCTTGCTTGAGGAGCTAATGTATGTGCATTATAATATATCTGCACATACGTCGATAGGAGTATCATGTCTAGCTCTACTTTGACCATACGCATTGACGACAACTTGAAGCGCGGTGCTTCCGAGGTGGCCGATTACTACGGCCTTGACCTCTCATCGGTTACGCGCGCGTTTTACAAGCAGATGGTGAACACGCGCCGCATCCCCCTGACTTTCGCCCCCGACGAGCCCAACATCGAGAGTCTCGAGGCCATCCGCGAGGGCGACGCCTTCCTGTCCTCTGGCGAGAAAGGCCGCTTTGACAACGCAGCCGATCTCATCGCGGCAGCGATGGCCTAATGAGCAGGCTCACGGCGGATTTCTCCGCTGCATTCTCTCGCGACCTCAAGAGGAAGGCGAATCGGCGCAATTGGGATTTGGCTGAGCCGCAGAAGCTCATCGACCTGGTGCTGGAGAACACTCCCGAGTCGATGGAGATTCTCAAGCGCCGCCACAACATGCACCGCCTGAGCGGCAGTTGGGCCGGGAGGAACGAGTGCCACGTGGCGAACTCCGGCGATTGGCTGGTGATATGGTCGGCCAACGACGAGGTCGCCTTCTTCGAGCGCACCGGCGGTCACGACGAGCTGTTCAGGTAGGAGGGATTGGTGCGCTGCGATAATGACGGACTTTCTCGTTAAAGGGGGTTAGTCCCAGCGGTTGGGGCGCCCCGGTTCCCGGGAGCGCAACTCATCCAGCAGCTGCCTATTTCGGGCAGGATTCCGTGGGCGGCTAATCGCAAAGCCTTGCTACCTCGGCTCCGCATTTCGCGCAGCGGCCCTCGATGAGCACGCAGCCGTGGCGCATGCGCAGCGTGTAGCCCGGCGCGAACTCCGTCGTGCCGCAGTTATGGCAGAACGCGTTGGCGAGCAGCAGCTTGCGGATATGCTCGGGGATTTTTCTCCACTCCCGTAACGCCTCGATCTCCGTGCCGCCCTTGCCGCGGCGGAACTCGTCTTCCTCCATCTCTTCGGCGACGAACCTTGCGATCCTCTCCTCGCTCACGCCGTCGGCCCTCATCTGCCGGGCCATCTTCTCGTATTTGGAATCCATAATTGACCGTCTTCTCGCTACTGTCCGTTACTGTCCGCTACCGACCGGACAGTAACGGGCGGTAGCGGATAGCGTGCGAGCCCGTTCCTGCGTGTCGAAAAAGGCCTTCGAATGTGGCATGATTCAGCTTTCCTGTATAACATCACTTTATCACCGGGATTCTGACCTGGGAATTCTCATCATTCGCAAGCGCCGCCCTTTGATTATTGGCCAATTCGGCCTGAAAAAGACCACATTCGAGGGTCTTTTTCGACAAATCTGAACCGACATGGGAAATGGGAAGACCACGGACAGAACAAACCGTGGACGGACGATAGGTCGTCTTCTTCTCGCTAGATCGCCCCTAACGCAAAAGAGGCGCCCCGCAGGGCGCCTCAATCATCTTCTCCCGTTTCCCGTTACTTCTTCTCGGCCTTCGCGGCGGGGCGTACGGGCTTTTCGCTGTCGCGGTGCATGTTGATGTAGTCCAACAGCTCGCTGCGCTTGTGAATGTTCATCTTCGCGTAAATGTGGCGAATGTGCGTCTGCGTAGTATAGGGGCTAATCACGAGTTTGTTCGAGATGTTGTCCACCGTGTAGCCGCGCGCCACGAGCTTCAAAATCTCGCCCTCGCGCTTCGAGAGCTTGAATTCCACGATAACCGCGTCGCAAATCTCTTCGGTGTCGTTCTGCGTAGCGGGCGCCGTGGTTACGTGAATAATGTCGCCTTCGCTGCGCACGAGCGGAATAAGCGCCAGCGCTACAAGGCACATAAGGAACAGCGACGTGGGTTCAACGAGCGTGTTCCAAATGCCCTGAATATCCTCGTAGAGCACAGCCCAAACTTCGCCGATTGAAAAGCCCAGGCGCACAATGGCGCTCGATGCACAAAATGCCGCAACGGGAGCCATGTAGCCTTTCGACGACATGGTGCCGAAATACGAAATCACGAACAACTCGAAAATGCCGGCCAGAATTACGACGAGCGTGAACGCAATTGTATCGAGCTCGACCATATTGTTCAGGAAAAAGGCGATGGCAATAATGGTCGCGACCATGAAGAAGGGAAGAAGCTTATACGCGGCTTCGGTGCGCTTGCCCGCGCGTGCGATTGATGCAATAACAAGGCACAAAAGCGCCGCCAAACCCATGCCCAAGGGGTATGCTGCCGCATCTGTGAGGATATTGTCTTCAGGAACTATAGCAATCGTGAAGTAGCAGGCCACGCACGCGATGCACAGCGAAACCGATATAATAAGCGTTGCACGATTCGTCTTCTTGCGAATTGCCTTCGGCAAAAGCGTGGGGAACACAAGCCCCTCAACCGTCTTGTTTTCGAACTTATATACTGCGCCGCACGCAATGGGCAGCAGCGCTACGAACACGTTCGATATGGGCGCGGGCAAAATCTCGGTCATGATCATCGCTACGAGCATCACCGATCCGTAGACAAGCGCGAATTTACCAACCGCGAACGTCGAGCGTTTGCGCGTATAGAATTCGCCCCATGCAGCCCACAGAATCACATTGGCCACGGCCAGCACAATGGGGAACACCACCCAAATGAAGAAGGGCATAGTCGCCAGCGGCTCCACGAGCGTGAACAGCAGCGTGCCCACGGCAAGCGTTCCGGCCGAAACCCATACGAGGGTAGGGTGCTCATATATATTGATGCGTCGAAGCGCCAACGGCATTACGAGGAATGCAAGCGCCGAAAACGCGAGGCTCGCAAGCCAGGAATACACCATGGCGCGACCCATGAGCGGCGTGCACACGAACACGCTTGGCGAGAACCACAGGCAATAAAACCACGCGAGTACAAGGCTCAGGCCAAGATAATGGACGCCTAACGCATCCCTTTTTTCTACCGATTCCGCATCGCTTCCGAAGAAGGAAACCATACTCACAGCGCTCCCCATCCTTTCCCTCGTGCAGTGCGGCATATGCCAATTTATCAATCAGGCTTATCGATTTTTTTGTTCCAATAGGCCAGATTTATGCTGAATAGAGTAATTTACCTGGATTAAACCTGCATCACAGTTTTTTAAGTATGCTCCAATTATCCACTAACTCGTTTGCCAGTAAAGAGCGATTCATAGTCAACAAGCGATAGCGTACTTCACGATTCGGCCACAAAATGCAACTTGTCTGATCGATGAGGCTTTTGGGGAACCGGGAGTCGGCAACAAAGCCGAACATACCGGAATAAGGCTTCATACGACGGCACGATCCCTTGGAAGGAGGCGGAATTCGCTGGGCTTAAGGGGCCTACCTATTTGGCGTCGCGCATGCGCGACACGCGTCCCGCGAGTTCTTATGAAGTCCTTGGCTCTTTTGAACGGAGCAATTCGGAAAACGATCAAGAACTTCATAAGCAAGGAGAGGGGCGCTCGTACCGGAAAGCATTGCTTTCTTAAGGTAAACGAGAAAGGGAAAACACATGTCCATTCTTGCAAAGAGCAAGGGCGAGGTGACGTACAAGGACCTCACTGGTTTCCACAAGTGGTTCTTGATCATCCTCATTTCGATGGGTTCCTCCATCATCTACACGCCGATGTATCTGAAGGGCGTCTTCTACGATCCTCTGATGACGGCTCTCGGCTGCACCAACGCCGACTTGGGCGCAATGGTGTCCTTCTACGGCATCGTTGCTCTTATCTGCTACCTGCCTTCGGGCATTCTGGCCGACAAGTTCCGTATGCGCACTCTCGCATGGGTCGGCTTCATCGGCACCGCGGTGCTCACGTTCCTCTACGCGATGCTTCCTTCCGTGCAGATGTGCTACGTGCTGTTCGGCGGCATGGGCCTTACCTCCATCCTGATTTGGTGGGGCACCCGTTTCAAGGTTATTCGTCTGTGCTGCGAAGAGGATGAATATCCTGCCCGCATTGGCGTTTCCTACTCCATCTACGGTGTTGCCGGCCTCGTTATCGGCATGATCAACGTTGCTATCGTTGCTGCTATTCCCGATACGACCTTCGCTATGCAGTCGGTCATCATCTTCCTTGGTGTTCTGATTGCCATCCTCGGCGTTCTGTCCTTCATCTTCATCCCCGACTTCAAGGGCGAGATCAACAAGGACTCCAAGCTCTTCAGCCTTTCCGATGCCGCTGAGGCCATCAAGACCCCCGGCGTTCTGTGGGCTTGCCTCGGTTACTTCTGCGTCTACTGCGTGTACCAGGGCGCTACCTACACC
>CAKUIK010000031.1 GCA_934661005.1 uncultured Slackia sp.
ATGGATGAGCCCCAGCCAATACAGGAAATCGCTAGGCCTGGCCGCCTAGCGTCTCCAGTAAATGGGGCGCACCCCCCCCGACTAGTTAAACGCTACGAGCATTTAATAGGTCCTATGGGTTGGAGCGTGGGTTGAGCCCGCTAAACGCTACGGGCGTTTAACGGGTTTTGTGCCCTGGCGGAAAATGCCGCGCAAGGGTCGTGAATGCGGGGGTTTGAGGGCTTTTTTGACAGGATATGCCGCGCAAGGGGCGCGGCGCGGGGCGCCGTGGGCCTTCGGGGCCGTTGTGAGCCTCTTTTTCTCGGGCAGGTCGGGGTTGTTTGCCTCGCGCGCTTTTGCGACCTGCGGTTTTCTTTTCGGTAGAAGGGCGATTTGCAGCCTTGCCTTGATCGAGACGCGGTTTGCCCGTCGGTTTATCCGGGAAAGCGACCCTTCCGCGGCATATTCTGCCAGGAAGGCGGCTTTCGCGTGATTTGGCGACCCGTGCGTGGCGTATTCTGCCAGGGGAAAGCGCGAAGGGCGCGAAAAACGGAAGGTGAAGCACGAGGAGCCCTGAAGGCAGGGGCCCATGGCGCGAAGGCGGCGCGTGCGTGCGGGCTGGGCGCGGGTCG
This sequence comes from uncultured Slackia sp., assembly GCA_934661005.1. GTDB lineage: Bacteria > Actinomycetota > Coriobacteriia > Coriobacteriales > Eggerthellaceae > Slackia. The sequence goes on from CAKUIK010000031.1 coordinate 612, forward strand.
TTTCCTGCTGGAAATTAGCGTAAGGGAATCGCGCAATCCCACGCATTCGCTGCCCCCGCGAAGTGCGCTACAATGATTTTTCGGGCATGCGGCGCGTGCTCGCATGGTTTTCGGTTTCAAAAGGCGTGATACTCAAGGGGAGAGTTATGGGCGTTCCTTCCGATTCTGTTTCTTCAGACGCTGCTTCTTGCGATTTGTCCCGCGTATTTCGCGAGATTCATCCGCAGCATGTGAGCGTTGTTATCGCTGATGCATTTGAGCTTACTGCGGAAGGCCTCGCGTCGCTTGTATCGAAGTGGCCCGAACTCGAAGTGAAGGGAACCGCCTCGAATCGTCACGACCTGCTTTTGTTAGCGAAGCGCTATCGGCCCGATGTGGTTGTTCTCGATGCCGAGATGGAAGGCCCTTCGTGCCCCGATGTCATACGGGCGTTGCGTGCCACGTCTCCGCGTACGAAGGTTATCGTTCTCGCCCCTGAAGAGTCTTCAAATGCGGTGCTCGAATCTGTTCGCGCTGGTGCTCATGGGTACTATGGCAAACGCAAAGCCTCGGGCAACATTCTGCGCGTTGTGATTTGGGGCGTTGCGTGTGGCGACGTCGTGTTCGATGGCGATTTATCTCCGGTGTTCGACGGCATATTCGACGCGCGACCGAAGACGGTGAGTGTGGAAATGAGCCAGCTTTCTGTGCGAGAAATCGATATATTGCCGTTGGTTGTGCGCGGGCTTTCAAACAAGGAAATTGCCGAAAAGCTCTATTTGAGCGAAGCGACTGTTAAAAAAGACGTGAGCGATATTGCACGCAAATTCGGTGCAGAAAATCGCGTGCAGGTCGCTGTTCTCGCATCTCAGTCGGGTATCGGGTTCTAGCTCCCGCTACGTAGCTCTCGCGATATATCGGCATGCCTTATGGGTGAGTTCAAACCCATAAGTAGCCATGTGGGTAAAAAGTCCCCGAACAATTCCCAATACGAGAAAAAAATGAACATCGAATGGCGCTGGCGAGTGCCTTAGTTTAGACGCTCGGAACGCCCTGTTCCCTCAACAATGCAGGTAGGCAAAACAAGCCAACCACTGCAATCCATGTTGAGGAGAATGGAGCGTGCAAGCGATGAAAGCGGTTGCGATTTGCAAGTGGGCAATGAACCCACAAGACGAGCGGCTTGATAGCGAGGGGAATATCAAGTGGCATGCCAAACGTCCCGAGGCCGGCGACGACGATTTCGCCGCGGTCGGCGTTGCTGAAGTATGCGCCGGCGATCAAGATTTCTATGGTTTGACCTCCGCAAGCGGCGATGTCGCGTTCGCTGCGGCGCGAGGTGCTGCCGAGACGTACACCTACGACGATATCCCCGTCGATGCCCAGCCTCAGGAAGTTGCCGCCACGCTGGCCGCCGCAGTGCGCGCTCTTGGCGACGTTGATGTTGTGAGCATCGGCGATTCGGAATGGAACCCGGCGGTTCCCGGTCTTTTGGCGGGCATGCTCGGCATTCCGGCGATTCTTGCCGTCGACAGCGTGCAGCTCGATGGCGACGGCCTGCTGGTCACGCGCCGATTCGGGCCCGGCACGCAAGACATTCATGTGGGTACGCCCGTTCTGTTGGGCGTTGCCGCCCGCCGCGAGGAAGAATCTAAGCCCGGCATGCGAACGGTTCTCCAAGCGCGCAAAAAACCTGTTACCAAACTTGAAGAGTTGGCCGTTACGGCCCCCACTGCTCAGCAAATCGATGCCCATGCGCCAGACTCCGCGCCTGCAAAAGTGTTCGACGGAGCCGACCCAGATGCGGCGGTATCGCAGCTTATTAAAGCGCTGCAGACGGAAGGAGTGCTGTAACTATGAGCAAGGTTTGGATGATTGTGTGCGACGACATGTCGGCTCCTTGCGTTGCCCATGTCGCGGGCCCCGATGCGAAGGCCCTCGTGTTTGGCTCTTTGGAAAGGGCCCAGGCCACCGCGCGCCTCGCGGGCGTTTCGTCGGTCGTGCGATTTGACGTTGAGGCGAAGCCGGCTGAAGCATATGAGATGGCGGTTGCGAGTTTGGCCGAGGTAGAGAAGCCGAACGCGATTGTGGCCAGCGACAATCCCGAAGCCCGCGCTCTTTGCGGAGCAATCGCGGCGCGTTTGGGCGCGGTGTGCGCGTCTCAGGTTATCAGCGTCGATGCTTCGGGCGACGCCGTGCGGTTCGAGAATTTGGCCGCCGAGCAGTCGCTTGTCTGCGTAAAAACGAGCGACGTGCCTGTTGTGGCGATTATTAGCGATGGCCTCGATGAGGCGCAGATTGGCGACGAGGCTCCGATTGAGGAAACTGCCGAAAGTAACGCCGACGACGGAATGGCCCTTGTAGCCACGAATACAGAAGCGGGCGGCGGCGCCGACTTGCTGCATGCCGACCGCGTGGTGAGCGCCGGCCGCGGTATAGGATCGAAAGAGAATCTTTCGATTATCGACGATCTTGCCGATGCGCTGCATGCTGAAATCGCCTGCACGCTTCCTCTTTCCGACACGATGCGCTGGTTCGACCATGGTCGCGTCGTTGGCACTTCGACGCAAAAAATCTCGCCTCGTTTGTATGTGGCGTGTGCTTCTTCGGGCGCGCCTCAGCACATGGCTGGTGTGCGCGGCGCAAAGGTGATCGTCGCCATTAACAGCGATGCGGAAGCTCCTATTTTCAAGCAGTGCTCTTACGGCATCGTGGGCGACGCGATGAAAGTCGTGCCCGTTCTCACTCAGGCCCTGAAGAACGCCTAATGAGGTTATGAAAATCGCTCGCGGTTGAGCGTTTTTTGAAAATCCGTCTACCAAGGAAAGGGGATCCAAATGGCGGAGTTCGATGTTGAGTACGATTTGGTGGTATGTGGCAGCGGAGCTGCGGGGAAGTCGGCCGCCCTTATCGCCGCACGTGCTGGTCAGAAGGTGGTAATCCTCGAGAAGATGGACCAAACCGGCGGTTCTTCGGTTTACGCCGAGGGCACTGGCGCGTTTGAGTCGATTGAGCAGAAGGAACGCAAGGTTCCTGCCAACCCGAAATACCATTTTCCCACGAAGCAGGAAGCCTACGACAACTACATGGAATGGACTCACGACCGAGCGAATGCCGATGTCGCGCGTGCATTCGTAGATAACGCGTGGGAGACCATTTCTATTTACCGTGAACTCGGCGTTGAGTACATGACGGTATGCACCGCCGAATTCGGCAAGGTGCCCGAAGTGGCCAAAGACATGTGGTCGTTCCACATCACCGATGGCTTCGGCGCGCATCTGCAAGAGGTGCTGCTCGATGCCGTGCAAAAAGAGGGCGTCGATATCTTCTGCTCGACGCCGGCCAAGGAGCTCATCGTGGAAGACGGCAAGGTCGTGGGCGTTCTTGCCGAATCTGAGGGCGATCCGCTTCGCGTGGGCGGCAAAGCCGTGATTCTTGCCACGGACGGCTGCGGCGACTCCCCCGAGCTTATCGAAAAGTACTCGTGGTGCTACCCCTCGGCGCGCCGCATGAACAAGTACACCAACCTCGAAAATGTGGGCGACGGCCTGCGCATGGCGCTTTCCGTGGGCGCCGACCCCCACAATATCACGCTTGTGCCTACGCTCGGACCGAGCGGACTTGGCAAGGGCCTCGATTCTCAATCTGGCGGCGCGGCTGTGCAACCTGAGGTGTGGGTCAACCGCAAGGGCAAGCGCTTCGTTGCCGAGTCGAAGGCCGAAAGCGTTATGGAGCTTGGCGGCGTGTTCGGCAAGCAGCCCGATGGCGTGACCTGGTCGATTATGTCGGCCGAAGAGGTCGATCGCTTGGCTAAGAACGGCCCCGATTTCGGCCCGGGCTTCTTCGTTCCGTACGGCAAGCCGATGAGCACGCTGTGGACCGAGCTCAATCAGGACGTCGAGGACGGCTTGGCGTTCAAGGCAGATACGCTTGGAGAGCTCGCCGAGAAAATTGGCGTCGACAAAGAGGCGTTCCTTCAGACTATGGCCGATTACAACAAGGCCTGCGATGGGGGCTACGACCCGGTGTGCGAGAAGAAGCCCCAGTACCTGCGCCCGTTGAAGAACGGCCCGTTTTATGCGATCGGCATTACGGTTGGAACCATGGGCTGCTCGGGCGGCGTGAAGGTGAACGGCAATATGCAGGTTGTCGACGAGCACTACGACCCCATCCCTGGCCTGTATGCCGCCGGTTGGGATGCTGACGGCCTGTGGGGCGACACCTATGACCACCTGGTTCCCGGTAGCGGCAATGGATTCGCCCATACCTCGGGCCGTATCGCCGCGCGCCATTTCCTGTCGACGCTCGAGCGTTGATTCTGCGCATTCATGCAATGGATGTCCGCCGTGCAAGCGTGGCTTTCGCGGCGGACTAAAGTTCAAGAGAAAGGAAACTTCTCATGGAGCGTTTTTCCAACATTATGAAGCCGCCTACGCCGCGACCCGTTCCCCCGACCCCGGGCTTGATTGAGCCGGAAGACTCCATCGGCCAGCGCCTGCGTGGCAAGAAGGTCATCATCACGGGCACGACGCATGGCGTTGGCCCTGTTGCCCAGGAGCTGTTCTGCATGCACGGCGCCACCGTATGCGGCTGCGGCCGCACGCCGGGCAAAGCCGATGCTTTCGCGGCGACCCTGCGCGAAAAGGGATACGACGCATATGGCTTCGATACCGATTTGAAAGACTACGAAGCGACGAAGAAATTCATCGACGCGGCGGCCGAGAAGATGGGCGGCATCGATGTGCTCGTCAACAACGCCGACATGCCTGTGATGCGTCCGTTCGAAGCAACGACGCCCGATGCGTGGCACGAGTCCCTTGCGGGCGAGATCGACGTGAAGTACAACGCCACCCATGCTGCCTGGGAGCACCTGAAGGCAGCGAAGGGCGCGTCGATTGTCAACGTCTCTTCGATCAGCTCAATTTGGGGCCAGCGCAATTCTCCCCAGTCGGCGCATTGCGCGGCCGAAGCGGCAATCATGGGCTTCACGCGCCAAATCGCAGGCGAGGGTGCCGATTGGGGCATTCGTTGCAATGCGGTTTTGCCGGGCATCATTTGGACCGAGGCCATGAAGAATCTGCCGAAGCAGGATCAGGAGTTTGGCATTTCGAGCACGGTGCTTGCGCAGCCTATTGACCCGCTCGATGTTGCGTATATGTATCTGCTGCTCGCATCTGACGAGACGCGTATGTGCACGGGTGGCGAGTTCAGCGTTGACGGCGGCATGTCCTGCGTACTCGTGCCGTAATTTGATTGGCTTGCAAAACGTGGTGTGAAGCCCGTTTGGCAGGGAGAAACGGAGCGCCCTCGGCTCCGTTTCCTCGTTATAAAGCGATCCGCGGGTTCGCGAAGCGCGTGGGGCTTCGCGACCTGCGGGTCTGTTTTTGCTGTTGATGAAAGGAGTGTACCGTGGAAGTAAACAAAGCGCTTCAGGCTCTCTATGACAGAAAGTCGGTGCGTTCTTACACGGGCGAGGCTGCAACCGAGGAGCAAATTGCGGCCATTTTGAAGGCGGTTCAGGCCGCGCCCGTGGCAATGGGGCGATACGAGCAGTATCACGTAACGGTGGTGTCCAATAAAGAGTTCATCGCCGCTGCCGATGCTGCGTGCGCCCAGTGGATGCACAAGCCGGAAGCCCATCCGGCATACGGGGTGCCGACGATTGTATTCGTGTCGGCGCGTAAACCCGAGCCTGCGATGGACCGCGTTATCGATTCAAGCTGCGCAATGATCGCGCATAACGTTGCTCTTGCGGCGGAGGCCCTCGAGCTTGGCGCGTGCTATTTGTATGGCTTGAATACTGCTGTTGCGCTGAATGAGGAGCTGCTTGCTGCTCTGCAATTGCCCGATGGCTTCGACCTGTATGGGGCCGTTGGCATTGGCGTGACCAACGAGGAGCTGGGCGGCCGTACCGTCGCCGAGGACCGCATTACAATGAATCGAATCGACTAGGCGGGATTTGTTCTTTGGGCAGATGCGCCATCGAGGATGAGTTTTCTTGCTGCATGGACGCTTCAACGGCGCGTCCATGCTTTCAGTGCAGTTTCCGCCGAATGTGTTTTGCGGACATTTGGTAAGGGCGTCTTGCGCGATTGAGCGATACCTTGGGCTTTGGCGATAAGGCGCGCTGAGGCGCTTCGATGGAATATGTCTTTGCGTGTGCGGTAAGTTTTGAGGGGCCGACCTGACGTTTGTCTGGTCGGCCTTTTCGCGTGGGTGTGCAGAGCTCTATTTGGTGGAAGTGCTTGAAGAGGAGCGTTGCGCGGTGGATTTTGACGGCCGAAAGGGCGGGTGAACCTGCTGTGAATCTGCTGTGAACCTGTTAAACGCTACGGGCAGCCGAATCGGGGTCGGTCCCGCGGCGGTCTGCGTCAAGCTTCCGTGTTCGAAAGCATGACACAGGTCGCAGTTGGGGCGCACCCCCCGTTAACGGGTTTTGTGTCCTGGCAGAAAACGCCGCGCAAGGGTCATGAATGCGGGGGTTTGAGGGCTCTTTTGGCAGGATATGCCGCGCAAGGGGCGCGGCGCGGGGGCGCTGTGGGCCTTCGGGGCCGTTGTGAGCCTCTTTTTCTCGGGCAGGTCGGGGTTGTTTGCCTCGCGCGCTTTTGCGACCTGCGGTTTTCTTTTCGGTAGAAGGGCGATTTGCAGCCTTGCCTTGATCGAGACGCGGTTTGCCCGTCGGTTTATCCGGGAAAGCGACCCTTCCGCGGCATATTCTGCCAGGAAGGCGGCTTTCGCGTGATTTGGCGACCCGTGCGTGGCGTATTCTGCCAGGGGAAAGCGCGAAGGGCGCGAAAAACGGAAGGCGGATACGGAAGCAGGGAGTGAGGCATGAATTGAGGGTGGAAGTGTTTTCCGAAAAAATGCTGCTGCCGCGACCTGCTAAGCGCCACGAGCATTTAACAGGTTTTTGTGCGGCGTTTGGCTTGCGGCGCAAATTACAATGAGCAGTAAGGACAAAAGAGCTTCGCGGAAAGGTGCTGTCGTGTCGAAAGACGAGTTTGCCGAATACGAGCATGACGCCAACGAGTGCCATGGCGAAGGCGAATGCTGCGATGCCAACGAAGCTGCCGCCGCCGCAGCCGCCGCGGGTGCTGCTGCCGACGTCGATGATGCGGTCGACGCCGTGGCCGACGCCGCTGCTGCCAACGCCGCCGAAGGCGCCAACGAAAGCGCCGCTGCCGCCGATGCCGCTGCCGCTGCCGCCGAAGATGCCAAGGCTCGCCGGCGCGCCCGTCGGGCGGCCGTTCGCGCCCAGCGCAGACAGCAGGGCACTTTTGGACAACAGGGCTCCGAATGGGGCGGGCTGCCGTATTCCGATGCGTTGCTGCAGGAAGGCCTCGAGCATGCACGCGTCATTGCCGAGAAGCGAATCAGCGGCGCGCCGCGCTCCGAGGAAGATTGGCTCGACAACAATGCCGAAGTGAAGCTTGCGTTGCTTGCGAGGGCGGGCCGTCTCGCGCGAGAGTGCCTTATTGAGGCGCATCTCGATGCCGTTTACGCGGCCACGAAAGGGTACAAGCGGCTTTTCGAGGCGCACGACCTGGGCGCCGAATATCACCACGCCGTGCGCCTTGCTGTGGAAGATTCGATAGATAAGTTCAACTTGTCGGAAAACCACGTGCTGAACAGCTGGGTTTCGACGAATAAGAAGCCCGTGGAGCGTCGGCTGTGCGAGTGCTATGCGCAGAAAACCGCGCTTCGCAGCGAGCATGAGGCGCGGAAGTATTTCGCGATTATCAAGACGTATCGAAAGCTCGAAGACTCGCTGCAAGGCGCGCGCAGGCCGACCGAAGACGAGCTGCTCGAAGCGCTCGCGGAACACACCGCAACATGCGGGCTGAGCCGTGGGGCCATGCTCGACATTCTCGATCGCGGCTCCGACGGCGTGCACAGGGTGGTGTTCTCGGCCGCGTCGCCGCGCCGCCGTGGGGCCGAATCTGGTGCCGCGTGTACGAGCGTGGTTCCCGCCGCAAAGCTCGCGGGTGGCTCGGCGGATGTCGTGAGCGTCGTGGGCGCCATAAAGAATGCAGAAGGCGAGGACGTCGCGGCCAATGCAAGCGCCGCAGGCTCCGCGTCGATGGGCGGCGATTCCGTCGTCCACGATGCTGACGCGCTCATTTTCCGAAATGGCATCGAACAGGACATGACCCCTGTTGAGCGTGCTGTGTACAAGGCGCGCATCGCTCCCATCATCGATTCCGACGCGCGCCTGCAGACGTTCGCGAAGACGGCCGAGGGAATTCGCGTCTCGTGCGGGCTGCCGATGATGCAGGCCGACCGCGTGCGCCGCATTGAGCTGCGTCTGCGGGAGCGCTTCGTGCTTGGCGGCGAGCTTGGCGTGTATTCTGGCGCCGAAACTTCGACCTGGCTGCGTCAGGAGCGCTCGCGCCTCCACAGCGACTACTGGCTCTTGGACCTGTTGGCGCTGCGCCTGGCCGAAATGCTCCCGAAGCAATCGGCGGCTTCGAAGGCGAAGGCCGAGGCCAGTGACGTGTCGGCGGCGCCCGCGCCTTCATCGGCCGTGCAAACCGTGGGCGTCACGCGCGACGATTGCTACAGCATGCTGCTTCCGATGCCTGTGAAAACCGACGATTTGTCGGGCAAGAACGGGAACGGATACGCGAAGGCGCTATGGGAAAACAAGAAGCTCTCTGAGGACGCGGCAGAAAAGGAAGGCCGCCTTCAAGCGTACGAGGAATATCTCGAAAATCCGCTCGCTGTTGTGCAGGCCAAGGTGCTCGCGAGGGTGCCGAGCGAGGCTTTTTCCGAAGGCGATCCGTGGCGCATGCTTTTGTGGCGCTTCTTCTTTGACGAAGCGACCGACACGGAAATCGAGGAATTCGTGGCGGCGCTGAAAGATGCGCTCATTCACGACGCGGCGGTGACGGGTTCGAGCGAATATGTCGCGTCGACGGCGCGTGCCTATGTGGTAAAAAGGCTGCTCACGTCGGCAGCGGCGCGCGGCGATGGTTGTGATCGCGCGCTTGAGCACGCGCTTGGACTTATGCTGTGCTGGATGTTCGATATCGAGCGCGTCGACGACGAATCGGTGGCGCTTGCCAACGATGGCTTGCTTACGGGCGGCGGCGTGGCGCCTTCCCTCAAGAAACCGAAAGCGGGCCGCGTGCTTTCGTTTGACGCGTATATCGTTGACGGCCCTGCGCGCATCGACCTCGAAGAGGGCCGTGAGCTGCGTGTTCACCCGTGGCTTCGCCCTCGCGTGGGTATTGGACACGCGTTTGAAAAAGATGAATGCCGCAAGCTTGGGTGCCGCCGCGCGGAATTCTCGGGCGAAGAGGCGTGGGGTGCCATGAATCTTCCAGGGCAACAGGAATGCTTGGCCGGTGACGCCGACGGGCGCGCGCAAGACCCCGTTTCCAGGGAGCATGCCCTGCTGCTGTATGCGGGAAACGAGCCGCAGGAAAAGGAAAAGGGGTGGCTCGCCCTCGATTTGACGTCCACGAACGGCACGCTCATTGTGCGTTCGAATGGCGACGGAAGCGTATCGAATGTGATTGTCGGATTCGGCGCGAACAACTACGCCGATGCATTCGCGCTTTCGTTTGGGCCCGCGTGCGCGGGCGATGGGCAGCTTCTGCGTGAGGTCGCCAGGCGTGCGGGTGCTTCGGTTCAGACGCATGGCGCGTGTATTATGCCTGGTGACACGCTCGTGTTTGGCTTTGCTGTGGTGGAAGATGCCAGTGGCGTGGTTTCGTTCGGTGCGCGAAACGGCGCGTTGTGCCTGCGTGTGCGCGAGGCTTAGCGGGCACGTTCGGCCGCGTGCATGGGTCCCACTCAATCTAGCGAACCGAAACGTTCACCCAACCCGAATGCGGCGAAGAGGCGATGCGGCTTCCCTCGACGAGAGCGACGCTTGAGCCTGGACGTAGTTCGAGTACGTTCGTGGTTGAAAAGCTCGGCTGTTGCACATAAAGCGGTCGCTCGCTTTTGTTGGTCGCGATCCAGCGGCCTTGGTCGCTTTCGTCGGGATGCACGGCAAGCCCGCCAATCGCGCGCGGGCACCTGCGTGCCTGTTCTGCGTCGATGCGCGTTGCGACGGAACACGTGTAGAAAATAATGCAGCGGGAGCATGCGGTGGCATTGCCTGCATAAGGCGTATCGGTGGCGTATTCCATGGTCGCTTCCTGCGCTTTCGTTGCTGAAGTTGTTTGACCTGCGTTTATGCGTGGCGCTAGCCCGCGTGCTCGGCGAAGCCGTTTTCCTTAAGCCATGCCTTCGCGGGCGGGAAGCCTTCCTTTTGGCGCGCTTCGTCGTGCGCCGCCGACTTCTTAATATAGGAAAGCCCGAGCTCGCGGTTTTCTTCGACGTGGTGGACCGCACCTTGTGCGACGTAGGCTCCGGAATACAGCGCGCACCCCAAGAAGAACTGCGCCACCACGGCGCCTTTCGCGGCCGCTTCGCCCATAAACAGCATTACGTCGGCCTCTGAATACCTCATCGAGCTTGCGCCCAGGTTGTCGCGTGCGCAAATCGCGAGATAGTACAGGGCGCTCACGCAGCCCTGGCGCGCGAGGCGCTCGAACACGCCTACTGCCTCCGTGTAGCGGCCGCTGTTGAAGGCATCGAGGGCCTGCGCAAGCGTGCCCCCTTCGAAGGAAGGTGCGTCTTGGGCCAAAATTCGGCCTCCGCCAAGGGCTGCATTCAGGCCGAGCAGGTGGAGCTCGTGGCGGTATGACGCTTCATCGCGTGGCAACGCGTTTTTCAGCTGCGTTGTGGTCGGGCGGCTTGAGGCGTCGACCGTCAGGCATGCCCCGAGCGTGGCGCGCAGTTTCGCGTCGAACGCGTCGAGCGCGGCGCGGGCCGCCTTGTCGATGGCGGTGGGGCTTTCTTCGGCTCCATACGTGGAGCGCAGCGTTTCGGCGATGTCTTCCTTCAGGAAATCGACGGTCGCCGCGTCGTGCGCGAAATCGTTGAGAGCGTCTTCTTCCAGGTAGATTCGCTTTTCGCGGGCGTTCTCGATGAAGCCGGGAAACGGCGCGACCGAACGTTCATGCGCGAGGCGCTCGCGTTCGTCGGTCCAGGCGGGGTCGTAGCGAAGCGACCCGTCGCACTGTGCGACCACGCCATATGCGGGCGGTTTGTTGTCGCCCGCGAGAAGCGCGAGCATTGTGGCCGCGAGCGAATACGCGTCGCAGCCTTTGCCCTGGTCGGTTTCGTCGTTTGTGGGAAAGCAGCTTTCGGGTGACGAGAAGCCCTGCGTTCCCCAAGCGAAAAACGCCTGGTCGCGCGATGTTTGCGCAATGCCGAAGTCGATGAGCCGCGTGCGTTTCGCCTCGTCGGTCAAGATGTTGCTCGGCTTGATGTCACGGTGGATCACGGCTTCGCGAAGCTCCGAATCAGCCGTGGCGAGGAAGGCGACGATAGGCGACATAGTCGAAAGCGCCTCTTCGACCGTCATCTTCCTTCCTGTGCGGCGAAGCCACTTTGCGAGAGTGTCGCCGTCGAGCCATTCCTCGACGATGCAGCTCTTCTCTTGGATGCCGGTGGGAGTTGGAATGCAAACGGTGCCGTGGGCGAGCGCCTTGGGCAGCACGCGGAAGTTCGAGAACTTCTTCAAGGTGCGCCACTCGAGCAGACATTCTTCGCGGTTCTCGAACGCCTTCACGGCGACGGGCGTGCCGGTGGGCGTGTGGGCCTTGAAGATAGTCGCCTGTCCGCCGCGGCTCGTGACTTCTTCGAATGCGAGGTTTTGCGGCGTTTGGCGAATGTCGCTGCGCTCGGGGAGGGCGGGGGTGAAAAGCAGCTCGCGCGAGAAGCGGGTGTTCGATGCCGGGGCGGCTTTCGACATCGCCACCGCGGCGCTCGGCATGGTCGACGACCCCGTTCCCGTAAGAAGCTCCTGGCCCATCTCGACCTCCTTTGCGCTTAGACTTTCGCGTGCGATGCTGCTTCGTGATTACGCTAAGGATAGCGTAACTACCACGCGGCGGTCGCTCTGAGCGGCGGTTTCGTCGAACGTTCCGGAGTTCATGGACGTCGCGTCCTCATCGCCGCGGCCGATCGCCTCGATGGATTCGGAGTTGACGCCTGCTGCGATAAGGGCATTGCGCACGGCCTCGGCGCGGCGCTGGCTTAAGTCGATTAGGTCGTCGCGCGAGAATGCGGGCGAGGCGGCCGTGTAGCCTTCGACGAGCACCGTGGCGCCGTTGTTGCTCGTGATGGTGCCTGCGAGCTCGGCAAGCGTTGCGCTGGCCTGCGTGGGGTCGACGAACTCGGCGGAGTCGCCCACGAAGGCGAGCACGGTCTCGTTCAGCACGACCTGGGCGCTTTGGCCGCGCTCAAGATGCGGAAAGCTCAGTGAATCCTGCTCGAAATCGATGGTCGCAACGGTTGGCAGGTCGGCGTCGCAGCCAAGGCGCGTGAGTACGTCCGGTTCGACAATCGCGACGCCGCCAGCTGCTTCAACGAGGGTGGGATAGAGGGTCTGGAGCTTTGCCGCGATGGAACTTGGAATTACCTGTTCGCCGCCGCTCGCCTGTCCGAGGCCGTAAAAGTGAACCTCGATGCCCGAGAAGTTCGCAAGCGCGCCCATGCTTGCCAGCTGGTTCGCGATGTCGTTCGCGTCGGCGTTCAGAAGGTCGCTCGATCCGGTCAAAAGTCCCGTGGAATTCAGGCCCGAGCTAATCACGTTGATCACCATTTTCGAGCCGTTGTCGTGGGCGCGTAGCTCGTTGGCGGCGTTGTTGAGGGCAGAAAGGGTGTCGATCTCGCCGGTTTGGGCGCGGGCGCCGCACACGCTCGTGAAATAGTCGGCCAGGAACGAATCGATCTCTTTCTCTTGGCCAGCTTGCGAGTTCTTCGTGGTGGCGAAGGTCTTGCCGTGCGGGGTGGAGCTGGCATCGCACGTGAGGTAGCCCGCGTAATTACCCTGCTCAATGGCTGCTTTCGGGTAAGCGAGGCACGTTGTGGGAATGCGGAATGCGCTGTTTTGGCTCGCGGACGTCACAACCATGCAGCTCACCGGCTCGGTAATGGTGGATGAGTCGACCGTTGCGGGATCGATGGCGTATGCGCCGGGCGTGGCGCTTTGTGCGCCGCTGGAGCCTTCGGCAGCGCAGCCCGTCGCGAATGCCGCGATGAGAAGCGTGAGCAGAAACGATGCTGCGATAGTTGCCGTGCGAATGGCGGGGCTGTTCTTAATGCTCATGGCAATCGGTCTCCTTTACGCTGCTTTTACCTGGTCAGAGGTGGGGTTTTCGGCGCCTGGGGCGGTGTTGGGGTCGCCCATGGGCACCGCGGCTGCGTCGGCGTTGTCCGCGGTCTCGCTGGCGCCGGTCGCAGCATCGAAAGCGGTGCTGGCGTTAGCTGGGTTGGCACCTGCGGAATCGGCATCGGCATCAACGTTGGTTGCGGCGTCGGTGCCGTGACCTGCGCCGTTCGTGTCGACCGCTACGCTGCCGCCTTCGCTGGAGCCGCCGTGGGCCACTGTCGCATTCGTCGCTGCGGCTTCGGCTGTGGGAGCCTTCTGGCCGGCGGCAATCGCGTTGGGGTATTTCTTTGCGATGCGCGCGTCGAATTCCGCGGAAAGCTTGGCGAATTGCTCGCGTTCCGCCTTGCGCTGGGCCTCGATTTCGTCCACGAAGCCGATGAAGCAGTTGTGGCTGTCGTCCGATTTCGCGACGAGCTGCTGGAATACCTGCTCGCATGAGCCCTTCGCCGCGGCGATGCTCTGGCGTCCAGCGGCGAGTGCGACGCGGGCGGCGGTTGCGATGTCATCGTCGATGTGGCTCTCGATGATGCGCATGCGCTCGATTTCGGCCTGCAGGGCTTCGGCTTCAGCACGAATGTCGAGGCTCTTAATAAGGAAGGCCGCGATAGCTTCGCCAAGCGCGATGCCTGCCATGATCAACACGAACGCCATGCCGTCAATCGAGAGGCCCGAAACGACTTCGCCCGAGACGCTCGTCGTGGTCGAGGCCGCCTCGGTGGTCGCACGCAGGAAGGCGCCGGCCATGGCCACGAAAAGCGATCCGATAATCGCGCACGCGGCGGGACCCTTTTCGCCGGCGGCGATTTTCTCCGACGCGACCCAGGGCAAAATAATGAGCAAAAGGCTTTGGGCGACGGCTACGAGCCCGGCGAAGAAATTGTTCGGGCTGAAGGTGCCGAACGGGTCCACGTCGAGAAAGACGCACACGGCCGAGTAATCAAGGCCTGCGTTGGCCAGCGCCAACATAAGAAGCAGTGCGGTGCTTGTGACTTTGTTCATGGCCTACTCCTTCGTCTCAAGGGTCGCGCGCGGGTTGGGCGTCTGGCTGGTTTGGCGCTCTTGGCGTGCCTGACGAGCCGGGCGAGCTGCGCGTTTCGGGGTGATGCGGTCCAAGCGCTGCTCGGCCTGGATAATCTGGCTGCGAACGGCTGCGCGGTAGGTGGATTCCATCGTTTCGGTGTAGCGGGTGAGCGCCTCTTCGATTTCCGCGAGGTGCTTTTCGGCCGTGCAGGCGGTTTCGTGGTAGAACAGGCCCACGCCGGTTTTGAAGAACGTCGCGTAGCTGTCGGAGCGCGCTAGCTGGCGGCTGCGCTCCTCGTCGTAGTTGGGCGCTTCCGGAATAACGAGGCCGATGCTTGCGGCCGGGTTGCCGATTTCCTTCTTCGATGCGGAAGGCGAAACCGACATGCGGGCGGGGCCTTCAGGCAGGGTGATCTTCTTGCGGAACAGGTTCATTTCCTAGGCCTCCTTCTCGACGACATCGACGTTGCGCGTGCCCAGCACGCCAACGAGGTTGTAGGGCGGCTGCACGTTTCCGCGGCGCGCGGCCCATTTCAGGTGCGTGTCGCTGAGCACTTCGTAGTTGCAGGCGGTGAAGGCGTGGCGCGCTTCGAGCGCTTCCGTCGTGCGGTTTACCATGCGGTTCGCGCGCGTCTGCATGGCGGTCCAGGCGGAAAGCTCGCTTTCAACTCGGCGCGCGGCCGCTTCGCGCTTGGCCACCTGAACGGCCTTGTCGTGCTGCTTGATGGCCTCACGATCGGCCTCGGGCAGTGCCGAGATGTTGCGGTCGTCCACGTGAACGGGCTGGTCAACTGCCGCGCGGGCCTCGTTGGCCGCGCCGCTGAGGCGGGTGCATGTCTCCTCGCACACGGCCTGCACCTCTTTCGCCGTGTTCATGACGCGGCTCAGCTGGATTTCCTGGAGGTTTTGGTCGCTGCGCGCGGAGCCTTCGAGCTTCGAGAGGAAGGGCGAGTTACAAACGTGGTCGGAGGTTTTCTGTTTGACCTGCTTCGACCACAGGATGCCGCTAATGGCGGTGGTCCACTTCTTCGGCGAGAAGATCGCCTTGCTCGTGATGCGTATGTTGCGGTCGAGCTTGTCGAGCTCAAGGTCGATCCACTCCAGAGCTTCTTCGCACTCTTTGATCGTTGTGATCGACGTTGGCTTTTTGACTTTGCCCATGGTGCGCTCCTTTCCGGCGGGTGCTTATTGGGTGGGCCGCTTTCGCTTTTCGCTTTTCGCGGTTCGCCTTCTACATGGAAAACGGCGGTTGGTTTTTCTGGAAAACTGACGCCGCCTTAGCCGGCGGGTAAAACACGGTTGCGTTGTCGCGGGGCCGTGCTTCGCGCTCTATTCCGGCGAGGCGGCGTGGTGTGGTGGGGCGGCTTTCGCGGTGGCCGACGAAGGTGGCGACGAACGAGCGGCTGTGCCAGGGCGAGGTGGCTGTGACGGGGCGCCGGGGTGCCGTGGTGGCGTGGCGCGACGGTGGCCGATGTGTGTTGCTCGCCTGGCTCTGCTGCTTTTGCTCGCCCCGTCTCGTTGCGGCCTAGTACGGATACGATCTGCCTCCGCAGTAGGGGCATTGGGTCCACATCACCTCGGCGGTGTGTTCCTTGTTGAAAACCTCGTAGCAGTTGCTGCATTCAAATGTTTGCTCGACCATGGCGGGCTCCTTTTCCGGCGGGGGATGCGTTTCGGACGCGCCGCCGTTCGCGCGTCTTGCCCTCTACATGGAAAAGCGCGGCTGGTTTTTCTGGAAAATGAAGAAAGGCCTGATAGACGCGATGGAGAATGGTTTGGTGGGAGATGTGGAGGATGGCTTGGCTCCGGCTATGACCTAGCTCTGTCCATGACCTTGCTCCGGCTATGACCTAGCTCCGGCTCCGGCTCCGGCTCTGGCTATGACCTGGTTCTGGTCGACCTAGCTGCGCCTTCTTTGGCTGCTTCTGGCAGAAAACGCCGCGGAAGGGTCATAATCTGGGGACTTTTCGGGCTCTTCTGGCAGGATATCCCGCGGAAGGGGCATCATACGGAAGTCTGCTTGGCAGAAAACGCCGTGGAAGGGGCGTTTCGCGAGGAGTCGCTTGCGCAATGCAAGGCGCCTCTTGGCGCGAAGGCTTGCGACCTGCGGTTTTGTGTTTGCTTGATGCGGCTTGTTTTGCATCGTTTGCTCGGTTTGTGTTCGGCCAAGGCTCGGCCTCTGCAAAAGCGTCCCTTCCGCGGCGTATCCTGCCAGAAGCCGGGGTTTTTCTCTATCGGGCGACCCTTCCGCGCCGTTTTCTGCCAGGCAACGATGGCGTGGCTTTCGAGGGGCGTGTTCTGGGGCATCGTGCTCCCAGACGTTATGCTCCTGGGCGGCGCATTCTCGGTTTTTCGCCTCTCATGGCATCGCGCTTCCGAGCAGCATCGTGTTCACGGGCGCCGCCTAAAAGCGGCCGACGAGCTGGTTGGCGGGTCGCCAGCGGTTCGCTGGCTAGGTTCCGACGGTTCGATGGCCGGATTGTTTGACGGCTCGATAATCAGGCGGCTCGAAAACAGGCGACCCGATGAACGGGCCGTTTGATGGCGGCAATTAGCCCTGCCCTTCTTTTGGGGACGGGTTTGGAGTTGCTGAATGTTCACTGTTGGCGCGTTTCCGGCGCCATTGACTGTATACTCGTAAGTAGTATACTCATGAGTATACAAATCGTGACATTATTAGCATCGTGAAATGGAGGGCGCTGTGTTTTTCGGACGAGAGCAAGAGCTGAGTGAGCTCAATCGCCTGTACGACCAGGGCGGCTTTCAAATGATTGTTCTCTATGGGCGCAGGCGTGTTGGGAAAACGACGCTGGCGCTCGAATTCGCGCGCGACAAACCCTCGCTGGTGTTCACTGCTAAAGTGCAGAACGATGCGCTTAACCTCGCCGATTTTTCAAGAGCGCTGTATTCCAAATTCGGGCTGCCTGTCTCGACGGGCTCATTTTCCTCGTGGGATGCGGCGTTCGAGTTCTTCGCGAAAATGGCCGGCGATAAGAAGGTTGTATTCGTTTTTGACGAATTCCCTTATGCGGCCTCGAAAAACTCTGCGCTCGTTTCGACGCTTCAAATCGCTATCGACAGAACGTTCAAAAATACGAACATCTTCCTCATTCTCACGGGCAGCAATCAGGGCTTCATGGAAGAGAAGGTTTTGGGGGCCATGCCCGCAGCGGAGGGCGAATCGGGCCTTGGCGAAAAGAACCCTCTGTTCGGAAGAAGAACGGCCCAAATCAGGCTTGCGCCTTTTGGATACCTCGATGCGGCAAAAATGCTTCCTGGGAAAACCCCAATCGAACTTGCAACGTACTACGCTTGTTTCGGTGGAACTCCTTACTACTTGTCGCTTATTGATCAGCACGCTTCGTTTGAGGAAAACGTTACGCGTCTTTTTTTCCGCAAGGAGGGCCTGCTCTACGAGGAACCTATGATGCTTCTTCGCCAAGAGCTTCGTGAGCCGGCTACGTATAATTCGATTTTGGGGGCAATCGCTGCAGGTGCGAACACTCCGACGGCTATAAGCGATAAAACGGGCATCGAAAGGACGTCCGTGGCGAAGTACCTCAACACGCTCGTGTCTCTTCGTCTCGTTGAAAAAGTTGTTCCGTTCGGCGAGAGCCTCAAAACGACGCGCAAGGGAATCTACAAAATTACCGAGCCCTGCTATTCGTACTGGTATGGCTTCGTTGAGCCGGCCATAGCCGAAATCGAGCAGAATGCGGGCGAACTCGTTGCCGCCGATGTTCTTGAGCCTGAGATTTTGTCGACCCATGTTGGTCATTGGTTCGAGGCCATATGCAAGGAATGGCTCATTGCCCAAGCGAAAAAGGGCGAGCTTCCCGTAAGGCCCACGCGGTTCGGGTCGTGGTGGGGAGCGAATCCCGAAACGAGGCAACAAGACGATATTGATGTTGTTGCGGCCAATCCTCGGCACAAAGAGTTGCTGTTGGGTGAGTGCAAATGGCGCGAGTCGTTCAATGAAACGAAGGCTATCGAAAAGCTGCATTCGCGCGCGAGTATTTTCAAGGGCTACGACGATATCTGCTTGGCTTTGTTCACGAAGTATGGCATGGGCGAGGCGACGAAGGAAAAATACGCCAGTCAGGGGTGTATATTTGTGGCTGCAGACGATTTGTATGAATAGGGAATGACTGCGCCTAGAATGGGCGCGCGAATTGCGCTTGGAATTCGAGGTGGGCTTATGAATACGCTGGTCGTGGGCGATTTGCATTTGAAGCAGGAATTTGTGTTGCCCCGCATCGACGAGCTTTTGGCGAACGATGCGAAAATTGGGCGCGTCGTGTTTTTGGGCGACGCGTGCGACGACTGGGGCGCGAACGAAGCCGACGAGCTGAACGCCATGGAGTTTTACGCGAAATGGGTTCGCGAACATCGCGAGCGTGGCATGCAAATCGACGTGCTGCTGGGCAACCACGATTTTTGCTATGTGCGCGGCAAGCGCGGTCCGGGCTCGATCATGTCCATCATGCGCAACCTGAGAACAATTCTTGAAGATGCCCTGCAGGCGAAGGTCGCATGTGCGGTGGGGCCGTATTTGTGTTCGCACGCGGGCGTAACGGGCGTGTGGGCGAAGCGGTTTTTGTCAGATGTGCCCGCCGATGCAGCGGCGATTGCCCAGCGTTTGAATGAAATGCTTGCCGATTCGTCGCATTGGGGCGATTTGGACAGTTGCCCTCCGTCGCGCGGGGGTTGGTCGCTGCCGGGACCCTTGTGGGCCGACTTGCGCGACATGCTCGACGATGCGCTGCCTGGCGTTCCGCAAATCGTGGGCCATTCGCCGGTCGAGCGTGCGGAAAACTACGCCAACGGCTGGATGACGGCTGGCAGCGATTCGTTGTGGGCATGCGACACCATGTCGCTTATGAGCTACGGATCGCCCATTGGAGATGGTTCGATGCTTCTTATCGAGGGGCCGGACACGCCGTGCGGGGTCGACGAGCCATGCGTATTGGACGCATCGGACGGCTCAGACGAATCAGGCAATCTGAGTGCGCCAAGTGGCTCAGGAGATTCGAGCGATTCGAACGAGCTGAGCGAGCTGTGTGGCTCGGGGGCGGCGAATGAGTCGGATGGGTCGAACGGGAATCCGAAAAGCGGGGCTCCCGAAACGTATGGAGCGCATGCGGTTCCGTTCCCGGGCGAAGGCACGTTTGCCGAAGCGTGCAGGCGATATTGGGAAGCGCGCTAGCCAGCGGCATTGGCCGGTCGCTTCGTCGATGCGCCGGCAACGATTGCTGCCAGCATGCGGTGCGTTGCTAGATTGCGTACCCTTCTGTCCTGGGCGTGATCTGTATGGAATTGTGCCCGTGAGGAAAGCGCGCGGCGGTGCAAATTTAGGCTGTTCGCTTCGGTTTCGCAGAAAACTATGTCCGCAATCTATAAGACTTCTCATAAGGCGTTTCGTTGATATTTACAGTGTAAATTTGCTGACAAAGTGAGTGCGGAAAGCTCTTCTTTCCGCTTGCTTTCGTTCGTTCTCGCTTCGCGCTCGTCGCATGCGTTCCCGCTTCGTTTCTCGACGCGCGGGATGCGCGTATGGGACAATGTGGGCAATAAACATGTGCGTATGGGGCAATGCAAGCAACAAGCAATCTGGCGGGAATTCGCGTGAAACGGAGGCCGGCAATGGCGAGGCATATGACGAGGCGAGCGTTCGTGGCGGTGGCATGTGGCGCCGCGGCCTCGGCGGCGTGCGGCTCTGCGGCTGCAACGATGTTCGGCTGCACGTCGTCGAACGCGGGCGGTTCCGCATGGACGTGGGAGGAAGATGTCGATTTGCCTGTGCTGTGCATGGAAGTTTCCGGCGGCGCGGTTGTTGCCATGCCGGGCAATGGTTGGAAGCCGCAAGGCGAGTGGATCCAGCTGCAGCTTTCGGGCGGCTCGATTCCTGGCAAGGAAATCGAAGCCATAACCCAGGAGGGCTCAACGCTGGTCGTGCGCTTGAAGAATCCGAAGAGCGACATGGAGACCATGGATTTGTGCCTTACCGAATATCGTGTGGCCGGCGGCGACGTTTCGAGCGTCGAATCGGTTGTGGTTGAGGATAAGGGCGAGCGTCTCGAGGCTCAGCTTGGCGTCGATGGCGAAGCTCGTGCCGTGCAGTAGGGGAAGCTTTGTGCGCTGATTGCGCTAGAGCTTCGGTGGTGCCCAGGGGTGTTTTGGTTCGCGTTTTCTGCGCCACGATTGCACTCTGGTGAGCGAACTCGTTTGCGCGCTTCGCGGCGCTGCGCCCATCGGCTGCGCCTTGCGAATGCGGCGCGGCGGCGCGCCCGACGCCATTGACGATGGACTGTCGCCTTCGGACTCTCTCGGGTATCGTTTTCGCTCGCTCGTCTCAGCCCCAAGAGTGGAACTCGGCATATTTGCGTCGCTCTCTTCGCGGACGCTTTTCGGTTTGAGGGCAAAACGTGCAGGTGTCGCAAAAAGAGCGGCGGCTGCGCGTTTTGTTTGCCTCGCTATGGTATATTTGCGAACAGACGTTTGTAGATTGATTCGTGGCGGGCGTAGTTTTTCGCCAC
This sequence comes from uncultured Slackia sp., assembly GCA_934661005.1. Lineage (GTDB taxonomy): Bacteria > Actinomycetota > Coriobacteriia > Coriobacteriales > Eggerthellaceae > Slackia. The sequence continues at coordinate 21,381 of CAKUIK010000031.1, forward strand.
CTGTGAGAGGTTGCCGATGATTGCATTCCTGAAAGGCACAATGGCTGGCCGAAGCGCCGATGTAGCCTTTGTCGACGTAAACGGCGTCGGCTTTGCCGTGTACATGCCCGCGACCGACATTGTGAAACTTCCCGAAACAGGCGCCGACGTGGCGCTGTTCACGCATCTCGCCGTGCGCGAAGATGCCATGACGCTGTATGGCTTCTTGTCTCAGGAAGAACACGCGCTGTTTCTACGCCTTATCGGCGTGTCGGGCATTGGCCCGAAGGCGGCGCTCGCGGCGCTTTCCACGTTCAAGCCGGCCGAGCTTATTTCCGCCATTCAGTCGGAAGATGTGAAGGCCGTGTCCACCATTCCGGGCGTTGGCAAGAAAACCGCGCAGCGCCTTATTCTGGAATTGAAGGGCAACCTGGCTCAGGCGGGCGAACAAGACCTGTTCAGCGCCGCAACGGCAGCCGCCACCGAGCGTCTGCAGGGTGCGCGCGACGGCTTGCTCGCCATGGGCTTCACGCTGGCCGAAGCCGATTTGGCGCTGAAGGGCGCTCCCGAAGAACTGAACAGCGAAGGCGCGCTGTTGCAGTATGCTTTGAAGCGACTTGGCTCGGTGGGGTAAAGGAAGTAATTCGTGGCTGAAGGCATTCAAATAGAAGGCATGGTGTTCGAGGCGTCTGCGGCAGGCTCGGCGGCGGGCGGCGCGGGCTTCGCGCAGCAAACGCCGCGCGAACGCGTGGTCTCGAGCGACCTCACCGAAGACGACTTGGCGCTCGATCGCTCGCTTCGCCCGAAATACCTGGACGATTACCTGGGCCAAACACGCGTGAAAGACAGCCTGTCCATTCTCATTCAGGCGGCCAAGCAGCGCGGCGAATGCATGGATCACGTGCTGTTCAGCGGCCCTCCGGGCTTGGGCAAAACCACGCTCGCCACGGTTGTCGCCAACGAGCTTGGCGCGAACATTCGCACCACGAGCGGCCCGGCCATCGCGCGCCCGGGCGATTTGGCGGCAATTCTCACGAATCTCGAAGAAGGCGATGTGCTGTTCATCGACGAGATTCATCGCCTGAATCGCCAGGTGGAAGAAGTGCTCTATCCTGCGCTGGAAGATTGCGTGCTCGATATCGTGGTGGGCAAGGGGCCGGCTGCGCGCAGTATTCGCCTCGATTTGCCGCACTTCACGCTCATCGGCGCCACCACGCGCACGGGTTTGCTTACCGGGCCTTTGCGCGACCGCTTCGGCATCGTGTTTCGCCTGGATTATTACACCCCCGAAGAGCTTGCCGACATCGTGAAGCGCTCTGCCGGCATTTTGGATGTGGCGGTCGATGAAGAAGGCGCCATCGAAATCGCGCGTCGAAGCCGCGGAACGCCGCGTTTGGCGAACCGCCTGCTCAAGCGCGTGCGCGACTGGGCGCAGGTGCGTGGCAACGGCGACATCGATGAAGATACCGCGGCGGCGGCTCTGAGCTTTTTCGAGGTTGACTCGCTTGGGCTCGATGGTCTCGACAATAAGATTCTCGAGCTTCTGTGCGATTCGTTTGCGGGGCGTCCGGTGGGCCTTACCACGCTCGCGTCGGCGCTTTCGGAAGACCCCGGCACGGTGGAAGACGTGTATGAGCCGTTTCTTATTCAGCAAGGGCTCCTTATGCGCACGCCGAAGGGCCGCCAAGCAACGGCGAGGGCTTTTGACCACCTGGGGTTGAAGATGCCTGGGATGGAATCGTAAGGCGTTTGGGTGCGCGTCACTGTCAGCGAGCATGTTGTTCCACCGTTCTGTCGAACGGCGGAAGTGGCCGACGCTGCGTGAAAGCGTAGCGGTAATGAGCTTGGTTATGAACTAAGAATCAGCGAGCGTGAGATTCGCGGAGCGAATTCGCCCAAAAGAGGAGCGAAGCGTACTTCGGTACGCGAGCGACGATTGCGGGCGAAGGCGTCCGCGCGGCTCGCGCGCAGCGTCGAGCGGTTTCTCCGTTCGGCAGAACGGAGAAACAAATATGTTCCAGCAAGATTACTTGATGCGCCTGATTTGGCAGTTCGTCGAGGCGATGCGTCGTACGGTTGAGAAAGACGACGATCCTGAGGCGAAGGCCGAATCGGTGGAAGACGCTATCGCCAACGCGCTCGAGATGGATGCGAATGTGGTGCTGGGCTTGGCGCCTGAAAGCTTCGCGGGTATTCTGAGCGTTTCGGGAACCGACCCGCATGTGGTCGAGTATTTGGTGCGCGGCATGGCGCTCGAGTCGTATTACCTTGAACAGGCCGGCAAACAGCAGGCGGCCCAGCTGCGATTCGACCAGGCGTGCGCGCTCGCGGCTGCATACGGCATCGAAGCGCCCGCGCCAGGCGAGATTCCCGTGATGGACGATTTCGACGAAATGCTCGAAGCAGACGGCATCACGGGCGAGGAGTAAGCTCGTTCTATAGGAACTTTTCTATTATCGATGCGCTGAGATGGTGTTTCGTATCGGAAATTGCGGTTTCGTTTCATCTGTGCACATTTCTCTGTTGCCCAAATGGACCCCGTGCGAATTATGGAACTTCGTGTGAGCTGCTATAGCAGCTTCTTGCGGATTTTCTTGAGCCAGTTCTTTTTGAAGTAGCCGTACGTGCCGAAGAAGCGGTCGTATGTTTTGGCCGTTTCACCCGCTTCGAACCTTAACGCCGCCAATTCAAGGGTGCAAATCAAATCGGCCGCCTGCGCGACACGGTAATCTTTAGGACTGCCATCCTTGTACATAATTGCTTCAGTGGAGAGCGCGTACTCTACGGCATCGTGAAGTGCCTTGGTCACGACTTGTTGGCCGTCATCGTAATAAACCTTGACCTTGTCGAACCTCTGGAGATAGTCGAGGTTGTCGAAGACGAAGTTCACCACATCGCGCCTCATCCTGGCCTCAAGAGCTGCACCGTCGCAAAGCTCGCTCTTCCTGTATGAAAACGTGTGGTACTTGATGGGCATGTGCTGGAGCATAGTGAAGAATGATTGCAATAACCGTTTCCTATCTTGGATATCCATGCCCGCGTAGTCGTTCTTGGAATACATGAGCGGCGAGGTGTGAAGTGGAATGTTCGGCAGGTCCTTTGCGCGTAAGTCTTTCTCGTAGAGGTCAATGATTCGCGAGATGTCGTCAGATTGCTCGTGGAGAACCAAAGTGAGCAGGTAGTATTTCGACTGGGTTCCGCTCTCGCCGGATTCATCGACAAATAGGCTCGCTTCGAGCATGCGTTTCTCCTTGCGCAAAGACAAAAAATGCCGGGGGACAACCCCCGGCTCTTGGTGGCCCTTCCTTGCGGAAAGACTAGATTTAATATTGCATGTGCAATTGCAAAAGGCAAGAGCCAATCCAAAAAAATCGACCTAATGAAACAAGAGTTACTTTTTCAATCAACCGTGATAAAAAGGGGTGCCTTGCGATATGACAAGACACCCCTGATGGGAAACATGCTTTTGAACGGAGTTGCTTTCGTTTGACCGCCCTTGCATGGGCGTTAAAGAAGGCGACCTTGGGGTTATCAAGGCGTGGTATGTGCGTATGTTTGCAAACATGCGTAGGAATGACTGTTTGGGTTAGGTGCGGGCGCGCATGGGCTTCGCGGAGCATGTTAGGCCGTGCGGAACGCGCGGGGTTTGCGCGCCGTGCATGGCTGGTGCGGAACATGCGGGGCCCTGTGGCTTATTGTCGAGAGTACTTTTCGATTCGGCGACGTTTCGTGGACGCGATGGGGTGTGTGGCAAAAATCGCATCCATTAGGTCGAATTGCACGTGTCTCGTGCCGGCTAAGCCTCTTTCCCTGTCTATACGTGCTTTCATGACCTGGGGTTTTGATTGGCATGGAGTGAGTTGCATCATCCTGACCACCCAATTTCGGGCCCAATGTTGCCTAATGGGCGTGATTTTTGCCAAATGAGCGTTCGTTATCTGCAAAGGGACCTAATCGACGCGATTTTTGACGCAACGCCGCTCGATAAGAGCCCAACCAGCTGCGGGCGACAATCGACTCCGGGCTTGGCAAGAAGTCCGTGAAAGCCTTTCTCGCACATGCCCCTTGACCTTGCCCCTGTCGCCCCTGTCGCACAGCAGCTGGTTGCGCACGCGGATCCAGCCTGACTGGTGGCGGCCATCGCTTCGCTTCGAGTACAGCTCCTTCACCTGCGGGTAGAGCTGTTTCATCACCGCGTTCCCGTCCGAGAAGCGCTCTCGGCTGACGACCTTGCGGAAGCCGGCGTTCACGCTCTGTCGCTGGGTCCGCATGCCTGCCGCGCGGTTTGCCGACTGCGGGCCGCCGCGCGGTTTTTTGCGTTCGCTACTCGGGTTTGGCCGGCGGAGTGTTGCCGTTGCCCTGGCCTTGGCTGCCCGTGCCGCCCGAGCTGCTCGCCGACACGTCGACGGCTTCGCCCGCGCTCGCGTTTTCGCCGTCATATTCGACGCCATTCGCATAGAGCTTGTGCCCGTTGAGATTGATGCTTCCCTGCACGCAGGTGAGACTCGTGATGTACGAATCGCCGGTGAGCGTCCAAGTACTGTTCGCGTGGTAGCGTCGAAAAAGTTGGTGTAAGCCGTTCCAGCGAGGTGCCACCCAAGGCGGCCCGAGCGAACGGCGATTCGA
>CAKUIK010000032.1 GCA_934661005.1 uncultured Slackia sp.
GAGCACTACCGCGTGGCTACCGGCATCCAGGAGCTTCTGCAGAACTACAAAGACCTGCAGGACATCATCGCTATTCTGGGTATGGACGAACTTACTGAAGAGCAGAAGCTCACGGTTTCCCGTGCGCGTAAGGCTCAGCAGTTCTTCGGCCAGTGCTTCCACGTTGCGACCCAGTTCACGGGCCTGCCGGGCAAGTACGTCAAGATGGAAGACACCGTTCGTTCCTTCGCTGCCATTCTCGACGGCGAGTGCGACGAGATTCCTGAGCAGTGCTTCCGCCTGAAGGGTGGCATCGACGACGTGTACGCCGAGTACGAAGCCATGAAGAAGGACGAGGCATAAGCGATGACGAAATTTGCCTGCGATATCGTGACGCCTGAGGCGAAGTTCTACTCCGACGAGGTCCACTTCGTCGTGGTGCCCGGATCCGAAGGCGAAATGGGTTTCCTCTATGACCATGTGCCCTTGGTCTCTACGCTCGCGGACGGCGTTGTTCGCGTTCAGAAAGACGAAGGCGGCCCCTTCAAGGAATTTACTGTTGAGGGTGGCTATGTGCAAGTGAGCGGTGACAAGGTCATCATCCTTGCCGACAAGGCCGAAGAGAAATAGCATCCATTGCATCTCTGAAAAGCCGATCCCATGTGGGGTCGGCTTTTTTGTTTTGAATGGTCGCGAAATGCGGCGAAGGTCAGAACTGCCGCATGGATGAATCGTGCCATTCATTTTTGCGCGAGTTTGCGGAAATTGTCACTGGCTGCTTCGTTCGGGAATTTATCGCGACGTTTCCCCAGGTCATTCCTGATTACTTTAAGTGCCTGCTAGCCAAGTTTTTATAACTGTGGTTTCATTATCGTTGATTACGCATCTGCAATTGAATCGAACCACGCGTAAGGAGGGCTCATGGCTCGTTCCCGCTTTGCTTTTACGCGCCGCAATGTCATTTCGAGCGGCGTTGCTGTTGCTATGGCAGCGACAATGGCGTTTCCCGCCGTTGCGCTTGCCGACGTCGTCGTTGACTCTGAAAGTTCATCTGCCGTTTCTGCCGATTCTGGCCTTGATGCGCATGGCTCTGTTGATGCGGCTGCGGCTAATTCTGCGGGGGAGTCTCAAACCAATTACGTCGCTGAAACAACGGGCGTTACGGTCGATAAGGACGACTACTACTCTGAAGAGGGTTCTCCCGATGCCCTGATTTCGCTGTTTTCTATGGGCAGGTCGGCAACGGGATTGCGGCCTGTGGATCTGAGCAGCGACATAACGTATTTTGGCGCCTACGAGGGCGGCAACTACGCGCAAACGCTCAGCTCGGGCGACGGCTTCCATGCGGTTGGTTATTACCAGTTTGACAATCGCTATGGTTTGCTTGACTTCATTCGTGCAGTGTATGCATATAACCCGTCGAAATACTCGATGTTCGAACAATTCAACTATGTCGCCGATTCGACTTTCAAGGCCGAAAACGCCATGCGCCAAAATGGCCAATTTACCGCGCTTGGTGTTGCGCTGAATTCTTCCTGGAAGGCAGCCTACGCAGCTGACAGTGAGGAATTCTCCCGTTTGCAAGACGGATGGGAATATATCAAGTACATCGAGCCTGCGCTCGACTACTTGGATTCTCGTGGGATCGATGTCTATAGCCGTGCCGATGCCGTGCAGGGCCTGTGTGCGAGCTTGTGCAACCTTTTCGGTCCGTCTGGTTGGCATAAATTCGTCGGAGGTTATTCCGATGGCTATGATTGGAATGGTTTTTATAATAGCTGGAAATATTGGGATGGTTGCGGTCTGAACAACGATATGACCGATGCCGAGTTCGTGAGCACCCTGTGCGATTACGTTGTCGACAACGTTGCCGTTTTCTATAAGGGCCAGCCTCAATACCATCAAGGTTGGCAGAATCGCTACAAGCGTGAGAAGGCCCAATGTCTCTCGATGATTGCCGAACATGGCGATACGCATGTGAAAGCGGAAGGCACGACAGAGCCCGATCAGAACGGCACCGTTGGCAGTGGCTCTTCGTCGAATGAGGGTTCTGAGTCGAGCGGTAATGGTTCAACGACTGAAGGCGACATCAATGGTTCCGTTTCGGGCAATGTTCCCTCGAGCGGAAGCTCTGCATCGAGTGGCGGGAATGTGAGTGCGGGTAGCGTTGGCTCTGCTTCGGGCGGCACGGCGAGCTCGGGTAGCGTCAGCAGTGAGCCGAGCGCGGGAACGTCGGGTAGCCAAGGCTCCGTCTCCAATGGGGCCGGCAATGTGTCGTGCGATGCTTCCAACAATGACAACTCCAGTGCAGCTGCGGGCCCAGGCGCGTCGGGAGCCGATTCGGCTTCGGGCGGGGCTTCCGGCTCTGGCACGGTTGAAGGGTCCGGTACGGCTTCTGGGTCGGGTTCCGTTTCGTCTTCGGGTAGCTCATCTACGACGAGTGCTCCTATTGTGAATATGGTTCCGCTTCTCCCATCTTTCGCTGTTCCGGGCAATACCTTGAACGTCGGCTCGAATGGCGTTTCTAATTCGGATCAGAATGCTTCGGGCGGATCGAATACATCGAATGGCGCCGAGGGAAGCAATGACGCGGCCAACAATGCGGGCAGCAATGTATCGAACGACTCATCTCAGAATGGTGTCTCTGGAAAAGAGGATGGCGCACCAAGCGGTGATTCGCCTGAGGTTTCCAACAAGAATAATGCTGACGCTTCTCAGAACGAGCAGAAGGGTGATGGCGAATCTTTGAGCCTCGCTAAGGCATTAGGCAATGAGCCTGATGCGGTAACTCCGAAGACAGCGTCGGACGCTTCCCAGGGCGATCAGGCGGCCGTCAATCAGGTGGAGCAGGGCGATAGGATTTCTCAGACTAACGACAGCATGAAGGGCCTTATTGTCGCTATGGTTGCGATCGCGGTTGCGGCGCTTTCGGTTATCGGCGTCGTTGTATTCCGCATGACCCATCGCAACGATTAGGGGCGTCGAACCTGTTAAATGCTCGCAGCGTTAACAGGTTCGGTTGTTAGCTTCGAGGCGAGGCTCACAACCATTCGCCAATTCTTAAAGCAAAGACTCACAAACCTGCTCAATGCTACGAGCGTTTAGCAGGTTGCTACAGTGGGGAGCAGCTCGTAAACAGGTAGTTGCGGCGGGGGAGTGGCTTGCAGAACGGCAGCTTGTAGGACGGCGGCTTGCGCAACGTCGAGGCGGGCCGGGTATCGGCCCGATGCGCGCAAGGCGACTAAATAAAACGCTTACGACACCTTGCGGAAGTCGCGCATGAGTTCTTGACGGTTCGCCTGCCCTGTTTTCTTCAAGATATTATGCACGTGCACCTTCACGGTCGACGCTGCAAGGCTCAGTTCGCCTGCAATATTTTGGTTGTCCTTGCCTTCGAGTACGAGTCGAAGAACCTCGGTCTCGCGAGCGGATAGGCTGTAGTGCTGCGCATAGCCCGCAAGCCCTGCATTGATGAACGCGCCTACGCGACCCTCGGCTTCCGCCGGGGGCTTTTCGAAATGAATCGAAAGCAGCTTCCAGCACGAGGTGGCCACGAATGCCGCCAGCCAGAGCATGAGTGCGTTTTCGGCGAAATTACGTTCGGGGAAAAACGGCACCGCGCCCGATTCGACCAATACGGGATCGATGTAGAACAAAAAAACGATGTTTTCGATAAACACCGCGGCTCCCAGAATGAGCGTGCCGACGTAGCACAAGCGATAGCGCCACATGCGTTCGCGCAGGGCGCCGCTTTGCCCCAGGTAGCGAACGGCTATATAGCCCAGTATCCACATGAGATAGACCGTGCGCATGCCGTAGAACACGAAGAGGTGCGTGTTGCCGGCGGGCATGAAGATATAGATAAGAATGCTTGCAAGCACGAAAATCACGGGTGGGGCTGCGAGCAAAGGCCGACGCTGTTCGTTGAACGCGTCACATACCAAAAGCCAGAAAGCCGTGAACAAACCGCACCCGGTGATGATGGATGCCGCCTGCGAGCCAATGAAATAAACCGACTCAGGCATGTTAGCCGCGGAATTCATCGTGAAGTCGTCCAAAAATACCAACGTCACATCGAAGAAGTAGAACAGAAAGCCCACGAAAGCGAACGCGAGCGATTTGCGGTGTGAGACCAAGTACGTCGACAGGCACATCGCCGACGTCATGATGCTTACCAACAGAATGATAAGCGTGTAATAAAACAGAGCGACCAAACCCAAGGTTGCCCCCTTTTCGCAGTACCAGTTTCCCCTACAACCATTGTAGACCTCTCTTTCGGGGTTTATGTCGAGGAATATGGAGGGTGTATTTTTGACCTGGGTAAACGGCATGTTACACCCAAGATATACCTCCTATGCACCAGGGTTAGACGTAGCCAAATCGTTACTTTCCCAGATACACTCGCCTTAGAGAGAGGGGCGTAGGGCGCCATACGGGTGCAAGCCCCGCGTCACAAGGAGGAAATATGGCAGAAGAGGCAGTGGCCACGCCGGCGGGAAACGGCGCGGCTGACGGAAAGCCGAAGAAGAAGCATAAACTCAGCTTCCCCACGGCATTCACCATCCTGTTCGTGATCACCATTCTCGCGGTTATCGCAACGTGGTTTATTCCCGCGGGCGCCTATTCCAAGGTTGCCTACGTCGCCGACTCGGGCGTGTTCCAGATCACCGAACCCGATGGCAATGTTCGTACTATCGAAGGTACGGCCGAGGCATTCCATGCCGACCCCGAACTCGCCGACATGAAGATCGACGTTAACCAGTTCCTGAACGGCGCTATCACCAAGGCAATTTCTGTTCCCGGCACTTACACCGAGCTCGAGTCTCAGCCCATGGGTGTTGCCGACGTCTTCACCTCGATGGTCAACGGCACCATCAACGGTGTCGACATCATGGTTTTCATCTTGGTCCTTGGTGGTTTGATCGGCGTTGTAAACGCATCCGGCGCATTCGAGAGCGGCTTGGTCGCGCTCACGAAGAAGACGAAGGGTCGCGAGTTCGCGCTCGTATTCCTCGTGGCCGCGCTCATGGTTTTGGGCGGCACCACCTGCGGTCTCGAAGAAGAGGCTGTTGCGTTCTATCCGATTCTGGTACCTATCTTCCTGGCACTGGGCTATGACTCCATCGTCTGCGTTGGTGCTATCTTCCTCGCAGGCTCCATGGGTACCACGTTCTCGACGATCAACCCGTTCTCGGTTGTTATCGCTTCGAATGCTGCCGGCGTCATCTGGACCGAAGGCATCATGTGGCGTGTTATTGGCTGCATCGTTGGCGGTATCGTCGTTATCGCCTACCTGTATTGGTACTGCAAGAAGGTTAAGGCGAATCCCGAGTTCAGCTACACCTACGAAGACCGCGAGAAGTTCGCTCAGCTTTATGCGACCCATGACCCCGAGTCGGACAACCTTCCTGCGTTCGACTGGAAGCGCAAGGTCATTCTGGTGCTCTTCATTATGGCGTTCGTCATCATGGTTTGGGGCGTTGTGACCCAGGGCTGGTGGTTCCCGCAGATGGCCGCTTCGTTCCTCGCTGTCGCCATCGTCTGCATGTTCCTGTGCGGCCTTGACGAGAAGACCGTCACCGATGCATTCGTGAGCGGCGCTTCGAGCCTGGTTGGTGTTTCGCTCATCATCGGTCTCGCCCGCGGCGTTAACATGATCATGGAGAACGGCCTGATTTCCGACACGCTGCTGTACTGGGCATCCAACGCAGTTGCCGGCATGTCTGGCCCGCTGTTCATCCTCATGATGATGGTTATGTTCTTCCTGCTTGGCTTCATCGTGCCTTCTTCTTCGGGCCTGGCCGTGCTTGCAATGCCGATTCTGGCGCCGCTCGCCGACACCGTTGGCATCGACCGCTCCATCGTTGTTTCTGCTTACAACTGGGGCCAGTACGCAATGCTCTACCTCGCACCTACGGGTCTGGTCATGGCAACCCTAACCATGCTCGACATGAAGTACTCCCACTGGGTGAAGTTCGTTCTCCCGATGGTTGGATTCCTGTTCGTGTTCGGTGGCGCCCTGCTCGTTATCCAGGTTATGGTTGGCGCCTAACCTACGGTTTATCCTAATCGCCCGCGGCAGCTCAACCACGCGTGGCGAGTCGCCATACGTCCCCGCCACGGGACGACTGAAGCCGCCCTTTCCCCTGGGCGGCTTCTTTCTTTTCTGAAACAATGAGGCCGCCTGTCCGAGATTTGCGTTCGGGCAGGCGGCCTTGTTGGTTTTGGTCTATTCGATGATGGCTATTTCCGGGTGGTCTTTGGTGACGATTCCCTTCACGGCCACTTCCGCGCCCAGGAAGCGATGCATCAACTCGGCGAACTCGTCGAGCGCTGCATGCAGTTCGGACAGGCGCGCGCCGTCGACGCATTCCATGACGAGGATTGCGTTGCGCGAGTCGTCGGTGAGCTCAGTGCGTTGTCCATCGCGCCAATTGAAGCATCGGCAGACAGCGCCTTTTTCGTCGTAGTAGCAAAGCTCGCCTGGCAGGGTGGGGGCGTTCTCCTCTTCGCCAATGGGAAGGAACGGCTTGCCGCCCTCTTCGTCGATGCCAAGGTGGAAATCGCCTGCGAAGGTGTCGATATTTTCGCCGCCGACGGGCAGGGCGTACTTCAGCGAAATGGCATTGTAAATGTCGACCGATGGCGTGATCGAGCCAACGGGGTTGCCTTTGAGCACGCGCTTGAGCAGATTCTCAATGGAGCAGCGTGCACCCTTCTTGGTTTTGAAGAGCTGGTATGCTCGACGCCATACCGCCACGACCTCGTTTTCAGAAATGGTGTTGCTTGTGAGGTGCTGGTTCGCCATCGCATTCGCCTCGTTGAGGATGTTCGCGATGGCTGTCTTGCCTTCGTCGGATACTTCGTCGGCGGTCTTCATGTTGCGCACGACCATGATTCCGATCGAGGCTTCCGGCAGAATTTCCCAAAATGATGGTTCGGCGATGAATTTCTGCATGGTGAATCCTTTCTGTATGCGTTTCGCGCCACGCGGTTCGGTGCGGCTTTCTGCAGGCTGCTGTTCTCTCGAAAAACAAAAGCACTCGGGCCAATCGCGGCTTCAAAGGCCTAACGTCGCGATTGATCCGAGTGCTCGGTTTCCCACCCGGCGGCGGGATGTTCTTCGATTTGTGGCGCACTGTATCAAAAATGGGGTGGCTCTGCAAGGTGCCATCACTATTGGTGAGTACAATATGCGCAAGTAATCGAGCAAAGAGATTGCTGGCATTCGTTTCGCTTCGAAACTCGCGTGCATTCCATGAGCACGCGAGCGCGTTCTGCTGCGGGAACGTAGCGGGATTTTGAGTGCCTTGCGTCCCACGCGCGCAGGCTTTCCTCGAGGCTTTCCTGCATCTCGTTTTCGCGGGCGTGTTGGTTTGGGCGATGCTGGCAGCGGAGGAATGCATGTTCCGCTGCAAATCCTCTTATGCTCGGTTGCGCGTGCTCGCCATGATTGAGAGGGGCTTTTCATGAAAAACTATCCCATGCAATATGCCGACCGCGAGGTGTCCGTCGAAGATGCGCTTGAGATTCTCGACGAGGGGGAATTTATTACCGTGGCGACCGTCGACGACGATGGCATGCCATACTGTGTGCCGTTGTCATATGTGGTTGAGCGCGGTTGGGGCTCCATTGAAGATGCCGGCGAAGGCGAGGCGCCCGTGTGCCGGATTTATATCCACACGACGAAAAATGATGGTCATAAGATGGCCAACTGGCGGCGCGATGCCTGCGTATGGGGAAGTGTGGCGTGCGAGGTTGAGCCATGCTATGAGGAGACGTTTTTCACCACGCGTTTTGCGAGCGCAATGGTTGCGGGCCGCATTCGCCATGTTGAGAGCTCGCTCGCGGTGCGCAAGATGCTCGTAGCGTTGTGCATGAAATATATGCCTTCTGAAAAACACGAGATCGGCGGTGCGATTGAACGCGAATTCGACATTACCGATGTTTGGTGCATCGATGTGGAACACGTCACGGGCAAAGCTGGTCGTCGCAAGCCGAAAGCGTAGAGCTCTGGGCGCTGCTGCGCAGCGTGGTGCGAGCGGTTCGAATCGCCATGCGGATTTGGGGCGAGGATGCGGTATTCGGCCACAATCTCGTGGTCTTGAGACCTGTTAAACGCTGCGAGCATTTAACAGGTTTTCTCTGTGGCTTGCGGCTCTTGCGTTTGACGGGTTGCTATGATAGAACTATGGTAATGAAAACGACCATTTGTTCGTAAATTTACGGAAGGGGTAGGGCTGCATGGCTTTCGTCCATTTGCACAACCATACCGAATATTCCATGCTCGATGGCGCCACCAAAATCAAAGACATGGTGCGCCGCGCGGCTGATCTCGACATGCCTGCCGTGGCCATCACCGACCATGGCGTTATGTGCGGCGTGCCCGAGCTGTGCGATGCCTGCGAGGCGGTGGAAAAAGAAACTGGCAAGAAGGTCAAACCGATTTACGGTTGCGAAATCTATTTTACCGAAGACCCGGAAATCGGTTCGAAGGTGAAGTCGCGCCTGTATCACATGGTGCTGCTCGCGAAGAACAACGTGGGCTATCACAACTTGCTGCACCTCGTGAGCGAGTCGCATTGCGATAACTTCTACTACAAGCCGCGCACGACGTTCGACATGTTGAAGAAGTACTCTGAAGGCTGCATCGCCTCAAGCGCCTGCATCGCTGGCATTATTCCGCGTTGCATCGATGCTCGCGATTTCGAGGGCGCCGAACAGTGGGCTCGCAAGCTCGCGTCGCTGTATGAGCCGGGCGATTTCTACATTGAGCTGCAAGACCAGGGCATTACCACCAATGGCGGCATGAGCCAGCGCGAGATGAACGGCTATTTGACCGATATCGCAAACAAGCTCGGCTTGAAGACCATCGCGACGAACGACTTCCACTACCTTCGCCGTGAAGATGCTCGCGCGCAAGATCTTATGCTGTGCATTGGCACGGGCTCTCTTATGGACGATGAGAACCGCATGCGCTTCGCGAACGACCAATTCTACATGAAGACCGAAGAGGAAATGCGCCAGGCTCTGTGCGATTTCCCTGAGGCGTGCGATACCACGGTGGAAGTTGCTGAGAAATGCAACGTTGTGCTCGAACGTGATTCCATTCTGCCGCGCTTCCCCTTGCCTCCGGGATACACCGAAGAAACGCTGTTCCGCAAGGAATGCGAAGACGGCCTGAAGCGCCGCTATGGCGAGCCTATTCCGAAAGACGCATGGGACCGCTATATGTATGAGGCGGGCGTCATTATTCAGCAGGGCTTCCCGGCATACTTCCTTATTGTTCAGGAATACATTCGTTGGGCGCGTGAGAACGGTATCGCCGTAGGCCCGGGCCGTGGTTCGGCTGCAGGCGCTATTTGCACGTATGCCATGGGTATTACCGACCTCGACCCCTTGCCGAACGGCCTGCTGTTCGAGCGCTTCCTGTCACCCGAACGTGTTGAGATGCCCGATATCGACGTTGACTTCGAAGACGAGCGACGCCAGGAAGTCATTGAGCACATCAAAGAATTCTATGGCGAAGACCATGTGTCGGGCGTTATCACTTTCGGCAAGCTGCAGGCGAAAAACGCCATTCGCGACGCGGCTCGCGTGCTTGGCCAGCCTTATAGCGTGGGCGACCGCCTCTGCAAAATGGTTGGCGACGAGCTGGGCATCACGATTGACAAGGCGCTTGAAGCGAACCCCGATTTCAAGAAGGCCTACGACGAAGAGCCCGAGACCAAAGAGGTCGTCGACGCTGCGCGCTCCATCGAGGGCAACGTGCGCGGCGAGGGTGTGCACGCGTGCGCAACCATTATTTGCCGTGACCCCATGGCCGATCACGTTCCTATGAAGCGCGATACCAAGGGCGGCGGCATTATTACGCAATATGACGGCCACTATACGCCTGATCTGGGCTTGCTGAAGATGGACTTCTTGGGCTTGCGTACGCTGGGCGTGCTTTCGCGCGCATGTCGCAACGTGAAAGAACGCTACGGTATTGAGCTGATTCCCGAGCAGATTCCTACCGAAGACCCGAAAGCTTTCGAACTTATGCGTTCGGGCAATATGGATGGCCTGTTCCAGGTTGAAGGCGCGTTGTACGTGAGCTTGTTCGGCAGGCTCCCACCGCACCGCTTCTCCGACATCGTTGCATCGATTGCGTTGAATCGCCCAGGCCCGCTTGAGTCGGGCATGGTCGACGACTATATCAAGGTCGCGAGCGGCAAAACCGCCGTGCATTATTACGATGAGCGCCTGCGCCCGGTTTTGGAAGAAACCTACGGCACCATGGTCTACCAAGAGCAGATCATGCAGGTGTCTATGGTCATGAGCGGCTTCTCGGCAGGTAAGGCTGACAAGCTGCGTAAGGCTATGGGCAAGAAAAAGCTCGACGTCATGATGAAGCTGAAAGACGACTGGTGCAATGGCGCTGTCGAGAACGGCTATTCGCTCGAGATTGCCAACCAGATTTGGTCGGACGCTGAGAAGTTCGCGAAGTACGCGTTCAATAAATCGCACTCTGCCGCATACGCGATTCTCGTTATGCGCACGGCGTATTTGAAGGCGCACTATCCGAATGAATACATGGCTGCAGTGCTTTCGAGCTACATGGGCAATGCCGACAAGCTCATCAAGTACATCGCGAGCTGCACGCATTCGGGCATTCCCGTTTTGCCTCCTGACGTGAATTCCTCGAACTTGGAGTTCACGCCGCTTGACGAGGGCATTCGTTTTGGTCTTGCGGGCGTTCGCGGCGTTGGCGGCGCGGTTGCCGAGGCGATTATCGCCGAGCGCGAGGCGAACGGTCCGTTCACGAGCTTGCATGATTTCGTGAACCGCCTCGACACGAAGTGCTACAACCGCAAAACGCTTGAAGCGCTTATCAAGTCGGGCGCGTTTGATTCGACGGGCTACACGCGCAAGCAGCTCATGTATTTCATTGAGCAAACGCCGCTTCTGGAAAGCGCATCGAAGCGCCAGAAAGACCGTGACGCGGGGCAGGTGAGTATGTTCGACATGTTCGCGGCCGATGACGATTCGGGTTTTGCCGAAGACGTGCCTGCTCCCGATGGCATTGAGTGGGATAAGCGCACGCTTTTGTCGTACGAGAAAGAGATTCTGAAGATCTACGTCTCTGACCATCCGCTGCGTCAGTATGAAGCGGCGCTGCGCCGCATTACGAAGTTTCGCTTGGGCGATTTGGCTGAGCACAGCGGCGATATTCCGTCGGCGACGTTCGCAGGCCTTATTACGAGTGTGCAGGTCAAGCTCACGAAAAAAGGCAAGAAGATGGCGAACTTCGTGTTGGAGGACACGTCGGGCCACTGCGAGGGCGTGTGCTTCAAATATGACGACTTTGCCGACGCTTTGGAGCAAGACGCCATCGTGAAGGTGCGTGGCAAGTTCGAGCACTCCGATCGCGGCGATCAGATTATGGCTTTCGAGGTGGAACGCCTGGCGTTCGACGCTTCGCAGATTGGGCCGAGCCAGCTTGAGATTCGTCTTTGGGCGAGCGAGATGAATGCGTTGCGCTCTCAACAGCTGCAGCAGATTTTGCGCAGCCATCCGGGCGACGACGCGGTTGTGCTGTTCATTCGCCAGGCGGATGGACGTAAATTCCGCGCCGAGCTGCCTATCAAGGTTGATTTGACGAAGAATATCATCTATTCCGAGCTGCTTGATTTGTTCGGGCGCAAGGTGTGGGGGCCAAGCGCCGCTTAGGGCATACGAAAAAAGAGGAAGGCACCGCCTTCCTCTTTTTCGTTGCTTAGCTGGGCTTCCGATTGGATTGCAGCACGTTCGGCGCCTGGCTTGGCCCAGCCCACCTAGGACCACAGCGGGCTACCGTTCGCCTTCGGCTCACTATGCGCCCGCTTGGCTGTGTTCCATATTGAAAGAATGAAGCATGAACACAGACGATCCAAGGCGGGCTGGGCCAAGCCAGGCGCCGAACGTTGGTGACTACAGTGTTCCGTTGCGGCGCGCTTCCTCGACTTCGGCAATAGCGTCGGCGGGGGAGTACTCACAGGTTCCGTTGCCAACTTTCAGCACCTTGAGAGTGTCACCCGGCTTGACCGTGCCGCCTTGGAGCACGACGCCAAAAATACCCTCACGTGGGAAGATGCAATCGCCCGCGAGATAGTAGATGGCGCAGCGTGTGTGGCACACTTTGCCGATTTGGGAAATCTCAACAACCACGTCTTCGCCGATTTTGACCTGCGTTCCCATGGGCATGTGCATAACGTCGATGCCTTCGGTGCAGAAATTCTCGGCAAAGTCGCCTTCTTTCACATCGAGCCCCATGGCTTGAGCGCGCTCGATTGACTCCCATGCAAGAAGCGACACCTGGCGATGCCAATCGCCTGAGGCATGCGCGTCATCTTTCACGCCGAAGTGCGCAATAACCTCGACGCCTTCCGCGACGGGCTGCTTGCGGGTACCCTTGCGCTTCGAGATGCATGTGGCGCGGATGGTTCCTTTTTGGCCGACTTCCGTTTTGATGTTGGGCTCTGGCACGAAGTTCTTGCCATCGATGTAGTCGTGAATATCGATCGCTCTTTCGGGCGCCGACTCACGCGCGCGCGATTTGGATGGGTTATCGTTCTCGTTCATGGTTCCCCCTTGTGACTATGCTCGCTTCAGTATAAAAGCTAGAAACCAATCAATGCAATAGGATTAATAGGGAAGAACTTTGTCGTCCCAATTCGTACTTGGTCGTCTTATGTCGTAAAGCGTTGGGGCATATTCCCTGTGCGCCATGCGGAATGCCAAGAGTTGCGGTTTTCGGTATACTTCTGCGGTTGGATTTTGATAGGAGCCCGCTGTGCCTCATTGCGATCATATTGCTGAAACTGAACCTGTTGTCACGGGTGCACCCGATGCTGCCGCGCGTGCGGAAATGCGCGCGAAGCGCGTGGAGGATGCTCTTGCTGCTGGGCTTTCCCATACGGTTTCGCTGACGCTCGGGTATGAGGGCTCGGGTTTTGCGGGGTATGCTCGCCAGGCGGAATCCCATATCAAAACGGTGCAAGGGGAGCTTGAGTCGGTTCTCTCCATGCTCTATAAACGCGATGTCCCTGTGGTGTGTGCCGGTCGCACCGATGCGGGCGTGCATGCCCGTGGGCAGGTCGTTAGCTTCGATGTGTCCGATGACGAATTCCAGTCGCGATCGTTTCGCGGTTTGCAGCGCTCGTTGAACGCCCTGGTTGATGAGGCGATTTCTATTTCCTCGATCGATGAGCGCCCCCTTGGCTTTTCTGCTCGTTTCGATGCGTTGTGGCGTGAATACCACTACCATATTTGCACGAACACCGCGCGGCCTGTGCTCATCGCGCCCATCGCGTGGCATTTGGGCGGCGTGGCGCTCGACACCGATGCGATGAATGAGGCGTGCTCGCATCTGATTGGCGAGCATGACTTCAAAAGCTTTTGCATGGCGGCTTCTGCTGTGGGCAAGCCCACGCATCGCAACGTCATGGAGCTTTCGGTGTATCCCGAGGTTATTGCCGGCACCGAGGTTGCGACCATTCGTGTGGTGGGCAACGCGTTTCTGCACTCAATGGTTCGCACGATGGTTGGAACGCTTGTGGAAGTCGGCCGAGGAAGCAAACCGTCTGAATGGGTGGGCGATGTGCTGGCGGCATGCGACAGGCGAGCGGCGGGGCAGAACGCGCCTGCGGCTGGCCTGGTGTTTTGGAAGGTCGAGTATCCCGAAAACATGCAGCCCGTTCGTGGCTGATCGCGGTATTTCTGATCTATTTTGCCGAAGAGATTGAGTCGACAAACGCCCCGATTCGCGGCTGCGTTTTCGATAAGGAATGGACGATGGCGGTGCGAGTTTCCTTTTCGCCTTCACGCTTTTTCGTTTGGTAATCGTGAGGCCCCTTGGCTTTCATCTTAAAAGGTGGCGCAAAGGCGGTTGTTTCGCGTTGCATTGTGCCGTCTGCGAGAAAAACCCGATAGTTGGAGGGTTTTTCGGAAAGCTGCTTTAGAATATCGCCTTAAGTCTTTTGGCCTTACGCGACGCCACGCGCGGGGTCCAATTCATTTCGATAGAAGATAGAACGCGGGTTCGTTGCGTGCCTGCGTGCTGCATGCGCGGCAGGAGGAATTTTCCATGGCAGAATCTACAAAACCACGAGCGACGTGGTCAGGCAAACTCGCCTTCGTGTTGTCGGCGGCTGCTTCTGCGGTTGGCTTGGGCAGCATGTGGCGCTTCCCTTACTTGGCCGCGAAATACGGCGGCGGCATGTTTTTGTTCATGTACCTCGTTTTCGTGTTCACCATTGGTCTGGCGTTGCTGCTGCTCGAGACATCGCTTGGCCGCAAGACGGGGCAAAGCTGCATCGGCGCGTTCAAGGCGTTTGGTAAGAAGTACGCCTTCATCGGCCTTTTCATGTCGGCGGTTCCGTTCATTATCGTGCCGTATTACTGCGTTATTGGCGGCTGGGTCACGAAATACCTGTTTGGCTACATCGTGACCGCCCCTGAGATTCTCGCCGATGGTGGCAACTATTTCTCAACCTTTATTAGCTCGGGCGCCGAGAGCATCATTTTCATGCTCATCTTCATGGCTTTGACGTACTTCATTGTGGCGCTTGGCGTGAACAAGGGTATCGAGAAGGCGAACCTCATTATGATGCCGGCGCTTATCGTGATGGCTGCCGCCGTTGCGATTTATGCGCTCACGTTGCCTGGCGCCATGGATGGCCTGGCGTATTACCTGATTCCCGATTTCGGCAAGTTCTCGCCTGAGCTGGTTATTTCCGCGCTTGGCCAGACGTTCTTCACCCTGTCACTCGCTATGGGCATTATGGTGACGTATGGCTCCTACCTGCAGAAATCCACGAAGCTCACGTCGTCGGTTTCGCAGATTGCGGGCACCACGTTCGGCGTTTCGCTGCTCGCGGGCCTCATGATTGTTCCTGCTACGTTCGCCGCTCTTGGTTCGGGCGATGCCGTGGCTCAGAACTCCGGTCCGTCGCTCATGTTCATTATTCTGCCGCAGGTGTTTGAGAACCTCGGTGGCGCGGCGACCATCATCGGCGTGGTCTTCTTCGTGCTCGTTTTGTTCGCGGCGCTCACGAGCTCGCTTTCCCTCGTTGAGACCTGCACGTCTATCATTTCCGACGGTGCTGGCTGGTCTCGCAAGCGCTCGCTCATCGCGACTATCGTGTTCGTGACGCTTATGGGCGTGATTGTGAATTTGGGCTACAGCTCGCTTTCGTTCATCCAGCCGATGGGCGAGGGCTCGAGTATTCTCGATTTGCTCGACTTCATCTCCAATTCGGTGATGATGCCTATCGCTGCTCTGCTTACCTGTATTTTCGTGGGTTGGATCATTAAGCCTCAGACGCTCATCGATGAGGTGCGCGTGTCGGCTCGCTTCCGTCTTGCCAACGTGTGGTCGGTCGTTATTAAATACATCGCGCCTGTCGTGCTCGTGATTATTCTGGTCGCCTACGTGGCTCAGACCATGGGCTTGTTCAGCATGTAGCCCGTCGGCTTCCCGCTTGACCCAAGGGGCCTGCTTGCTTCGCTTCGTTTGCCGCGTTGACATTCGAGGCGAGGCAGCAGGCCCTTTCCCTTTGGGGCTGAGCGCGATGTGGCCCGTTGCGTTGCCCTATGCCCTTGGCTTACGAACGCGTGGCTTCCTGCCGTGCGCGACAGAGCCCCTTAGGTGTTTTTAGCCTTTACGACATTAGAACTAATCTTGAGTGGGGAATTGTCGAAAACAGCGCAGGTTGCGCGGCATTTTGCTATCATTGATGAGTTTTATCGCCGCAAGTAAGTATGAAGGGGATGCGCATGTCGCTTTCTATCGGTATTGTTGGCCTGCCCAACGTTGGCAAGTCTTCGCTTTTCACCGCCCTTACCAAGAAGACCGGGTTCGCCGCGAACTATCCGTTTGCCACCATTGAGCCCAATACGGGCATGGTTCCCGTTCCCGACTATCGTTTGGATGAACTCGCAAAAATCGACCACCCGGCTAAAATCGTGCCGGCAACGGTCGAATTCGTTGACATTGCTGGCCTGGTTGCCGGCGCAAGCCAAGGCGAGGGCCTGGGCAACAAGTTCTTGGCCAACATTCGCGAAACCGATGCGATTTGTGAGGTCGTTCGTTTCTTCAGCGACCCCAACGTCGAGCACGTTTCCAAGAAGGTCGACCCGCAAAGCGACGTCGAGACCATTAAGACCGAGCTCGTGCTGGCCGACATCGCTACGGTCGACAAGGCACTGCCTCGCCTTGAAAAGGAAGCGAAGCGCGATAAGTCGCTCATGTTCAAGTTCGAGACCGCCAAGAAGGTGCTCGCGGGTCTGAACGAGGGCCATCGCGTGCTCACGCTGGGCCTGACCGACGAAGAGCTCGCTGCCATCAAAGACCTGTGCCTGCTCACGTGCAAGCCCATGCTCTACATCGCCAACGTCGATGAGGACCAGCTCAACGCCGAGCTCCCCGAAATCGACGGTCAGATTCCCGTGCCTATTTGCGCTAAGACGGAAGCCGACTTGGCTGAGCTTGACCCCGAAGACGCCAAGATGTTCATGGAGGAGCTGGGTCTTTCTGAAAGCGGCCTCGCCCGACTCATTCGTAGTGCCTATGCACTGCTGGGCCTGCAGAGCTACTTCACGAGCGGCGAAACCGAGACGCGCGCCTGGACCATTCCCGTGGGCGCGAAGGCGCCGCAGGCTGCGGGCGTCATCCATTCCGATTTTGAGCGCGGCTTCATTAAGGCTGAAACCGCGAGCTTCGAAGACTACGCGTCTCTCGGCGGCGAAAAGGGCTGCCGCGACGCAGGCAAGCTTCGCCAGGAAGGCAAGGAATACGTGGTGCAGGACGGCGACGTAATGCACTTCAAGTTCAACGTGTAAGTTTTTGTGCGCTTGCCTCGCCGCTGACCTGCCCTTTTCCCTGAAGGGGGCAGGTCAAATTTAACGTGTAACAGGCAGATGCGCTTGAGCGGCTTCTATTCTGTTTCGAAGATGGGCGATGCGCGCGTTGCGTGCGTTGCCCATCTTTTTGTCATGGGTATTTTGGAAAGGGCGAATCAATGGCGAATATTCAGGGACTTTCGGCGGCGAACATGACGCCGTGCCAGCCTTCCATGGATGCCGCGCGAGCTGCTCTTTCGACGTATTACGGCTACGACGAGTTCCGCAAAGGCCAAGAAGCGCTCATCGCTGCCGTGCTTTCGGGTCGTGATGCCCTGGGCATTATGCCCACGGGCGCTGGCAAATCGCTGTGCTACCAAATTCCGGGCATCGTTCTGCCGGGGCTCGCGCTTGTGATATCGCCGCTTGTCTCGCTTATGAAAGACCAAGTGAACGCGCTTATTGATGCGGGCGTGCGCGGGTCGTTTTTGAACTCGACCTTAACGCCTGGCCAGCAACGTACCGTGCTTGCGCGTGCCGAGGCGGGCACGTATAAAATCATGTACGTGGCGCCCGAGCGCCTGGCCGATCCGATGTTTCGCGAGTTCGCGAGCCGCATAGAAATTCCCCTTATCGCCGTTGACGAGGCCCATTGCGTGTCGCAGTGGGGGCAAGATTTCCGTCCTGCGTATACGGGCATTGCCGATTTCATCGATAGCCTTCCGAAGCGGCCGCCTGTCATCGCGCTTACCGCAACGGCGACCGACAAGGTTCGCCGCGACGTTTCGGCCCTGCTGGGGTTGCGGAGTCCGGAATGCGTGGTTACGGGATACGACCGCTCAAATTTGAAGTTCAGCGTCGAAAAGCTTAATCCGAAGCAGAAGCGCACGCGAATCGCCCAGTTCATTGCGGAGCATTCGGGCGATTCGGGCATTGTGTATTGCTCGACGCGCAAAGATGTCGACGGCCTTTCTGGCTGGCTTGCCGCTGAAGGGCTGCCTGTGGCGCGCTACCATGCCGGCATGAATAAGAACGAGCGTGACGATGCGCAGGAGCGCTTCATCAACGACGATGCTCCCATCATGGTGGCGACTAACGCTTTCGGTATGGGCATTGACAAATCGAACGTGCGCTGGGTGGTTCACTACAACATGCCGAAAAGCCTTGAGGCGTATTACCAGGAGGCGGGCCGTGCGGGTCGCGATGGCGAGCCGAGCGAGTGCCTGCTTTTGTGGTGCGATGGCGATGTGTCCACGTGCCGCTTCTTCATTGAGGGCGATAACGAATATGCCGCGCAACAGCCGGAAGAGGCCGAAATCGCGCGCGCTGCGCAACGGCGCATGCTCGAAGCCATGGTGGGGTACTGCCATACGACGGGATGCTTGCGCCGCTATATTCTGAATTATTTCGGCGACCAAACGCCGTTTAAAAATGGTAGCTCCGAGTGCTCGAACTGTTCGAATTGCCTAGGGGAATTTGAATCGATCGATGTGAGCGATACCGCCCGCGCCTGTGTGAAATGCGTGCGCGAATTGGGCGGAGCCTTTGGTAAAACCCTCGTGGCCGACATTGTGCGCGGATCGAAATCGCAGCGCGTGTTCGAGGGAAATTTTGAAACGCTCGATTCCTATGACACGGTGAGCGATTCGATTGCGCAGGTTAAGGAAGTGATTGAACTGCTCGTATCCGAAGGCTTCTTGTGCGTGAGCGAAGGGAAATACCCCACCGTGGGGCTTGGACCGCGCTCGCATGAGGCATTCATGGAGGATTTTTCGTTCTCAATCAAACAGATGAAGAAGCCGGCGTCTGCGAAAAAGGAAAGGGTGGCGCGCGCTGTTGGCGCAGCGTCTTCTTCGACGTTTGGCGTGGGTGAGACGAACGCGGGCGATGATGCGCTGTTTGAAGAGCTGCGTGCTTTGCGCAAACAGCTTGCCGATGCGGGAAATATCGCTCCCTATATGGTGTTTTCCGACCGAGCGTTGCGCGATATGTGCGCACGCCGTCCGAAAGACGCGCTCGATTTCCTCGAGGTCAACGGCGTGGGGTCGCGTAAGCTCGAACGCTATGGCGAAGCATTCCTTGACGCCATTGCGAGATTCGAAGCGGGGGAGTAAGAGCGTTTACGGCTCCTTTCGCACGGGTGTTCGCCTCGGCGGGGCTTTCGCAAGGGTCGTCGGCGTTCATTTTTTGCTTTTATTTCAAAATGAAACGCCGCCAGACGGGCGCATAGCGAGCCGAAGGCGAGCGGTAGCCCGTCGTGGCCCAGGCGAAAGCTCCGCCGTGCGGCCATCCGGCGGGATTTGAGTGACCGGAAAACATGCCGCTTCATTTGGCATACGCGTCAGGCGTATTTCGGTCTGTTGAACTTTGCTGGGCATCTGGCTGGCTCGCGTGTAGTTGCCTGCGGGTTTGTTATCATACGAATGTTATGTTCTCATGCAGTTCGCTTTGGGAAACTGCCGGCGACGTGCTTGCGGAAAAGCGAATCGAGAAGGAAAGAGAAGTCGCATGACTCAGCAACTCACAGAACGCGACGTGCGTGACATCGCCACGTATGCGCGCATCGGGCTCACCGATGAAGAGCTCGCTCAGATGACGGTTGATTTGAACAGCATCATCGAGACGCTTAAGCCCATCACCGAATTCGACCTCGAAGGCGTGGAACCCACGTTCCATCCTATTGGAGGCCTTTCCAACGTGATGCGCGAAGACGTGGAAGTGCCTGGCTTCACGCAGGAGCAGGCGCTCTCGAATGCCCCTAAGCAGCAGGATGGCAGCTTCCTTATTCCCGCGATTTTGGGCGGAGGCGATCAGTAATGGCGTACAACGCTAATATGAACGTGGCCGACATTCGTACCGGTCTTTTGGCGGGCGATTTCACCGCGCGTGAGATTGCCGAGGCGAGCTTCAAGCGCATCGAGGAACTCGACGGCGAAGTGCACGCATTTTTGGAGCTCACCAAAGATGCCGCTTTTGAACAGGCCGCGAAAATTGACGAGGCGCTCGCAAACGGCACCTTCGACGAAATGGGCCCGCTCGCTGGCGCGCCCGTGGCGTTCAAAGACAACATGAACTACGAAGGCACGCACACCACGTGTTCTTCGCGCATGCTCGAAAACTACGTGTCGCCCTACACCGCGACGTGCGTTGCCAAAACCATCGAGGCGGGCGGCATTCCTCTGGGCAAGCTGAACATGGATGAATTCGCGTTCGGCAGCTCCACCGAGACCTCTGCGTTCGGCCCCACTAAAAACCCGTGGGATCTTGAGCGCGTTCCGGGCGGCAGCTCGGGCGGCTCTGCGGCGTCGGTCGCCGCGGGCCTTGCGTGCGTGACGCTCGGCTCCGACACCGGCGGATCCATTCGCCAGCCTGCAGCGTTCTGCGGCATTGTTGGCGTGAAGCCGACCTATGGCATGGTTTCGCGTTATGGCGTGGTTGCGTTCGGCAGCTCGCTTGACCAGGTTGGCCCGTTCGCGCGCAGCGTGCGCGATGCCGCCGCCGCGATGGACGCCATTTGCGGTCACGACCCCATGGATTGCACTTCGCAGTATGTGAAAGCCGATTTCCGTGCCGCGTGCGAGCAGGGCGTAGCCGGCATGCGCATTGGCGTGGTGCCTGGCTTCATGAATGCGCCCGGCCTTACCGACGAGGTGAAGGCCCGCGTTTCTGAGGCCACCGAGGCTCTTCGCGAGGCGGGCGCCGAAATCGTGGAAGTCGAGCTTCCCCATGCCGATGCGGCCATTTCAGCATATTACGTGCTGGGCCCGTGCGAGGCGTTCTCGAATTTGGCGCGCTTCGACTCGGTTCGCTACGGCTATTGCGACGAAGGCCACAAAGACCTCGGCAGCCAATACGAGGCGAGCCGCGCGTGCGGTTTCGGCATGGAGGCCAAGCGCCGCATTATGCTGGGCAGCTACCTGCTTTCGAGCGGCGTGTATGAGAAGTACTACTACCCGGCGCAGCAGGTTCGTACCCTTATTACGCAAGATTACCAGGCTGCATACGAGAAATGCGACGTCATCCTTGCGCCTACGAGCCCGCGCACCGCATTCAAGTTCGGTGAAATCGGCGACCCTGTCGAGATGCATCTGTCCGACATTTTCACGGTGTCGATCAACATCGCGGGCAACGGCGGCATGAGCGTGCCGTGCGGCTTGGGCAGCGACACGGGCCTGCCTGTGGGCGTGCAGCTGATCGCGCCTCAGTTCAAAGACGAGAACATGTTCCGCGCTGCGGCAGCTCTCGAAGCCGTGTATGGCGCAGCTCCTATTGCGCCCGATTTTGCGGCTGGAAAGGCCGGTGAATAGCATGAAGAAGCTCGAAGAAGTTTTGCAAGACTGGGAAGCCGTTATTGGCCTCGAAATTCACGCTGAGCTCACCACGCTGAACACGAAGATGTTCTGCGGTTGCAAGCTTGAGTTCGGCGTCGACCCCAATACGCATACGTGCCCCATTTGCCTGGGCCTGCCTGGTGCGCTTCCCGTGCCGAATAAGGCCGCCATCGAGAGTATCGTGCTCGCCGGCTTGGCTACCAACTGCGATATCGAGAAGCATTCGATGTTCTATCGCAAGAACTATATGTACCCCGATATGGCGAAGAACTTCCAAACCACGCAGGGACCCGTGGCGTTTTGCATGCGCGGCCACCTCGATCTTGAAGTTGACGGCGCGGGCGCGAAGGAGCGCATCGACCTGGACGGCTTGAAGCCGGGCGAAAGCCAGGGCAATGTGACCGCGACCGAAGACGGCTATGTGGCGCACGTGGGCATTACGCGCATCCACATGGAAGAGGACGCGGGCAAAATGGTGCATATCGGCGGCGACGAAGGCCGTATCGCCGGTGCCACGCACTCGCTCGTCGACTACAACCGCGCGGGCACGCCGCTCATCGAGCTTGTGACCGAGCCCGATTTGCGCACGCCCGAAGAGGCTCGCCTGTTCATGCAGAAGCTTCGCCAGATTTACTTGGCCATCGGCATTTCCGACTGCTCCATGGAAGAGGGCTCCATGCGCTGCGACGGCAACGTCTCGCTGCGCCGCCGCGGTTCCACGGGTCTGGGCGTGAAGACCGAACTCAAGAACATGAATTCGTTCAAGAACTTGCATGACGGCTTGGCTTATGAGATTTGCCGTCAGGCTCAGGTGCTTGAAGAAGGCGGTCAGATCTATCAGGAAACGCGCCATTGGGACCCCTCGGCGAAGCGCACCATCGTGATGCGCGTGAAGGAAACCGCGGATGACTACCGCTTGTTCCCCGAGGCCGACCTTGCGCCGTACGATTTGACCGACGAGTGGATCGACGGCGTTCGCGCCAAGCTTCCCGAGTTGCCCGACCAGAAGGCCGCGCGCTACCAGGAAAGCTTCGGCCTTTCGGCCTATGACGCTCGCCATTTGGTTGAGCATCGTGCCACCTCGAATTTCTTCGAGAAGGGCATGGAGCTTGCGGGCGACAAGGCTTCCAAGTTGGCGAAGCCGCTCGCGAACCTCGCGATTAACGACATCACGGCGCGCATGAACGCCAACGAGTCGTTCAACTTGGCGGAATGCCCGCTTACGCCCGCGCGCGCAATTGAGCTCGTTGAGCTTATCGCGACCGATGCGATTTCCTCGAAGCAGGGTAAGGAGGTTTTCGCCGCCGTGATTGACGAGGATAAAGACCCCTCGGCTATCGTTGACGAACGTGGCATGAAGCAGGTAAGCGACACGAGCGCCATCGAGGCCGTTGTCGATGCCGTGATTGCCGCGAACCCCGATGAGGTTGCTCGTTACAAAGAGGGCAACACGAAGCTCATCGGCTTTTTCGTGGGCCAGTGCATGAAGGAAATGCGCGGCCAGGGCAATCCGAAGGTCATCAACCAGCTGCTTGCCAAGAAGCTGAATGCGTAAAGCCCTTTCGCTTGGGACGAAAAGAGACCGAAATTTCTTTCGGTCTCTTTTTTGTTGGCCGCCTTTCGAAATGGGCGCGCCTTCCTTTACGGAGCGTCGTCGCGATATGCTTCCGTGTAGCGCGCCTCTTCCGCGATGGCGTTTCGCTCAACCTCGGCGAGCATTTCTTCGTAGCCCCTCAACGCCGAGAACGGCATGAACTGGCGTGCTCGCTCGGGGTAGGCGCGCGCTTCGTGTTTGCGGGCGTTTTGCGCATTCGCAGCGCCCATGCGTTCGAGATAAGCGTCCCATTCAGCCGGCATTGTGGCCTCCAATTTGCAAATTGCGTTTTCGCATCGTCGCGTTCTTTTTAAAGCTCGTGCCAAAGAGCACGGAGTTCTTGCCGAATTTCGATTGCACGGCGAGCATGGCTTCTTGCAGGTTTCGTTCGCGCTGCTCTTCTTCCGGCTCGCAGAAGAGGCTCATTTGGTAGCCTTCCGCTTCGACGATTTCGGAAAAGCCCAACATGACGCGCCGCACTGACCGATTGGGGTCGACATGGGCATCAAAGAGCTGGGCGGCGGCGTCGAATAGAAAATGGAACGAGTTCGTCGCGGCGTCGAGCGTGCGCGTGCCGCCCGTGGCTTCGTGGTAGCCGCTGTTGCGCGCGCCTGGTCCGACGATTCGTCTGCCGTGTTCGCCGACAAAGGTGCGTGTCTCGCTTTCCGAAGTCGTTTCTGCCTGTCCGCCTCGAGGGGCGTTGAAGCGCATTTCGTCGTATTCGCGTTCGAGTTCTACTTGCGTTTGAGCGTGGGTAAAGCCTCCCGTTACGTTAAGTCCGCGTTCTTTCGCGTACCCCACGTGCAGTGAGACGCGGCGTGCCGCCAGGCCTTTCTCGACCATATCGAGCGCGCTCGATTCGACCATTTCCCGCAGCACGGTGCGAGCATCTTCGAAGGAGTAGTCGCATTCAAGCACCTGCCCGTTGGCTATGGATTTCCCGACGGGCTTCCATGCTTTGATTTCTTCGATGGTGCAGGGCTCTTGGCCCCATGCGTGGTCGATGAGAAATTCGGCGTTCACTCCGAATTCGTGGTAGAGCAATTCTTCTGGAAGGCGCGTTACATCGTAGAGCGTGTGGGCCCCATGTTTGGCGAGCCGTGCCGCGATGCCGGGGCCGATGTTCCAAATGTCGGTGATGGGCTTGTGGTGCCACATGGTTTCGCGAAACGACGATTCGGTGAGTTCCCCAATGAAATCGGGGCTCTTCTTGGCGAGCACGTCGAGTGCCACTTTTGCCAAAAAGAGGTTTTCGCCAATGCCCGCCGTGGCCGTTATGCTCGTTTCTGCCTTCACGGCGCCTACGAGTTCGGCCGCCCATTCGCGCGCAGATTTTTTCTCGAGCGCTAAATAGGGTGTTGCGTCGATGAAGCACTCGTCAATCGAATAGGGGTAGATGTCGGCGGGGGATACGTGCCTCAAATAGATGCCGTAAATTTGAGCGGAACGCTCCATGTAGAGCCGCATGCGTGGCTTCGCCTTGAAGTACTTGATGCCTTCAGGAATTTCGAAAACGCGGCAACGATTGCGCACGCCGAGCTTTTTCATGGCGGGCGATATGGCAAGGCAAATGGTCTTTTCGGAGCGGGCGGGGTCGGCCACAACAAGCAGTGCCTTATCGGGGTCGAGGCCCCTCTCGGCGCATTCGACCGAAGCGTAGAAGCTTTTCAAGTCGATGCAGATATACGTTTTACCGCTTCGGTTTTGCAAGGCCAAGGCTCCTTTTCGCGCAATGAATAACGAACAAGTGTTCTACTATAGTAGCGCAAAGAAGCCGAAAAGGGAGGAAATAAGGCAAAAAGAATGGGCAGCTCGAAAGCTGCCCAAAATGCGCGCATCGGTTGGAATAGGCGATTACGCGAAAAGGTCAAGCAACGATCCGAGCACGTCGGCATCGGGAGTCCACTCGTTGTCGTTCTTGGTGAACGTAAGCACGAGGGGCATGTCGGCGGCCTTCGTCTCATCGATGGCCTGCATGGTGATTTCGCCGATTTTCGCGGTGATGTCGTCTTGGGTCATGCTCGCCAGTTGTTCGTCGGTCATTTGCTCGCTCCAAGCTTCGGCCAGCTCTTCGGCCTTTGCGCTTGCATCGGTGAACGATTTGCAGGTTGCGGTAAGGGTTGCCTTTGCGGAGTCGCCGTCGACTTCGACCGAATCGATGGTGTAGTCAAAGCCGTCGAGGTACGACTTCACGAGCGTTTTGCTGTCGATGCCCATCGACTCGAGCATGGCGAACTCGTCGTCGGCTTCTGCAAGAATTTCGTCCAACGTGGCGTCATCGAGGTTCTTGATAGGGTCGAGCTCGCTGGCAATGCCATCTTTGATGACCTCTTCGTCGGTGGGCCCGCTTGAGCAGGCGACGAGGCCCAGGCAAGCGGCCATTGCGCACGCGATGAGCGCTGCGAGTGCGCCGGTCTTCAGTTTCTTCATGATTCCCTCCTTGTTTAGGGCGCTGAAATGCGCCTTTCCCGTTAGAGAGAAGTATATCAAGGAGATGAAGCTTTTAGGGGGTCGTGAGGGATGATTTGTAGGCGATTGGCGAGCTCGGGGGGGGACCGGCAGCAGCGCGTCCGGGATGCCGAGCGCGGTCTTCGCGATGACCATCGCGTCGCGCTCGTCGGTCTTGGCGTCGCCGCCGAACAGCTTGGCGGCCTCGTGGGCGGCCAGGCCCGGCAGGTACGCCGAGGGCATTCCCGCCGCCCGCGCGCGGGAGAGCGCGAGCGCGCCGATGTTGCGGGCCTGGTCGACGACGACCAGCGCGCCGGGGAATTCGGCGAAAAGCGAATCGAGGGCGTTCTCCCTGTTGGCGACGGGCTTGCTCGCGAGCATCTCGCCGTCGCGCGTCGCGACGCACGCCCAGTGCGACGATTTCCCGACGTCGAGCCCTATGACGGTTTCGGGTCTTATCGGTGGTGCCATGGTGGTATCCTCCAATCGGTAGGCCGATCGGAAGCCCTCCCTGCGACACCCACATTACCTGGCC
>CAKUIK010000033.1 GCA_934661005.1 uncultured Slackia sp.
GCGCGGCTTCGCGCACGCGAGATTCTTCACGTGTTTCGGCGCATGTTTCGGCGTCATAGCTGCTCACGCCCCTCCAAGAGTTCAAGGGCCGTATCTTCGGCACGCCCACACGCTTCTTCGAGATGACGGTCGATTCCCGCCGGCAAAGCGAGCCCGCGCGCGGCGAATTCCTGCTGCAAATACTCGATGGTTTCCTGTTTGTTGGCGGCGAGCTTCGCCGATTCGCGAAGAAGCGAGGCCTCGAACAAACCCGCAGCGCGCATCGCATCCCTATCGAGGGGAGAGGTGGTTTCATCAATGAGCGCATCGCAGAAAAATGACGGGTAGCGCTCATTAAGTTCGTCGCGCAACTCTTCAATATAGCCAGGCGTCGCGAGCATGCCGTGCAAAGGCGTTGCTCCCACGAGCGTGACGCGCGCAATCATTTCCTCGCATACCACCTGAGCATTCGCGTCGAACATCGCGCGAACGCATGCGCCAAGCGCATCTTCGACACCGGCGCAGGCCGACACGTCAACGCGCAAACGCTCCCACTCGACCGATTCGCACGCAATGAATTCGAGTTGGTTGGGCACGCCTTCCTCAAGCGTGACCGCGTAACAACCGCGATCGCCAACTTCCTTGATATCGCGTCCCTGCGCGCAACCGCAAAAGGCGATTTTGGTCTCGGCCGAATTGCGCGGGAAGCGGAAGTTCTTATGGATATGCCCGAGCGCCCAATAATCCATGCCGGAAGCATAGAGCGCGTCTTCGCTGGTGGGAGCCTTGTATGGATCCATCCACAAACCCGTATGCAGCATACCGACGACGAATGGAACGCGTACGCCGCACGCCGCTTCAGCCGCAGCGCGCGTCATGCCCGCCGCTATATCGCTTTCGGGCGCCTGGTTCGAAAAGCCGCGCGCGGCAATAATCGCGACAGGTTCGCCGTCGCGTTCGTAGGTGGCATAGCCGGGCTCATCGGAGCCGAACATACGCACATTTTCAGGAAGCTGGTCGCGCAGGCCCGCCCATGTGGCGTACGGGTCATGGTTGCCCGCAATCAGATACACGGGGATATGGGCATCGTGCAGGCGCTCGAGCCCCTGCAGAAAATGGCGATGATGCGCATAGCTCGGTTTATCGGTGTCGAACTCGTCGCCCGCGAACAGCACGAAGTCGACCCCGCGCTCAAGAGCCGCGTCGATCACGCGGTCGTACGCCTCGGGAATCGCTCGCGTAAGGCGATCGGCCCACTTTGGAGACAGGTCGCGCAGGCCGCGGAAAGGCGCACCCAAATGGATGTCGCCCGAATGAATGAATGTTATGCGCTCGCTCATATCCCGAGTGTACCCGATACCCGCGATGAGGGGCGCAGCATTCGCATCAACGACAGCGAAAAGCCGCTCGGCGCATCACGTTGCCCCAAAAAGAAACGCCGCTGCAAAGTGCGGCGGCGTTTGAAAGGCGGAAACGAAGCACGGGCGGGTTGCGATGCCCGCGAAACAATGTGGCCTACGCGGCAAAGCGCGCCTAAATCTGAGAAGCGTCGATGTAGTTGCCGAACTTGGTGTATTCGGGATTGAACGACAGCGTGATGTCGCGCGTGGCGCCGTTACGATGCTTCGCGACAATCAGTTCGGCGGTTCCCCATTCGGGGCGACCATCGGTCTCGGCCTCCATTTCGTCCATGGAGCGGTCGATAAACATAACGATGTCAGCGTCCTGCTCGATGGAGCCAGATTCACGAAGGTCGGAAAGCATGGGGCGCTTGCTGCCGCGCATTTCAACGGCACGAGAAAGCTGGGAAAGCGCAAGCAGCGGCATGTCCATTTCTTTCGCAAGCACCTTCAGGCCACGAGAGATTTCGGCGACCTCGACGGCGCGGTTGCCATCGCGGCGATTCGACGGAGGCTGCATGAGCTGCAAGTAGTCGACGATGATGAGGCCCTTTTTCTTATCGCGCAGCTGGCGGCGGGCTTTCGCGCGCATTTCGAGCAGCGAGAGGCCAGGCGTATCGTCGATATACAGCTCAAGACCCGAAAGGGTTGCGGCAGCATTCATGATGGCATTCCAGTCGCCCTCTTGCAGGTTGCCCGCGCGCAACTGGCCCAAGTTCACACGTGCTTCAGCGCACAAAATACGTTGCACAAGCTGGTTGGCACCCATCTCCAAGCTGAACAAGGCCACGGCGGCACCGGCTTTCGCGGCGTTCGTGGCAAGGTTCAGGGCGAACGACGTTTTGCCGACACCAGGTCGAGCAGCAAGAATCAGCAGGTCGCCGCCACGTAAACCCCAGAACAACTTGTCGACGTCGGTAAAGCCAGTCGGGGTGCCCGCCATTTGATTCTTATTGTTCACGAGCTCATCGATTTCATCGAAGGCCTGCGTGAGCAGATCGGTGATGTTTTGGAACGAAGAAGAAACACGCTTCTGCGTTACTTCGAACAGCATCTTCTCGGCGTCTTCAATGACCTCGTTGGTGTCGTCGGGCGCGTCGTAGGCCAACGCATTGATATTGGTGGACGCGTACACCAAATCGCGCAGTACGCTGTTGCGTTTCACGATTTCGGTATGGTTCTTCCAGTTGGTAAGAGCGAGCGTATTGTTGGCAAGCTCGACCAGATAAGGGCGCCCACCCACTGCCTCGAGCTGACCTTCGGCAGCCAAGCGATCGGCGAGCGAAATTTGGTCGATGGGAATATGACGCGTGTTCAGCTCCAAAATACCCGTATAAATAAGCTGGTGGGCTGGGCGGAAGAAATTCTCGGGCACGAGCTTGGTCGCAATCTCGTCAACCGCATCGGGATTGAGCATACATGCAGCAAGAACCGATTTCTCGGCTTCGATATTGTTCGGCAGCGGTCGCCCCGTCGTGCTTTGCAGCTGAGGCGCCTGGTCGCCACGGTCGTTCTGGTTACGATTGTTCCTGTCTGGCATGATTTCGCCCTTTCGTCTATCTCGCCCATATTATAGAAGCCGCAAGGCAATCGCGGCCAACCCAAGAAAAGTTGTCGCTTCAACTCATCAAAACATACAGAGATTAAGAGGACGTCCTTTTAATGGGTCGGAAAAGGCGCTTTTCAGGCCATGAAAAAGGGGAGCGCGAACGCTCCCCTTTCAATAACCGTTGAGTTTCGTGAAACGAAAACTACTCGGCGGCCTCTTCGGTGGCCTCGGCCTCAACGGCCTCAGCCTCGACGACGGCCTCTTCAACCTCTTCAACGGCCTTCACGCCGACCATCAGCTGAAGGTCAACATGAATGTCGCGATAGATGTTGAGAGCAACGGTGTGCTCGCCAGCGGTCTTGATAGCCTTACGGACATCGAGACGCTTGCGGTCGATTTCGACGCCAGTCTCAGCCAGGACCGCTTCAGCGATCATGGAGGCGGTGACGGAACCGAAGAGCACGCCCTCTTCGCCGACCTTAGCGTCGACGAAAATCTTCTTGCCCTCGAGCGCAGCCTTCAGGGCCTCAGCGTCGGCGATACGCTTCTCCTCGCGCTTGGCAATGTTGCCACGGCGCTGCTCGAGCTGCTTGAGGTTGCCGGCGGTAGCCAGCACGGCCTTCTTCTGAGGGCCGAGATAGTTGTTAAAGAAGCCACGAGCAACTTCGACGACGTCGCCTTCGCCGCCCTTGCCCTGGACCTCGGTAAGCAGGATAACCTTCATTGGTGCCTCCTAGCGATTGCGGCGGTCGCCGCGGCCGCTCACGGCCGGAACCGTGTAGGGCATGAGAGCCATCTCGCGAGCGTTCTTGATCGCGCAAGCGATGTCGCGCTGGTGCTGCATGCAGGCGCCAGTCACGCGACGGGGCTTGATTTTGCCGCGGTCGGTAACGTATTTGCGCAGCATAGCCGTGTCTTTGTAGTCGACGTACTGCGTGTCGTCCTTGCAGAACTGGCAGTACTTGCGGCGCGGCTGCTTGGTGTATTCAGCCATTGATTTCCTCTTTCAGAACTGTGTCAATAATTGATTGACGGGAGCAGACTAGAACGGAATGTCCTCGTCGTAAACGGACGTATCGATCGCAGGCGCGGCAGCGGGTGCCGGAGCGTACGATTGGGCCGGTGCGGCCTGCATGCGCGGGGCTGCCTGTCCGCCGTCGCGGCTCGTCATAAATTCGAGCTCGTCGACAACGACTTCAAGCTTGCTGCGCTTGCTGCCGTCTTGCGCTTGCCACTGGGACCAACGCAATTTGCCCTCGATAGCAACCTTGCTGCCCTTGCTCAAGAAGCGAGCCACGCTTGCGGCGCGGTTGCCGAACATCGTGCAATCTACGAAGTTCGCGTAATCTTCCCACTGCTGGGTCTGAGGGTTGCGGCGGCGGTCATTGACTGCCACGCCGAACGAAAGGACCTGGAAACCACTCGGGGTTTCGCGAAGCTCGGGATCGCGCGTAAGATTGCCCGTGATAACCACTTTGTTGATGCTCATGACAAAATCCTCAATTCTTGAAGTTTGAGAGCAGCTGCTCCCTGCCTACTGGTTGACCGAGATTACTCGCGGTCGGTGCGAACAACGATCTTGTGGCGGACCACCGCGTCGGTGATGCGCAGCACGCGATCGAGCTCCGCGATGTTGGCGGGGTCTGCGTGGAAATCGATGAGGGTGTAGTCGCCCTCGGTCAGGCCGTTGATCTCGTAGGCGAGCTTGCGCTTGCCCCAATCCTCAACGTTATCGATCTTGCCTTCGCCCTCGGCGATGGTGCCCTCGATACGCTTCATAACGGCGAGACGGGTTTCGTCGCTGATGGTGGGCGCGACGAAGAACAGCAATTCATAAGCCTTCATTGTGTCACCTCCTCTGGACTTAACGGTCCCGGGGCATATGAAGGCGCTGCCCGGGACAGGAAACTTGGCCATGATAACAGTCAAATCCCATCAGGGCAATTGTTCTTTTACGCCTTTGCCTCAACTCCACGCGTGCGCCACAATTTCCCACGAAGCATGCACGTATCGGACAGATTAGCGTGTGAACCTTGCCGAAACTTTGCCCGTTTCTTGGCTATTCCCTTCAAGACCACTCTGGTTTTGTGCGGGCCTGCACTCAACTTCCCCTGCGTTTCCTCGCGCATTCCACTCGATTTACCTAAAGATGCCTTCCTGCCTCCGCACGCTTGCTTCGTTATTTCGCGCGATTTCCCGTGAAAAACATTCCCCAATTCAGCGGAGCGCTGTCATGCGGCGTGTGTTTTCAACCGAAATGTTGCAATATCGCAGCTCGATGGACGCGTTTTGCTATGATTCGGCACGATTTGCAAAGCGCATAAGGCGCATTGAGTTTTCCCAACACGCTCGCGTGCGAGCGACAGATAGGAGCAAACCATGGCTGACCGCAACGTTGAAAGCGACGAGCTCGGCGTTCCCCAGATCGACGAAACCCTCGAAATTCTGCTGCTGCAGGCTATTGAAGAAGCCCAAGACCTCATGGAGGCTGGCTCTGAGGTTGTGCCCTTCACGGCGCTGCTCAATGGCGAAACCGTGACCGAAGACACCCACACCGGCACGACCGAGGAATGCTTCGAGTCGGCCCGCAAAACCGTCGAGGCCGCCACGGGCGCACGCGCTTACGTGCTGTGCTACGACGGCTACATCGACACCGACGCTGGCCGCAAAGACGCCATCATCGCCGAGGGCGGCACGGCCGACGGCGGCAAGGGCGTTGCCGTATGCTTGATGTACGAAGAGGGCAACGACGTTCTGACGTTTGACGAGGAAGTCGTGTATCTCGCCGAAGCGCCGAACTTCCTGGCCGGAGACGAAGAGGTTCCCGCAATTATCGAAGACGAAGAAGTCGACGAATAATTATTTTTAAAAACCTGTTTACCTTTTCGGCTTTTTTGGTATACTGCTTTTTCGCTACGCGCAATACGCATAGCATTCGACGCAATGGAGAGATGTCCGAGCTGGCCGAAGGAGCACGATTGGAAATCGTGTATGCGCCAAAAGCGTATCTGGGGTTCGAATCCCCATCTCTCCGCCAGACAACCTAAGCGCCGTTTCGCACGGCGCTTTTTCATACGGCCTTTATGGTCGCACCCTCGGAGGGGTGGCAGAGTGGTTGAATGCGGCGGTCTCGAAAACCGTTTGGCCCGCAACCCGGGTCACGGGGGTTCGAATCCCCCCTCCTCCGCCAGGTTATATGCTACAGGCACGGGAAACCGTGCCTGCTTTGTTTTGTGGCGACAACAAAGGGGGATTCGAACCGATGAGGTCGATTCGTGCCAGGAAAACAGCCCAGTGGGCTGTTTTCAGCGAATCGCGAGGAGGCTTTAGCCGACGAGGTGAAGCGCGCGCAGCGCGATTCTGAATCCCCCCTCCTCCGCCAGTCTTGAATGCTTACAGGCACGGGAAACCGTGCCTGCTTTTCTTTTTGAAAGCCCGTTCTGACGAACGGGCTTTTTCTCGCTTGAGCCGACCCGACGCTGCGTGGCGCGCGGGCGGCCAAGCTGACTTTCAATCGTCGCTCGCGTACCGAAGTACGCTTCGCTCCTCTTTCAAGCAACCTTCGCTCGCCAGCGCGTCACTCGCTTTCCTTGGTGCAAACGGACCACCAAAGCACCACTCCACCCGTTAAATGCTCGCAGCGTTTAACGGGTTTAAAGGGTTTGGGCATGAGACATAAAGAAAGCGCCCGCAGCAACGGGCGCTTTCTTGTTGGATTATGCGATGATGGCTTAGAAGGTCACCTTCGGGGCAACTTCCGCGCCAGCCTGGGCGTCGAAGCTCGGGCGCTCCTTGAAGCCGAACATGCCAGCGAACAGCACGGCCGGGAACGTTTGAATGGCCGTGTTGTACTTCATGACCGTATCGTTGAAGCTCTGACGCATATAGCTGATTTTATCTTCGGTATCGGCCAGCTGCGACTGGAGCTGCTGGAAGTTCGCGTTCGCCTTCAGCTCAGGGTAAGCCTCGGAAATCGCAAACAGCGACTTCAGCGTGCCGGTCAGGGCATTGTCGGCTTCCATTTTCGCCTCGGGAGTCGTTGCGTTGGCAACGGCCGAACGCGCAGCGATGACCTTCTCGAGCGTGCCTGACTCATGTGAGGCGTAGCCTTTCACCGTTTCGACCAAATTGGGAATAAGGTCGCAACGTCGCTGGAGTTGCACGTCAATTTGCGCCCATGCATTATCGACCATGTTGCGCAGTTTCACGAGGTTGTTGTACAGCATGATCGCCGCGATAACGAGCACGACGATAATCGCGAGAATAATTCCAAGTACCATGATTTCGCCTTTCAGACGGAAGTTTCAGCGCCCTGCGCGCCGTATGCCATCATTATACGGAATCGGGCGCTCACACAGCGCCTACGCGAACAACGTTCACCCAAGCGTTGCGTTGCCCCAAGGGCTCGCATACCCATTTTCGCCAAGACGGCACTCGAAACCCGAGGCCTCTCGGAAGAGCCAATTTCGCAGAGCCTCCACGCACGCCCTTTTGGCTCCACGCACGTGCGGCTTCGCCGCGCTGTTTCGCCGCACATGCGCAGGCCAACGCTGCATCAAAAAGCCCTTACCAAATCTTACGCGGAGCACCAAGATTCGAACCTACGCCCGAGCCATCAAGCACACGCACACCGATAGGCGCAAACGAGCAGCTGCGCGCCCACATGCCCTTCAGCTTCGCCGCCGCCACGATGTCGGCCGCCTTGCGAATCGAATCGCCGTCTTCCACAATCGCAAACGTCGCGGAACCGCTTCCGCACAACAGCACTTCGGCATTGCCCGCCTCATCATGCGCAACGCCCGCCTGGGACGCGAGCCATTCGCGTGCCTCGGCAAGCTCGGGCAACACCTGTTCAGACGCCGCCGCCAAATTATTGAACAATGGCAACTCGGCAGCCGACTCAATCGCGTCGGTCGATTCGGCATGCTGCACGCTGGTCAACTCGTCGAATGCGGCATACGCGGCTTTCGTCGACACGCCTT
Organism: uncultured Slackia sp.; assembly: GCA_934661005.1. Lineage (GTDB taxonomy): Bacteria > Actinomycetota > Coriobacteriia > Coriobacteriales > Eggerthellaceae > Slackia. The sequence goes on from CAKUIK010000033.1 coordinate 7,911, forward strand.
CATCGATTTTCACGAGCACCACCGTGCCGCGCGCGGGTTCGAACGTGCGCTCGAGCACGTCACCCTTCTCGCCCAGCTGCACGCAGCCGCCATGAAGGAAGAACGCCACGTCGGCGCCAAGGCCGCGCGCCACGTCGAGCACAGGCTCGCTCGCGGAATCTTCGCACCAAGCGCGGCACAGACCAGCGATAACCGCCGCCGCGTTCGAAGAGCCGCCACCAAGGCCGGCCTTGAAGGGAATGTGCTTCTCGATATGAATGGAGATATGCCCCTGCGTATGGCCGAGCTTTTCAGCAAGCGCCGATGCAGCCTTGTAGGCGATATTGCTCTCGGGCGCCACTTCTAGTTCGGGGACGCCTTCGAACGTCGTGCACGTGACGTCAATCGCAAAGTCGTCGAAACCGTCGGGATTCAAATACGCGTCCACGCCATCATCAAGAACAACCGTAACCATGTCATGCAGCGTGAGCGCTTGCATAATCGATTTCGCCTGATGAAAGCCATCGGCGCGACGTTCCCCAATCTCAAGTTGGAGGTTCACCTTCGCGGGCGAGAACACCGTAAGAGTTTGCTTCATGTAATTGCCTTCCTATTTTCCACCACGGCGCGCTTCGAAGAATTCCGAAAGTACCGCGGCGCATTCACTCGCAAGCACGCCCGATTGGACTTCGAACGTATGGTTCAGCCGCGCGTCGGCATGCACCGAATACAGTGACCCCAACGCACCCGCCTTCGCATCAGGCGCGCCGTACACGCATCGACCGATGCGCGATTGATGCATGAGGCCCGCGCACATGATGCACGGTTCAAGCGTGACGTACACCGTGCAATCGGGAAGACGCCATCGCTCGAGTTCGCGCGACGCCTGCATAATGGCGGAAAACTCCGCATGCGCCGAAGGGTCGGCATCGGCTTCGCGATGGTTGCGCGCTTCGGCGATGACCTCGCCCTGGCACACCACCACGGCGCCTATGGGCACCTCGCCTTCAAGCACCGCGAGTTTCGCCTGTTCAAGAGCCGCCCGCATGAAGCGTTCGTCATCGGCGGCGATATCGTCGGCCGAGCGCCACGCCTCGGCGAGCGACATGCCTTCATAGCTCCATGCCATGCGCACTCCTTCCTTCATATATATGCAGTGAGCATTGTAGAGCATGCCCGCGCGCTGCGGCGGTTTTCGCGAATCGGCCACCAAGCTGTGAACGTCGCGTGAATCTATGGTGCCCGCTTTCCGCAAAATTACACAGCACGCACGAGTCGCGCTCGGAGCGTTTCTATAATGAAGAGGTCTCGCCTCCCGTCTGGAGGCATTTTTCTTTGGAACAGCATGCATGTTGAAGGCGACTGCGCCCTAGCTTCGTGCGCGCTGAATCCAAACCGCTTCGCCGGGGTGCTCTAGCCGGCCCAATATCAATGCGGCGCACGCCGCGGAAAGGAGCCTTCGATTTGAAGTTAGCTCGACACCAGATAATTATGCTCGTCGTGATGATTTTCGGCACATTCGTGACCGTGCTGAACCAAACGCTGGTCACGCCGGCGTTGCCGTCGATCATGACGGAAATGAGCGTCGATGCAGCCACGGCGCAATGGCTCACCACCGGCTTTACGCTGGTGAACGCCATTATGATTCCCATCACCGCCTATTTGATCGACCGATACTCCACGCGCAACCTGTTCACGGTGTCGATGCTTATTTTCACTCTTGGCTCGGCGCTTGCCGGCTGGGGACCTAACTTCCCCGTGCTGCTCGCAGGCCGCCTGCTGCAGGCAGCTGGCGCAGGCATTCTGATGCCTATGGTTATGACGGTGCTCATGCTCACATTCCCGCCCGAACGCCGAGGCTCGGCCATGGGCCTGTTCGGCATCGTTATCGCATTCGCCCCCGCCATTGGCCCCTCGGCCGCCGGTTTCGTGATCGACGTATACAACTGGCACGTGCTGTTCTGGATCGTGGTGGCGCTTTCGGCGGCGGGCATCGTATGCGCCTGGTTCGCGCTGAAGAATTCACCGAAGAACGAAACGAAGAACCTGCCGCTCGACAAACCCTCGGTCGCGCTTTCGACCATCGGCTTCGGCAGCCTGCTGTACGGCTTTTCGACCATCGGTTCGAACGGACTCAATATCGCCGATGCGGCAATCACCCTAATCGGTGCCATCGTGGTGGTGCTTTTCTTCCGCCGCCAGCTGAAGATGGACCACCCCATGCTTGAAGTGCGCGTGCTTGCGAACAAGAAATTCCTGGTGGGCACCATTATTGGCATGCTTGTGCAAGGCGCGCTTCTGGCTGCCGGCATTCTGATGCCGATTTACCTGCAAAGCTACCTGGGCTATTCCGCAACCATCTCGGGCCTGGTTATTCTGCCGGGCGCCATCGTGATGGGCGCCATGGGTCCCATCGCCGGACGCCTCTTCGACAAGCATGGGCCGCGTGTGCTAAGCCTCATCGGCACGAGCGTGCTCACACTCTCGACGCTTGCATTCGCATTCCTGGGCGACTCGACCGGACTTATCTACCTCACCATTCTGTACACGGTGCGCATGTTCTCGCTGTCGCTCGTGAACATGCCCATTACCACGTGGGCCATGAATGCGCTCGACAACAGCCTCATGAACCACGGCACTTCCGTGAACAACACGCTGCGCCAGGTGGCAGGCTCGTTCGGCACGGCGCTGCTCGTTTCTATTTCCTCTATCGCAACGAACATGAGCGCGAGCACGGCAGACCCCGTGCATGCAGGCATTTTCGGCGTGAACATGGCGTTCGCAGGAGCCACGGTAATGTGCCTTATCGGTTTCGTGCTTACCGTGATTTTCGTGAAAGACAAGCCGAGCGATGCAGCCGAGGCCGACCCCGACAACGCCAAGCGATCGGTGCTTGAAAGCATCATGAAGCGCGACGTGTTCACCCTGCCTGAAACCGCAACGGTTTTCGATGCGGTGAAACTGCTGGTCGAACACCATATTTCCGCCGCGCCCATCGTGGATGGCAGCGGCAAGCCCATCGCGTTTGTCTCGGACGGCGACGTGGCCCGCTTCCTTTCGAAGCGCCACAGCACCTACACCGACCCCGTGGCGCTTATCATGCTCACTGAATCGAGCAGCGACGATTTCGCCGTGAAGGCCGCGAAAGTCATGAAAATGCGCGCGTACGACATTGCGACGCACGGTGTGATTTCGATTGACGTGCACACCGATATTCGCGAAGTGTGCCGCGTGTTGGGCGAAAACCACCTGAAGAAGGTTCCTGTAACCGACGAAGGCCAGCTCGTAGGCGTCATCAACCGCAGCGACATCGCGCATTACTCCATGAGCAAATACTTGGAGCAAAACGAATCGGAACATTTCAGGGAACGTTGACGCATTTCCTTGAAGGCACCACGCTTTGTGGTATGCTTTCAGAGCTTTGGAGGAATGGCCGAGTGGTTGAAGGCGGCAGTCTTGAAAACTGTTGTGCCGCAAGGTACCGTGGGTTCAAATCCTACTTCCTCCGCCATTGCGTTATTGCGCCGTCCTTCCGGACGGCGCTTTTTCGTTTGAGGGAAAGACGGCAAACATGGAGCGCGAAATCACCCCAGGCATATATCATCATTTCAAGGGAAACGAATACGAGGTCATCGGCATTGCGAAGCATTCAGAAACCGAAGAGCCCCTCGTAATCTACCGCGCGCTGTACGGCGAGCTCGGACTCTGGGCGCGGCCGCTCGATATGTTCGCCGAAGAAGTCGACCACGAAAAATACCCCAACGCAACGCAGCAATACCGATTTGAGAAGGCATAACCGCACCTCTCTTCTCGAGCATCGCCCCAAACGGGCGTAGTCCCATCCTTTCCAAAAAACGAAAAGGCTCGAGTCGCAAAGCTCGAGCCTTTTTCTTAAAAGGGGCCGATTCATTGAAGGGAAGGGTGGAGGGGTTGAATCGGCCCTTGCGAGTTATCGATGCGTTTCGCCGCGAATCGGCGACGACGACTATTTGCCAGCAGCGGCGTTTTCGCCAGCGATCTTGCCGTACACCATGCACATACCCGAAGAGAGGCCCTTGAGCGAGATGGGGTACTGAACCGCGAAGCGACCGCCCTGCGGAGCGCCGCAGGCATACAGACCCTTGATGAGTTTGCGATCGGTGTCGTACACATGGCACTCGTCGTCGGAATCGAAACCACCCAGGTTGCCCAAGGTAAGAGCGCAGCCGCACTCGGCAGCGTAGAACGGGCCATTCTCCAGGGCGAACAGACGCTGAGAGCTCTTGAAGAAGTCGGTGTCTTCGCCAGCCTTGCACAGCTCGTTGTAGCGCTCGATGGACTTCTTGGCCTCGTCGACGTCGATGCCCTCGATCTTGGAGAGCAGCTCATCGAGGGTGTCGGCCTTCAGGCAGCGACCCTCGGTGACAGCCGTGTCGATGTCCTTCTGGGTGCGCACGTTAATGCGCAGGCCAGAAGCGGTGTACTCGGGAAGTTCCTCTTCGCGATAGATGCACGCAACGCCGTGCGCAGCCGGGAAATACTTGAGCTGCTCGGGCCAGCTGGCGTCAAAGAACTGGTAAGCCTTGCGCTCAGGCTGCAGCTCAACTTGGTTTTCGAGCTGCTGGCCAGGGAGGTCTTCGTTCATGAAGCGCTCGCCGCGAAGGTTCAGCCACAAAAAGCCGTTATTGCCGATAACGCCACGGCCATCAGCGCCAGCGCCGCCGCCCATATGGTGAATCATCGGCGCGTGCCACTGCTCGATATGGGCACCGGCCCATGCGCCCATTTTGTGGCCGTCGCCAACGTTGGTGTAGTTGCCATCGGCGTCCATGTCAAGGGAGAGAATCTGAATACCGTTCTCGACGCACTGAGGAGCGTAGAACTTCATCATGTCCTCGTTGGCCAGGTAGTCGCCAGTAGCGATAATAACGGCCTTCGCGTTGATCTTGATGTACTTCTCGGAGCCGTTCTTCTGAGCGTAGATGCCGGCGATGGCGCCGTCGGAATCTTGGATAAGCTCGACGCCCTTGGTTTCGTAGCGAACATCGGCGCCCGCATCTACAGCGACCTGCAGGTTATCGGCCTGCACGGTGGCCAGGCTGCTGAAGCCGACCGAGGTGGGGTAGCACGGCAGGTCTTCTTTGGTGTAGTCATAGGTTTCCGGCATAGGATACATGTAGGGGTACATGTAGTTCTTCTGGCTCTCGGTAGGAATCTCGGCATAGCTTTCGGGAGCAATGTAGAGGTTCTTGGAGGCGGAAACGAACCAGTCAAGCGCTTCGCCCGATTTGTCGTAGTAGGTCGACATGATGGACTGGCTCACATGGTGGCTGCCTTCCTCCATGTGCATGTTCACGACGGTCTTCTTGTCCATGTAGCCATCGCCGCGACCCCATTTCGCTTGCGTCTCGCCACCGAAAATAGCCATGTCGGAAGCAACGGAGTTGAGCTTCGGCGACGCCTCGAGGGCAACGACCTTCGCGCCAGCTTCCGCAGCGGCACGAGCGGCGGGAACGCCAGCGCAGCCAAGACCCACAACGACAACGTCGGCGTCGACGGTCTCCTCAACGTCAGCATCGGCGATTTCCGGCTTCTCGCCAAGCCAAGGCATAGCGCCCGTACCGTCGAAGCCCATCGTGGTCTCGCCCGTAGCGGCGGCCTTGGTTTCGGCCTTGTCGTCGCTCTTGGAGCTGGAAGAAGACGGCGAGCAAGCGCTCAAGCCAGCCATGCCAGCGATTGCGGCACCCGCGACAGCGGCGCCGGACAGGAAGTTGCGACGGCTCATACCATTCTCAATGCTCATGGTGTTAATCCTCCCTTTGGATTGTGCAGCCCCCTCTGGCTGCGCTTTAACCATGCGGCCCTTAAAGGCCTTTGCTTATGGTTCGCGGTGCCTCCTGCGCCCCGAACCGATGCATTGCATTATGGGAAGTTTTGCCGAAAAAAGAACCATCCCCCATGGTTGAATCAGGGGGATGGTAGGTGTTTCAAGATATGAACCAAATGTGCTGAATTTATCGTTTACCCAGGTCAAAAGGCTCAACACTTATAGATGATGATGGATTTCGCGACATTTCGCCATCAATCCAGGCATGCGCAGCGAAGGGGCAGCTCCTTTGCCGCGCACAATAAACTACAGCGTGCGAAGCGCGTCAACCAGAGCAGTTTTGCCCTCGGTCTTTGCATCCTTCATCTTAATGACCTTCGCGGGAACGCCAGCGACAACCGCGCCTGCAGGAACATCGCTCACCACAACAGCGCCGGCGGCAACAACAGCGCCCTCGCCCACGCGGCAGCCCTCGAGCACCACGGCGTTCGCGCCAATCATGACATTGTCCTCAACAGTGACCGGCGTTGCGCTTGCGGGTTCGACCACGCCAGCGAGCACCGTGCCTGCGCCAATGTGGCAATGCTTGCCGACGATGGCGCGGCCGCCCAGCACCACGCCCATGTCGATCATGGTGCCCTCGCCAATCACGGCGCCGATGTTAATGACAGCGCCCATCATAATAACGGCGTTGTCGCCAATCTCGACCTGGTCGCGAATAATCGCGCCCGGCTCGATGCGCGCGTTGACTTCCTTCATGTCGAGCATGGGAACGGCGGAATTGCGGCAATCGTTCTCCACTTCGTAATAGTCAAACGCATCGGCATTCGACTCGAGCACGGGCTTGATGTCGGCCCAATCGCCGAACACGATTTTGCCCTTGCGGCCGCCGAACACCTTCACTTCGCCTTTCGAAGCGTTTGCCTTGTAGTTGACCTTCTGGCCAGGCTTCTCGCGCACATACACCTTTACCGGAGTTTTCTTTTCAGAAGTAGCGATGAAATTAATGATCTCTTCAGCGTTCATGTTGATTCCTCTTGTTCTTTCCCGCCGATTCCGTCTGGGCGCGGCAAACCCCACGGAACCACAGCGGGCTACCGTTCACTTCGTTCACTATGCGCCCGCTTGACTGCGTTTCATATTGAAATGAAGAACAAGCTTGAACGCAGACGATTCCGAAGGGCTTGCCGCGCCCAGACGGAATCTACCCAAACCGCGCATCTAACGCATGTTATTTCTAAAACATCAGCTCGTCGAAGCCATAGAACCCAGGTTCGCGCTCCACCAGCTTTTTCGCCGCAGCCACAGCGCCCGACGCGAAAATGCGGCGGCTCGTGGCGCGGTGCGTAAGGGCGACTTCCTCGTCTTCGCCGAAGAAATGCACCGTATGAGTGCCTGCAACCGTGCCGCCGCGCAGCGCATGCACGCCGATTTCTCGAGCGGGACGCTTGCCGCACATGCCTTCGCGACCATACACCACGTCGTATTCGTCTTCGAGATTCACAGCCGAAAGCAGCAGCTTCGCGGTGCCGCTGGGCGCGTCGACCTTTTGGTTATGATGGGTTTCGACGATTTCGATATCGAAACCAGGCAGCGCCTTTGCGGCCTCGGCGGCCAAACGGCGCAACACCGCCACGCCAAGCGAGTAATTCGCGCTGTGGATAACAGGCGCCTTCTCGCCGAGCGCGCGAATGCGACCCATTTCGGCCTCGTCGTAGCCCGTCGTGCCGCTCACAAGGGCCGCACCCGTGCGATTCACATACGCTTCGACCAAGTCGAGCATGCTCTTATGCGAAAAATCAATCGCGACATCGGCGGCGGGAGCGGCGTCGGCCAGCTCATCCTTATTGTCGATGCCGATAATGCCTGCAAGCTCGAGCGATTCATCGGCTTCGACAAGTTCGCGGATGATGGTTCCCATGCGACCATCGCCGATAACAAGTACTGTGGTCATATTCATTCCTCTTCGACAGTTGAAAGCAATTGGATGCGTTAGATAATGCCCGCGTTGCGCATTGCCTCGGCAATCGTCGCCTTCGCCGCATCGCTCGGCTCGCACAGCGGCTGGCGATACACGGCCTTGCCAAAGCCCATGAGTTCCAACGCGTATTTCACCGGAATGGGATTCACCTCGCAGAACAGCGAATCGACCAGCTCGATGCCCGCAAGCTGGGTTTTCAGCGCGGCGTCGCGATCGCCCGCAAGCCATGCGTGGCACATGTCGTGCACTTCCTTCGGCTGCACATTCGCCCAAACCGAAATGACGCCGCGGCTGCCCAACGCCATCATGGGCAGCACGATGTCGTCGTTGCCCGAGAACATGCAGAAATCATCAGACAGGTAGCGCGCGATCTTCGTCGCGTAGCCGATATTGCCCGAAGCTTCTTTAATGCCGAAGGCGTTGGGGTGCTTCGCCAGGCGAGCGACATTGCGCTCGGAAATGGAACAACCCGTACGACCAGGCACGTTATACAAAATGCAAGGAATATCGACCGCATCGAGCACCGTGGTGAAATGGCGGTATATACCTTCCTCGTTCGACTTGTTGTAATACGGCGTAATGAGCAGCAGGCCATCGGCGCCCATCTTCTGGAAGCTCAAGCTCTTCTCGAGCATGGTTTGCGTGCTGTTCGAGCCGCTGCCCGCGATAACGGGCACGCGTCCCGCCACGCGATCGACGACGAACTTGCACACCTCGTCGTCTTCCTCGTGCGACATGGTCGACGACTCACCCGTGGTGCCCAACGTGAGCAGGGCGTCGGTTCCGTTTTCCAAATGGAAATCGACCAGGCTGCCAAGCGCCTCGAAGTCGACGCTGCCGTCTTCGGCGAACGGCGTGACGAGCGCCACAATGGAACCGCTCAAACCCTTCATATCTGCCATGTTCTTTCCTTTCGTCGTTTTGACAAACGACGAAGCGCTCGAGGCTGCGAGACCGTCGGGCGCTTCGCCAGGCCCTTTGTGCGTTTGCCCTCGCGCGTCGAAACACGTTCGGCCGCGCGGCGGGGCTGTTCGAAACACCGGGCGGCCTTTCTTTGGCTTTCGCCAGTCGGGCAACGCTTATTTCCCTTTGAGTTTCTCCGCGTCATAAGGGGCGCCGTCCAGCAATTCGTCGCAACCGTACAGCGTGGCGAAATAATCTGCTGGCACCTCGGCGCGACGGATGAGCTTCACGCTGCCGTTCTCACGAAGCAACAGCTCGGCGCTGCGCAGCTTGCCGTTGTAGTTGTAGCCCATGGAGTGGCCATGTGCGCCCGTATCATGAATCACGAGCACGTCGCCATCTTCGATTTCAGGCAGCGCGCGGTCAATCGCGAATTTGTCGTTGTTCTCGCACAGGCCGCCCACCACGTCATACACGTGATCGCACGGCGCATTTTCCTTGCCCGCCACGGTAATGTGATGGTACGAGCCGTACAGCGCAGGTCGCATGAGGTTCGCCGCACACGCATCGACGCCGATGTATTCCTTATAAATATGCTTGTGATGAATGGCCGTGGTAACCAAGCAGCCGTACGGGCCCATCATGAAGCGGCCCATTTCGGTGAAAATCGCCACATCGCCCATGCCGGCGGGCACGAGGATTTCCTCATACACACGACGGACGCCTTCGCCAATCGCTCGAATATCGTTCGGTTCCCGACCAGGCTCATAGGGAATGCCCACGCCGCCAGACAGGTTGATGAACTCGACGTGCGCACCCGTTTCTTGTTGCAGCTGAACGGCCAGTTTGAACAACACGGCGGCAAGCTCGGGGTAATAATCGTTCGTCACGGTATTGCTGCACAGGAAAGCATGAATGCCGAAATGCTTGACGCCCTTGGCTTTCAGCGTGCGGAATGCCTCGAACAGCTGCTCGGTCGTCATGCCATATTTGGCATCGCCCGGGTTGTCCATAATGCCGTTGGAGATTTCGAAAAGCCCGCCGGGGTTGTAGCGGCAGCTCATGGTTTCAGGAATGCCGCCAATCGTTTTCTCGAGGAAATCGATATGCGAAATATCGTCGAGGTTGATGATGGCGCCGAGCTTTGCAGCCGCCTCGTAATCGGCCGCAGGGGTTTCGTTCGATGAGAACATAATGTCGTGGCCCGAAATGCCCATGGCGTCGCAAAGCTGCAGCTCAGTTGCCGAAGAGCAGTCGCACCCGCACCCATAGTCGCGCAGGATATCGATAAGAAACGGGTTCGGCGTGGCCTTTACCGCGAAGTATTCCTTAAAACCAGGGTTCCACGAGAACGCGTCTCGCACCGCTTCCATGTTGCGACGGATGCCCGCTTCGTCATAGAGATGAAACGGCGTGGGATAGTGCTCGATAATATCGTCGAGTTGAGCCTTCGAGACGAAGGGTTGCTTGTTCATGCGCGTCGCCTTTCTCAAAACATGCGCGCGACCCGGAAGAAAAGGAGGCCCTTTACCCCAAACCGCATAACAAAAAAAACGCCAGCAAGGCACGGCCTCACTGGCGTCGCATGCGCGGCATACACCAGCGCAAAACATTTCACAGCAAGATAGCGCACCTGCGATTTCGCAGACAGTCTTGCGGGTGTTCCCCGCAAACCCATTCGCGCGCCGCGCCCGGCAACGCGAATTCGGCGGGCTTGCCTCGCTTTGGGGTCAACGCCTGCCGACTTCCCCAAGGCCCATCGCACCCGCGCCTCTATCGTTCGAATGAAACTATCACTTTAGTGCGCTAAAGTCAAAGCGCGAAGGCTATAATGCGCGAGAATTCAAGGAACTTTTAGACGAAGAGGCACTATGAACGAATGCGAACCCCTCAACGGCGCGTTTGCCGACCCCACGCTGGCCGACCTCGAGAAATACCGCCGCGACCTACACCAAATTCCTGAAGTTGACTTCGATTTGCCGAAAACCATCGCGTACGTGCATTCGGTCATCGATGAATTGCCGTGCGAAGTGTTCGAGCCGTGCCGCTCAACCGTGTGCGCGTTTTTCGACCGCGGAAGCGATCACACCACCGCCATTCGAACCGACATGGACGCGCTGCCCGTAACCGAGAAATCGGGCGTGCCGTTCTGCTCGACGCACGCCGGACAGATGCACGCGTGTGGGCATGACGGGCATATGGCCATGGCGCTCGGCCTTGCGCGGCATATTGCGGCGCATCTCGACGAGCTCGAACGCAACGTGCTCATCGTGTTCCAGCCCGCCGAAGAAACCACGGGCGGCGCGCAGTTCATCTGCGAATCGGGCACGTTCGAGAAATACCACGTCGATCGCATTTTCGGCTTCCATTTGTGGCCCGATTTGCCGAAGGGCCACATCGCAAGCCGCCCTGGCGCACTGCTTGCCGCCACGAGCGAAAGCACGTTCACGTTCTTCGGCAAAGCCACGCATATCGCCAAGGCCGAAGATGGCGCCGATTCCATGGAAGCGGGCATGCGCTTTATTCTGGAGGCGTACGACTACATGGCGCAGCGCGCGCACGAAGAACCCTGCACATTCAAATGCGGCCTGCTTCAAAGCGGCCAGGCGCGCAACGTGATTTCGTCGCGCACGTATATCGAAGGCACGCTGCGCACGTTCAGCGAAAAAATGGGCACCGAAGCGAAAGAGGCGCTGCGCGAGATTGCCGAGCGCCGCGCTGCGGAAGCAGGCTGCACCGTCGATGTCGACTTTAGCGAGGGCTACCCGCCGGTAGTGAACAACGAGGAACTGTTCGAGCTTGCCGCGCAACATATCGATGTGACCGAGCTTCCCAAACCGCTGCTTATTGCGGAAGATTTCGCGTTCTACCAGCGCCATTTGCCCGGCGTGTTCCTGCTTTTGGGAACGGGCACGGGCATTCCGCTGCATGCCGATACTTTCAATTTCGACGAAGAAGTGCTCATGGCTGGACTGGAAACGTACAAGAAGCTCATTCGTATTCCGCAATCAAGAATGGCAAGACAAGGACTCAAAGGCGGAACAACGCAGCAAGCGCGATGACCTCGAAACAGAGACCACAAGCTCGCGCATGCAGCAACTCGCCAGCTAGCTTAATTGACGAACAAAGAAAAGGCGCGACCCATTTGGGCCGCGCCTTTTTCATGAAAGGCTTTTTCTATTCGCTCCTCTTACGCAGACGGCGCAAGGAAGCGGCACACGCGACAGCAGCGACAGCGGAAGCAAGGCCGACCATTCCTTGAGCAAGCATGTGGGTGGGGTCGTTCGTCTTGGCGAAGAACCCACCGTGCGGCGCATCAGGAGTACGAGAGTCCTCAGGCGTCTGCGGTTGCTCAGGCACCTGCGGGTCATCGGGCGTCGGCAGCTGTTCCTCGTATTTGTTGTCAAACAGCGCGGCGGCGCCATTGGCGGCGGCGCAGGAGTACTCGACCGAGCTCGCCTTGAGCGCGCCGTCGCCGTTGTCGGCGCCAACGGTCACTTTGACGGTCACGGACTGGGCCATCGTCCAACCGATGGTCGCGGGCGTGGTCTCACCGATGACGTACTCGTAAGTCTTGCCAGCGTCGGCCAGGCCGAACTTGATGTCGCCGAAGGAAACAGGCTCGCCGCCCGCGGTCTGCACGACATTATTCTCGGGCATCGGCGCGCCGAGCGTCTTCGCCTCGAGCTTGAAATCGAATCTCACATCAGCGTCGGGCACCTTGCCGTTTACGGTCTTCACAACGCTCAAGGCCACAGAACCAGTGGCTGCATAGGAATTCTTGAAGCCCGGAACAGTCTCGGAGCCATCGTAGGTGGTTTTCGCGGAAAGCTCGCCCGTGGTCGAATCCTGCGTCACGGAAACATGTACCTTGGCCTGTTTGGCGTCATAGGTAACGCCTTTAGCGTCAGCGCCAACCTTCGCAACCTCGGAAAGAACGTAGTCATGCTCGCCGACAGCATTGTAGGTAAGCGCATCGGCAGGGAAAACAACCTTGCCATCGGCATCGTTGGTCGCAGTGGCAACTACTTTGTCGTCGCTCTTCAGCTGGAAGTCAAACTCGCCCGCCTTAAGGGCGCGACCAGCAAGCGTCTTTGACGCCTCTACCGTTGCCACCGTGGCAGCGGGCCTGAAGGTGTTGGTGATGGTTTGGACTTCGGTCGATTTGCTGTCGCCATACGTGACGGCCGCGACGAGTTTGCCATCTTTCTCGGCAACGTCGACGTTGGCCTTCACGACCTGATTGGAGTATTCAATTGAACTATCGGTGCCTTTGACTTCGGAAATGGTGTACTCGCCGCCGTCAGAGACGGAAGTAATGGCGACATCCTTGAAAACCACCGAACCATCGGCGGCGTTCGTGGTGCGCGCGACTTCCTTATCGCCCTTCTTCAAAACGAACGTAAACTCACCAGCCTTGAGGTCGCGGCCGCCTTCGAGCACCTTTTTCACCTGCGCGGTAAACGACGTGGAAGTCGGCGCAGGCTTGGTCCAAGTATTGTTGAACAGCGCGGCGGTGCCATCGGCGTTCACGTTGCTGTACTCAACCGTCACGGGAATGACCGTCGGAGCGTCGTCGGTCGGCATTCCGACTTTAACCGTCGCGGTCACATCGCCCGCCATAGTCCACACGTTGCCATCATTGGGCGCAGATGAAGTCTCATGAATGGCGTAGGTATAGGTCTTCCCAACGTCTTCCTTGGTGAAGCCGATCGTGCCAAAGGAAGCAATGCTTGCTCCGGTCGTTGTCGCCGAGGTGCGCTCGGGCATCTTCGCATTGGAGGCGTCATCCTTGCCCGCAACGGAGAACTCGAAGCTCTGGTCGTTGGCAGGATCGGCGCTGTTGACCTGCTTCACCACGTTAAGCTCAATAGAGCCAGTCGGTTCGGTGATCTTCTCGTCAAAAACGCTGAATGTCGTGCCGCTGTTGGGAGTGATACCGAGCGACTGCGCCTTCGCGAACGCCGCGGCGTAATCGGCCTTGGCTTGCTCGCTCGCGCCGCTGAACATCACATAAGTCGGCGCGGTGTTGGAAATCTTATAGCCCGCGGGAGCCTTAGTCTCCTCGTAGCAATAAAGTGTGGCGGCGTCGAGCGGGTGCTCCTTGTCGCCGAACTTGGCAATGCCATTCTTGTCCGTTGCCTTCGGATTGTCGCCAACGGTCGCGACCTTCGACTTCACAAGGCTGTTCGCCGTTGATTTATCAAGGTCGATCTGGTAAAGAGTGAATTCGGCGCCCTCAAGGGGTTCCTTGCCCGTCTCATCGGTCTTATTAACGGTAATGCCATAGCTCGTGGCATCGGTGCCGGCGTTGGACTTCTGAACTACCCACTTTTGATCATGGTGCGCAGATGACGAAGCGAAGCCTTGCATGCTCACGTCGTTTTCAATTTTCACTTCAGTGCCAAGAGCGCCCTGGGGAGCAACGTCGTACGTCACCGTGAGCGCTTTGGAATTTGGAACCGTAAGCGTGAGCACCGTCGAGGTACTTCCGTCTAAATTCGGCTGATTCTTCAGCGTATAGGAAACGCCGTCGGTGACCTCTTTTCCATCCTTGTCAGTAACTTTGAGGGTGCCATTGGTGAAGCTCGCACCTGCGCTCATGGTATCAACCAGCGTCAACGAGCCGGAGACGCCGAGCGTCTGCGCGTTCGGGTTTACCGTGATGGTGTACTTAACATGCGAATTGTCACTCGCGCGAACGGCCTGCTTGTCGAGCACTTTGTTGTTGACGGTAACCTTGCCTGTTCCTTCAGGGAAGTGTGTTTGACCCGCATCGGCCTCGGCAGTGTTGACGAAGTCTTTAGATACACCGGCATCGACGGCGGACTGCTTGATGGCGGTCTGATAAGTCAGTTTTACATACCCCCTCCAAGAGCCCGCCTCATTCACCATGCTCTGCGTTGGGATGGTAAATGCCGCGACGCCCTTCTCGGTAGAGGGTTCCGCGCGAAGCTCCGGCCAATCGCCAGCACTGTCGAAGCCACTGGAGCCGCACAGCCAATAGCGAGAAGACCCGCCCACGTATGACATTCCTTCGCCAAGCGTGTCTTTCACCACAACGTCGGCACCCTTGAGGTCGGACCCGGCATTATGGGTCCAGGTATTCGGCTCATCGCAGTTCACATGGACTTCCCAATTGGCAATCCAGGCGCCCTTGGAGCCGTCGGGCCAAGTGTAGTCAGCCTTCCATTGGGCTTCACCGGTCGACTTTTTCGACACGGCGGGAGCAACTTCTTTATTAATCACAAAGGAATCGGACGCGCTGCCCTTGTCGACGTTGCCGATTTTGACTGCCGAGGTGTTAGTGTAGGTAGCATTCGCGCCGCTGCACGTCGTGTCATACGTCACAACAATATCGTGCGCGCCAATGAGCCCTTTAACCGCATCGGTGCTTTGGAATCGAATGGCGATATTGCTGTAGTCTCCACCTTCAATGGTATAGTCGACACCCTTTTTCAACTCGGCGGCGCCAATGACCTTAACCACGATATTGCTGAACTTCATGTGTTCGAAATTGCCACCATCTTTTTTGATGCTGTCGATGAATACGACCGTACTCGGGTCGGTATTCGCATCCATGGAGGAGAACTTCACGGTCGATTCCCAAGAAGCCTTGCCGTCGTTTTCGGCGTTATCTGCATCAACGAGGCGCTTCGTCACATACGTACGCTCGTCGGTTGGCTGGTAGCTTGCGCTGCCTTCACCCGCGACGCCTTCATCGTTCGGCGGGGTCACCTTCGAAGTATTTGAGACCGCCTTCGTGGAATCGACGTTGCTCATTGCGGTGGTATAGGTAACAGTGAGCTCTTGTTTACCCAAGCCGTCAGGAAGTGTGAAATTGAGTTCAGAACTATTCGGGTCTACAGCACCCGACGCCACCTGTTTGCCAGAGGCGTCGGTCACCATGTATTTCGTGCCTTCTTTAAACTTTTGGTCTCCACTCAAGATGTCACTGAACTGATACTTTGACATATCGGCCTTGAGGCTGCCCGTATTCAGCTTGACGGTCCATGTAATATTGTCGTCGGTACTGCCTGCCGCAACAGACTTTTGCACCATGGAATACTTAACCTTTTCGGGATCTTTCGAACCAGAGGTGCCGTTGTTCTCGCCCGTGCTACCCCAAATCCACTTCGCCGTGTTGCCGACGCCGGAAGCCTCCTGGCCGTCCTCGAGCGCGTCGAGCACCGACTGCTTCACCGTGGTTTTGTATTGAACGTAGTAATCGCCCTTGGAAAGCGTGCCAAGTTCGATGGTCGCTTTCTGGCCGTCGATAGTTACGTCGCATTTGCCCGCCGCCGGGCTGCCGTTCTTGTCGATCAGCTTGAAGGAACCGGTGACAAAATCGAGGTTCGACCCAATGACATCTTCGATCTTCAAGTTAGTCGCAGTCGCCGATGGGGAAACCTTCACCGTCCAGGTATAGGAGTTGTCGGATGCGTCAAATTTCGGCATCTCCCATTCTTTATTGGGGTCGGCGCCAAACTTATTGCCGGAAACGCTGCCGTCCTTGGTTTTAATAACCACCGACGTCGCAACGCCGGGAAAATTGACTATCACCTCTTTGCCGTCACCCGTATCTTCGGCATTCATGACGAACTGGAAATTGACGTGAGCACTCACGTTGGAGTGTTCTTTATTCAGCCAATCCTCGTTGTAGTGCAGGTAAACGACACCATCTTGAATGCGCCAACTGCCCGCAACTTGATTGTCGCCGTCGTAAAGCGTTTGAAAGCTGCTGTTATCGAACTTCACATTATTCGGAAAGGTGTATTTGATGTTCGGCTGCGCGAGCGTCGGCGTCTCCTTCACCGAGAAATCAATGTGCACTTTGCCGTACAAATGTGCATCGGGGGCGATAGCATCATTAGGACCGAGCTCTTGCGAGTATTCGTTGTCCTTATAAATATTCACCTTAATGCCCGAGGTTACTTCTCGGTATTCGGCGTTTCCGTTATATTCACCGTTTCGAACTGAAGGAGTGCTGATTTCGTCGCTCTGCGAAGCCGGGGTGCTTGAAGTAGATTCGCCAGCCACGAAAACATTGCTAGCGGTATCTTCAACATTACCACCGCTAACCGCTACGGCATCCCCGTTCGCAGCAGCCACCACATCATTATTACCGACGGCTTGCGCAGTCTGTACGGTAGGGGCGTTTTGGCTATCCCGCGTCGACTGCTCGTCGGAAGCGCTCACCCGAGTCGCAGCTTCACCAATATTGGCCGCAATGGCTTGCGTAAACGGCGTAAGCGACTGCCATGACACAAGCATGCATGTCAAGGCAATTGCCACCAGACAGCGTGGTTTTTTCAACTTCTTAAGCATTCATCCCTCCCTAGGATCAACGAAAAAGCCCGCAGCAACAAATGCGAGCAATACAACTCGCATGTCGCGAATCTTCTGCGTATAAAGGATTTTGCGCAGAAGACGCCTGGCGTTACGCTTATGAACACGCAGTCAGGGAAACGGAATATCATTCACCTGACGTACGCATGACCAGCGATGCCTTCCTCCTTGCTCTGCGCCAAAAAATCGCACAGAATTGTAGCGTACCCCCCCCCCAAGTTTTCAATGAGAGCTGAGCATCTATTTTCTATTTGTCTGTATACGAAGCAATTTCGTCTAGATC